>NZ_LWGL01000053.1 GCF_001722485.1 Cellulosimicrobium cellulans | reverse complement strand
CGCGCCACGAGCGGGACGCCGGCCCCGCGCCCGCCTCGGCGGCCGGCACCACGCCCGGGGGCGACGCGCCGGACGGGCTCGACGACCACGACGCCTGGGACGCGCTCTCGCGCGGCGAGGACCCCTCCGACCGATGACACCCGCGCCCGCGGGACCGGCCCGCCCGGGGTCGGTCCGATAGGCTGGGCGCACTTCATGACGAAAGGCACGACCCCCATGGCCGACAAGCACCAGACCACCGAGATCGCGTACCTGCCGCCCGCGGCGCCGCCCACCAACCACGGCCACACCGTCGCCGCGTGGTTCACGATGATCGGCATCATCGTCGGCGTGCTCGTCGCCGCGGCCGGCGTCGTGGCCGCCGCTGTCTGGCTGTTCTGGGTCGGGATCGGCGTCGTCGCCCTGAGCCTCGTCATCGGTCTCGTGCTGCGCAACATGGGGTTCGGGCAGAAGCCGGTCTCCCGGTGACCCCACCGCCGTCCGCGCGAGCGGGGGGAGGCGGGGCCCTCACGGGCCCGCACCCGTCCGGTCCCGCGGCCGGCGGTCTTGGTCCCGTCCCGCGCACGGCGCTCGCGCCGCTCGCGACCGGTGCCGTCGTCGCGGCGGCGACCGTCTACGTCGCGCTCGTCGACCCCCACCGTCCCGGCCACTACCTCACGTGCCCGCTCCTGGCCCTGACCGGCCTCGCGTGCCCCGGGTGCGGCGGGCTGCGCGCGACGCACGACCTCGCCCGGCTCGACGTCGCCGGGGCCTGGGCGGCGAACCCCCTGTGGGTCCTCGTCGCCCCGCTGATCGTCGCCCTGTGGGCCGTCTGGCTCGTGCGAGCGTGGCGCGGGCGTCCCGGTCCCCGGCTCCGCGCCGGCGTCGCGTGGGCGGGGCTCGCGGTGGTCGTCGCGTTCGGCGTCCTGCGCAACGTCCCGGCGCTGACCGGCTGGCTCGGCCCCGGGGCGTGAGCGCGCCCGGCCCGTCTCGTGGGATGGGCCGTGGTCGGAGCCGGTCGGGCGCGGCCCTACGATGGCTGTACCTCCCCGTCGACGGGGTGGCCGGCCGCGCGGGCGGAGCGCGACCGGCTCGACGGCGAGGACGAGGGGACGATCACGGGGAGTGATGGGTCGATGACGGTTCTGGACGACATCGTCGCGGGCGTGCGCGAGGACCTCGCGGCGCGTCAGGCGACGACCTCGCTGGACGAGCTCAAGGCGCGCGCGGCGCGCGTGCCCGGTGCCCTCGAGTGCGTGAGCCGCCTCAAGGCCGACGACGCGGTCGCGATCATCGCCGAGGTCAAGCGGTCGAGCCCGAGCAAGGGTGCCCTGGCCTCGATCGCCGACCCGGCCCAGCTCGCGAGCGAGTACGAGAAGGGCGGCGCGTCGGCGATCTCCGTGCTGACGGAGCAGCGCCGCTTCAACGGCAGCCTCGCCGACCTGGACGCCGTCCGGGCGCGCGTCGACGTGCCGGTGCTGCGCAAGGACTTCGTCGTGACGCCGTACCAGGTCTGGGAGGCGCGCGCGCACTGCGCCGACATCGTCCTGCTCATCGTCGCCGCGCTCGAGCAGACGGTGCTCACGTCGCTCGTCGAGCGCGTGCACTCCCTCGGCATGACGGCGCTCGTCGAGGTCCACACGCTCGAGGAGGTCAGCCGCGCGCTCGACGCCGGGGCGCGCGTCATCGGCGTCAACTCGCGCGACCTCAAGACGCTCGACGTCGACCGCACGACGTTCGCCCGGCTGGCGCCGGCCATCCCCGACGACGTCGTGCGCGTCGCGGAGTCGGGCGTGCGGGGGCCCCACGACGTCATGGACTACGCGCGCTCCGGCGCCCACGCCGTGCTCGTCGGCGAGGCGCTCGTGACCGACGACGCGCCGCGCGCCTCGGTCGCCGACCTCGTCGCCGCCGGGGCGCACCCGTCGCTGTGGTCCGTGCGGCCCTGAGCCTGCCGACCCCCGGTCCCGCACCTCAGGCGCCGCGCCCCGCCCACCAGCCCACCCACCCCGCAGGAGGTCCGGCCCCGTGCCCGACTCGACACCCACCACGTCCGCGGCCGACGCCGTGCCGTCCGGCGGCGCCGACGAGGCCGAGCGCTCGGTGCGCAGCGGTCTGACGCGCTCCCTCGCGAACCACGAGGGCCCGTACTTCGGGGAGTTCGGCGGCCGCTTCGTGCCCGAGGCGCTCGTCGCGGCGCTCGACGAGCTCGAGACCGAGTACCGCAAGGCGCTCGACGACCCGGACTTCGTCGGCGAGCTGGCGCGCCTGCAGCGCGAGTACACGGGACGTCCGAGCCCTCTCACGGAGGTGCCGCGCTTCGCCGAGCACATGGGCGGCGCGCCGGGCGCCGTGCGCGTCCTCCTCAAGCGCGAGGACCTCAACCACACCGGCTCGCACAAGATCAACAACGTCCTGGGGCAGGCCCTGCTCGTCAAGCGCATGGGCAAGACGCGCGTCATCGCCGAGACCGGCGCGGGCCAGCACGGCGTGGCGACCGCGACGGCCGCGGCGCTGCTCGACCTCGAGTGCGTCGTGTACATGGGCGAGGAGGACACGCGGCGCCAGGCGCTCAACGTCGCCCGGATGCGCCTGCTCGGCGCGGAGGTCGTCCCCGTGACGATCGGGCAGCGCACGCTCAAGGACGCCATCAACGAGGCGCTGCGCGACTGGGTCGCGAACGTCGACACCACGCACTACCTGCTCGGCACGGTGACGGGGCCGCACCCGTTCCCCGAGATGGTGCGCGAGTTCCACCGGGTCATCGGCGAGGAGGCGCGCACGCAGGTGCTCGACCGGGTCGGTCGGCTGCCCGACGTGGTCGCCGCGTGCGTTGGCGGCGGCTCGAACGCGCTCGGCATCTTCAACGCGTTCCTCGACGACGACGGCGTCGAGCTGTACGGGTTCGAGGCCGGCGGCGAGGGCGTCGGGACGGGCCGGCACGCCGCCCGGTTCAGCGGGGGAGCACCCGGGGTGCTGCACGGCGCCCGCTCCTACCTGCTGCAGGACGAGGACGGCCAGACGCTGCCGAGCCACTCCGTGTCGGCCGGGCTGGACTACCCGAGCGTCGGCCCCGCGCACGCGTGGCTGCACGACCTCGGTCGCGCGACCTACCAGCCCGTGACCGACGACGAGGCGATGGAGGCGTTCCGTCTCCTGTGCCGCACCGAGGGCATCATCCCGGCCATCGAGTCGGCGCACGCCCTCGCGGGTGCGCTGCGGATCGGGCGCGAGGCCGTCGCGGCGGGCCGCGAGGACCTCGTGCTCCTCGTCAACCTGTCGGGGCGCGGGGACAAGGACGTGGCGACCGCCGCGCGGTGGTTCGACCTCGTGGACGACGACGCGATCGCCGAGACGGCGACGGGCACGGAGGGGGAGCTGTGAACGGCGTGCAGGAACAGCCGCGCACGGGGACGCAGGGACGGTCGCGCACCGCGGAGCGCCTCGCCGAGCTGCGCGAGGAGGGCAGGGCCGCGCTCGTCGGCTACCTGCCGGTCGGGTTCCCGACCGTCGAGCGCTCGGTCGAGGCCGCGCTGGCGCTCGTCGACGCCGGGATGGACGTCCTCGAGCTGGGCATCCCGTACACCGACCCGGTGATGGACGGCCCGGTGATCCAGGCCGCCGCGCAGACGGCGCTCGACGCGGGCGTCCGCGTCCCGGACGTCTTCCGCGTCGTGGACGCCGTGACCACGCGCACGGACGGCCGCGTCCCGGTGCTCGTCATGACGTACTGGAACCCGGTGCTGCGCTACGGCGTCGACGCGTTCGCGCGCGACCTCGCGGCGGCGGGCGGCGCCGGGCTCATCACGCCGGACCTCATCCCCGACGAGGGGAGCGAGTGGGTCGACGCGGCGGACCGGCACGGTCTCGACCGCGTCTTCCTCGTGGCGCCCAGCTCGACGCCCGACCGCCTGCGCCTGACGGTGCAGGCGTCGCGCGGGTTCGTCTACGCCGCGTCCACCATGGGCGTGACCGGCGAGCGTACCCAGGTCGGGCCGCGCGCAGAGCAGCTCGTGACCGACACGCGCGCCGCGGGCGCGCCGTTCGTGTGCGTCGGTCTCGGCGTGTCGACGGGCGAGCAGGCGGCCGAGGTCGCCCGGTTCGCCGACGGGGTCATCGTCGGCTCCGCCTTCGTGCGCCCCCTGCTCGGGGACGAGCCGTGGGAGGAGCGCCTCGACGCGCTCCGCGGGGTCGCGACGTCGCTCGTCGACGGGGTCCGGCGCGTGCGCCGGACGGTCGACGGGCCGCCGGACGCCGGACGGACCGCCGGCACGGCCGTCGGCGAGGTGGTCGCATGAGCGCCGCGACCGCCGTCGAGCAGCTGACGGCCTGGGCCGCGGGCGTCCCCGCCGCCGGGGTCGTCCCCGCCGCGATCCCCAGCCCGCCGCAGCACACCTGGTACCTCGGGCCCTTCCCGCTGCGCGCCTACGCGCTCGCGATCCTCGCCGGGATCGTGGTCGCGCTGTGGCTCACGCGACGGCGCTGGGTCGAGCGCGGCGGCGAGGCCGACGACGTGCTCGAGATCGCGTTCTGGGCCGTGCCCTTCGGCATCGTCGGCGGCCGGCTCTACCACGTGTTCTCGACGCCGGACCCGTACTGGGGCCCGGGCGGCGACCCCGTGCGCGCGCTGTACGTCTGGGAGGGAGGCCTCGGCATCTGGGGCGCGGTGGCGCTCGGCGCGGTCGGCGCCTACATCGGCTGCCGCCGCCAGCAGGTGAGCTTCCCGGCGTTCGCCGACGCGCTCGCCCCCGGGCTGCTGCTCGCCCAGGCCGTGGGCCGCCTCGGGAACTGGTTCAACCAGGAGCTCTTCGGCGCGCCCACCATGCTCCCGTGGGGCCTGCGCGTCGACGACAGCGTCGCGGCGGCCGCCGGGGCCGGCTACCCGCCGGGCACCCTGTTCCACCCCACGTTCCTGTACGAGATGCTCTGGAACGTCGGCGCCGCCCTGCTCCTGATCTACCTGGACCGTCGGTTCCGGCTCGGTCACGGTCGGGTATTCTGGCTCTACGTTCTCGTCTACACGCTCGGTCGTGTGTGGATCGAGATGTTGCGCATCGACGAGGCCGAGCTCGTCCTCGGTCTCCGGCTGAACGTCTGGACGTCGATCGTGGTCGGCCTCGGTGCGCTGGCAGCGTTCGTGCTCGTCGGACGCCGCCACCCCGGACGCGAGGAGACGGTGCTGCTCGGCGATCGCCGCGAGGCGACGGCGGAGCAGGATCCCGAGACGGCGCCCACCACGGGGTCCGCGGTGCCGGTCGCGAGGTCGACCGACGCCGAGGGCACCGAGAACACCGAGGACTCCGACGACGCGGAGGAGTCCGAGCAGGCGGATGCCGCACGACCAGACCCCGGTCGGTAGGCATCCGTCATTCACCGACGAACCCCGGGGAACCACCCGGCGGGTTCCGTCATGTCCGTAGGGCCGAAGACGTCCCGAAACCCCCCAGCTGGAACCAGCCCGGCCGCTCGCGGCCGGGCGCCTGTGAGGACGGTGTTGATGACCACGCCGCAGTATCGGGACGCGCACCGGGCACCTGCCCTGTCCGCCCCTCCCACGGCTCACGGTCTGTACGACCCCGCCGCCGAGCACGACGCCTGCGGTGTCGCCTTCGTGGCGACGCTGCGCGGGACGCCCGGGCGCGACATCGTTGACGCGGGGCTGACGGCCCTGCTCAACCTCGACCACCGCGGCGCCGTCGGCGCCGAGGAGAACAGCGGCGACGGCGCCGGGATCCTCACGCAGATCCCGGACGCCTTCGTGCGCGACGTCGTCGACGCGGAGCTGCCTCCCGCCGGCCACTACGCGATCGGCACCGCCTTCCTGCCCCAGGACGAGGACGCGGCGGCCGCCGCGGTCCGCGGCGTCGAGGCCATCGCCGCGGAGGAGAAGCTCGACGTCCTCGCGTGGCGCGACGTGCCGGTGACCGCCGACCTCGTCGGCCCGTCGGCCCGCGCCTCGATGCCCGTGTTCCGCCAGCTCGTCGTCGCGGACCCGGCGCGCGAGCTCGCCGGCCTGGACCTCGACCGCCGCGCCTACCGCCTGCGCAAGCGCGCGGAGAACGAGCTCGGCCTGTTCTTCGCGTCCCTGTCCGCGCGGACGCTCACCTACAAGGGGATGCTCACGACGGCGCAGCTCGAGCCGTTCTTCCCCGACCTGTCCGACCCGCGGTACGCGAGCGAGATCGCGCTCGTGCACTCGCGGTTCTCGACGAACACGTTCCCGTCGTGGCCGCTCGCGCAGCCGTTCCGGATGATCGCGCACAACGGCGAGATCAACACCGTGCGGGGCAACCGCAACTGGATGGCTGCCCGCGAGGGCACGCTCGCCTCCGACGCGCTGGGCGACCTCGCACCGCTGCTGCCCGTGTGCTCCGAGGGCTCGAGCGACTCCGCGAGCTTCGACGAGGTGCTCGAGCTGCTGCACCTGTCGGGGCGGCCGCTGCCGCACGCGGTGCTCATGATGATCCCGGAGGCGTGGGAGAACCACGCCGCCATGGACCCGGACCTGCGCGCCTTCTACGAGTACCACGCGGCGCTCATGGAGCCGTGGGACGGCCCGGCGTGCCTGAACTTCACCGACGGCACGCTCATCGGTGCGGTGCTCGACCGCAACGGCCTGCGGCCGGGGCGCTACTGGGTGACCGAGGACGGGCTCGTCGTGCTCGCGAGCGAGGCCGGCGTCCTCGACCTCGACCCGGCGACGATCGTCCGCAAGGGCCGGCTAGAGCCGGGCCGCATGTTCCTCGTCGACACCGGCCAGGGCCGGATCATCGAGGACGAGGAGATCAAGGCGCAGCTCGCCGCGCAGCGGCCCTACGCGCGCTGGGTCGCCGAGAACTCGGTGTACCTCGACCAGCTCCCGGAGCGCGAGCACGTCGCGCACAGCCCGGCCTCCGTGCAGCGGCGCCAGCGCGCGTTCGGCTACACCGAGGAGGAGCTCAAGGTCATCCTCACGCCGATGGGCAGCACGGGTGCCGAGCCGCTCGGCGCGATGGGCACCGACACGCCGATCGCGGTGCTCTCGCAGCGCCCGCGCCTGCTCTTCGACTACTTCACGCAGATGTTCGCTCAGGTGACGAACCCGCCGCTCGACGCGATCCGCGAGGAGCTCGTCACGTCGATCGGCGGCGCGATCGGGCCCGAGCCGAACCTGCTCGTCGACACGCCGGAGCACGCGCGCAAGCTCGTGCTGCCGTTCCCGGTGCTGGACAACGACCAGCTCGCGAAGATCATCCGCGTCGACAAGGACCCCCGGCTGGCCGGGATCTTCCGCGCGGTCACGGTCAAGGGCCTGTATCGCGTGGCCGGCGGGGGAGAGGCGCTGCTCGAGCGCCTCGACGAGATCTTCGCCGAGGTCGACGCGCACGTGGAGGCCGGCGCGAGCTTCATCGTGCTGTCCGACCGCGACTCCGACTCGGACCTCGCGCCGATCCCGTCCCTCCTGCTGTCGAGCGCCGTGCACCACCACCTGCTGCGCCGGCACACCCGCACCCAGGTGTCGCTCGTCGTCGAGGCGGGCGACGTGCGCGAGACGCACCACGTCGCGCTCCTCATCGGCTACGGCGCGGCCGCGGTCAACCCGTACCTGGCGATGGAGACCGTCGAGGACCTCGCCCGCCGCGGGTACCTCCCGGTCGACCCGGAGAAGGCGGTCGCCAACCTCATCAAGGCGCTCGGCAAGGGCGTGCTCAAGGTCATGAGCAAGATGGGCATCTCGACCATCTCCTCCTACCGCGGCGCGCAGGTTTTCGAGGCCGTCGGGCTCTCGCACGACCTCGTGCGCGACTACTTCGCCGGGACGACGTCGCGGCTCGGCGGCGTCGGGCTCGACGTCATCGCGGCCGAGGTCGCGGCGCGCCACGCCGAGGCGTACCCGGCGTCGGGCAACCACCAGCCGCACGTGCGCCTCACGACGGGCGGCGAGTACCAGTGGCGCCGGGACGGCGAGGAGCACCTCTTCGACCCGGAGACGGTGTTCCGCCTCCAGCACTCGACGCGCGAGCGCCGCTTCGACATCTTCCGCCAGTACACGCACCGGGTCGACGAGCAGTCGTCGCGCCTCATGACGCTGCGCGGGCTCCTCGCGCTGCGCGAGGGCGAACGCCCTGCGGTGCCGCTCGACGAGGTCGAGCCGGTGAGCGAGATCGTCAAGCGGTTCAACACGGGCGCGATGTCCTACGGCTCCATCTCGGCCGAGGCGCACGAGACGCTCGCGGTCGCGATGAACCGGCTCGGCGGCCGGTCCAACACGGGCGAGGGCGGCGAGGACCCCGAGCGCCTGTACGACCCGGAGCGCCGCTCGAAGGTCAAGCAGATCGCGTCGGGCCGCTTCGGCGTCACGAGCGAGTACCTGACGAACGCGGACGACATCCAGATCAAGCTCGCGCAGGGCGCCAAGCCCGGCGAGGGCGGCCAGCTGCCCGGGCACAAGGTGTACCCGTGGGTGGCGAAGACGCGGCACTCGACGCCGGGCGTCGGTCTCATCTCGCCGCCGCCGCACCACGACATCTACTCGATCGAGGACCTCGCGCAGCTCATCCACGACGCGAAGAACGCGAACCCGTCGGCGCGCATCCACGTCAAGCTCGTCTCCGAGTTCGGCGTCGGCACGGTCGCCACCGGCGTGTCCAAGGCGCACGCGGACGTCGTGCTCATCTCGGGCCACGACGGCGGCACGGGCGCGAGCCCGCTGACGTCGCTCAAGCACGCGGGCACGCCGTGGGAGATCGGCCTGGCCGAGACCCAGCAGACGCTCGTGCTCAACAACCTGCGCGACCGCATCGTCGTGCAGGTGGACGGGCAGATGAAGACGGGGCGCGACGTCGTCGTGGCGGCGTTGCTCGGGGCCGAGGAGTTCGGCTTCGCGACGGCCCCGATGGTCGTGTCCGGCTGCATCATGATGCGCGTGTGCCACCTGGACACGTGCCCGGTGGGCGTCGCGACGCAGAACCCCGAGCTCCGGGCGCGGTTCACGGGCAAGCCCGAGTTCGTCGTGAACTTCTTCGAGTTCATCGCCGAGGAGGTGCGCGAGTACCTGGCGCGCCTCGGCTTCCGCACGCTCGAGGAGGCCGTGGGCCACGTCGAGCTGCTCGACACCCGCAAGGCCGTCGACCACTGGAAGGCGCAGGGCCTCGACCTCGGTCCCGTGCTCGAGAAGCCGGTGCCCGTCGAGGGCTCGTCGCTGCGCAACACGACGACGCAGGACCACGGCCTCGACAAGGCCCTGGACAACCAGCTCGTCGCGCTCGCGGCGGACGCCCTCGAGCGGCGCGAGCCCGTGCGCATCGCCCTGCCGGTGCGCAACGTCAACCGCACGGTCGGCACGATGCTCGGCCACGAGGTGACCAAGCGCTACCGCGGCGAGGGCCTGCCCGACGACACGATCGACGTCACGCTCACCGGCTCGGCGGGCCAGTCGTTCGGGGCCTTCGTCCCGCGCGGCGTCACGCTGCGCCTGTTCGGCGACGCGAACGACTACGTCGGCAAGGGCCTGTCCGGCGGGCGCATCGTGGTGCGGCCCGACCGCAACGCGGTCCTCACCGGGTCGAGCAACGTCATCGCCGGCAACGTCATCGGCTATGGCGCGACGTCGGGGGAGATCCTCCTGCGCGGCCGCGTCGGCGAGCGCTTCGGCGTGCGCAACTCCGGCGCGACGCTCGTCGTGGAGGGCGTGGGCGACCACGCGTGCGAGTACATGACGGGTGGGACGGTCGTCGTCCTCGGGCCGACGGGTCGCAACTTCGGCGCCGGCATGTCCGGCGGCACGGCGTACGTCCTCGACCTGCGCGAAGAGGCCGTCAACACGAGCGCCCTCTCGACCGGCGAGCTGGGCCTCGGCCCGCTCGAGGACGACGAGGTCGCGCTCGTCGAGACCCTCGTGCGCCGCCACCACGACGAGACCGGCTCGCCGCTCGCGGCCGAGCTCCTCGCCGACTTCCCCGCGGCGGCGCGACGGTTCACGCGCGTCCTGCCGACCGACTTCGCGCGCATGCGCTCCGCGCTCGACAAGGCCGAGTCGGCGGGGCTCGACCCGGCCGCGCCGGGCGTGTGGGACCAGATTCTGGAGGTGGCCCGTGGCTGACCCCCGTGGCTTTCTGAAGGTGCGGGAGCGTGAGCTCCCGCCGAACCGGCCCGTGGCCGTGCGCCTGCGCGACTGGAAGGACGTGCACGCGCACCTCGAGGAGGGCCAGGTCTTCCTCAAGGAGCAGGCGGGGCGCTGCATGGACTGCGGCATCCCGTTCTGCCACCAGGGCTGCCCGCTCGGGAACCTCATCCCCGAGTGGAACGACCTCGTGTACCGCGAGCAGTGGGTCGACGCGATCGACCGGCTCCACGCGACGAACAACTTCCCGGAGTTCACCGGTCGCGTGTGCCCGGCGCCGTGCGAGTCGAGCTGCGTGCTCGGCATCAACCAGCCGGCCGTGACGATCAAGAACGTCGAGGTGTCGATCATCGACCAGGCGTTCGCCCGCGGGTACGTGACGCCGCAGGTGCCGCAGCGCCTCACCGGCTCCACGGTCGCCGTCGTCGGGTCCGGGCCCGCCGGGCTCGCGGCCGCCCAGCAGCTCACGCGCGCCGGGCACACGGTCGCGGTCTACGAGCGGGACGACGCGATCGGCGGCCTCCTGCGCTACGGCATCCCGGACTTCAAGCTCGAGAAGTCGCACATCGACCGCCGCCTCGCCCAGATGCAGGCGGAGGGCACCCGGTTCCGCCCGGGCGTCGAGATCGGCGTCGACATCACGTGGGACGAGCTGCGGGCGCGCTTCGACGCGGTCGTGGTCGCGACCGGCGCGACCGTGCCGCGCGACCTGTCGATCCCCGGCCGCGAGCTCGGCGGGGTCCACTTCGCGATGGACTTCCTGCACCAGGCGAACGCCGTGGTGGCGGGGCGCGAGGTCCCGGACCAGATCACGGCGACGGGCAAGCACGTCGTCGTCATCGGCGGTGGCGACACGGGCTCCGACTGCCTCGGCACCTCGCTGCGCCAGGGTGCCGCGAGCGTCACGACGCTCGCCATCGGCAAGCAGCCGCCGCTCGAGCGGCCGGCGAGCCAGCCGTGGCCGACGGACCCGATCGTCTTCGAGGTCTCCTCGTCGCACGAGGAGGGCGGCGAGCGCGAGTACCTCGCCTCGACGGTCGAGTTCCTCGACGACGGCGCCGGCAACGTCCGGGCGCTGCGCGTGGCCGAGACGGAGTACCTCCCGGACGGGCGGCGCGCGCCCCGGCCGGGGACCGAGCGGGAGATCCCCGCGGACCTCGTGCTCATCGCGATGGGTTTCACGGGCCCCGAGACCGGGACGCTCACCGCGCAGGCCGCGGCCGGGCTCACGGACCGGGGGCTCGTGGCGCGCGACGACGACTTCGCGTCGACGCTGCCCGGGGTCTTCGTGGCGGGCGACGCCGGACGCGGCCAGTCGCTCATCGTGTGGGCGATCGCGGAGGGCCGGGCGGCGGCGGCGTCCGTCGACGCCTACCTCCAGGGCGGGACAGAGCTTCCGGCGCCGGTGCGAGCGAGCACCGTGTCGCTGCGCGCGTGACGTGCACCCGGCGCCGGGTTCCCGGCGCCGGGCCGATGTGCGGGGCATCCTAGGGAGGGGCACCCCGCGACGGCCGGCTCGCCGCCGGACCGACAACTAGAGGCTGGAGATATGCGCAGAGCAAAGATCGTCTGCACCATCGGACCCGCGACCGAGTCGCCGGAGCAGATCCAGGCGCTGGTCGACGCCGGCATGGACGTCGCCCGGATCAACCGGAGCCACGGCAGCGCCGAGGAGCACGAGGCCGTGTACCACGCCGTGCGCGCCGCCGCCGCGGCCTCGGGCCGCTCGGTGGCCGTGCTCGTCGACCTCCAGGGGCCGAAGATCCGGCTCGGCCGCTTCGCGAACGACGAGAAGCACTGGCTCGAGGTCGGCGACGAGTTCACGATCACGACCGAGGACGTCGTCGGCACCAAGGAGCTCGTCTCCACGACGCACAAGGGCCTGCCGGGCGACGCGCGCGTCGGCGACCCGATCCTCATCGACGACGGCAAGGTGCTCGTCCGCGTCACCGCCGTCGACGGTCCGCGCGTGGTGACGCGCGTCGAGGTCGCCGGCCCCGTCTCCAACAACAAGGGCCTCAACCTGCCCGGCGTCGCGGTCTCCGTGCCCGCGCTGTCGGACAAGGACACCGACGACCTGCGCTGGGCGCTGCGGCTCGGTACCGACTTCATCGCGCTGTCGTTCGTGCGGTCCGCGAAGGACTTCGACGACGTCAAGCGGATCATGGAGGAGGAGGGCCGCACGGTCCCCGTCGTCGCCAAGATCGAGAAGCCGCAGGCGGTCGAGAACCTCGCCGAGATCGTCGACGCGTTCGACGGCGTCATGGTCGCGCGCGGCGACCTCGCGGTGGAGCTGCCGCTCGAGCAGGTCCCGGTCGTGCAGAAGCGCATCGTCGAGCTCGCGCGTCGCAACGCCAAGCCCGTGATCGTCGCGACGCAGGTCCTCGAGTCGATGACGAACAACCCCCGCCCGACGCGCGCGGAGGCGTCCGACTGCGCCAACGCCGTGCTCGACGGCGCCGACGCGGTCATGCTCTCGGGCGAGACGAGCGTCGGGGAGTACCCGATCGTCACGGTGCAGACCATGGCGCGCATCATCGAGACGACCGAGGAGGCGGGCCGCGAGCGGATCGCCCCCCTCGGCTCGACGCCGCACACGCGCGGTGGCGCGATCACGCGCGCGGCCGCCGAGATCGGCGAGATCCTCGGTGTGAAGTACCTCGTGACGTTCACGCAGTCCGGCGACTCGGCGCGCCGCATGTCGCGCCTGCGCTCGTCGATCCCGCTCCTGGCGTTCACGCCGCAGGAGCACGTGCGCAACGTCCTGTCGCTCTCGTGGGGCACGCAGACCTACCAGGTCCCCGAGGTCGAGAACACGGACGCGATGGTCGGCCAGGTCGACACGACGCTCCAGGCCAACGGCCTGGCCGAGGTCGGCGACCTCGTCGTGGTCGTCTCGGGCGCGCCGGTGGGCCAGCCCGGCACGACGAACTCGATCCTCGTGCACAAGATCGGCGACCACTCCGACACCCGGAAGTGACGCCGCGGCGTCCGTGAGGGCGCTCGAGCCGATGCCCGGGTGGCGCACCGCACGGTGCACCACCCGGGCATCGCCGTCCCCGCGGCACCTGCCGGTCCCGGGTGCGGCGCCGCGCCGTCACCGGCCGTACGCCCGGCGTCCACCTGGGGGCGCTACCCTCGCCCGTCCCGACTTCCCGACCCCAGGAGCAGCGTGTCCCACCCGACCACGACGCCCGACCCGCTCCTCGCGGCGAGCCGGGCGCCCGCGCCGCGGACGCTCCTCGACGTGCTCGCCGCCACCGCGCAGGCGCACCCGCACGCCCCGGCGATCGACGACGGCACCGTGCTGACCTATGCCGAGATGCTGCGCGAGGTCGCGGCCCGCGCGTCCCGGCTCGTGGAGCAGGGCGTCGGCCCGGGGGAGCGGGTCGGGGTCCGTGCGACGTCCGGCCGCGCGGACCTCTACCTGTCGATCCTCGCGGTGCTCACCGCGGGGGCGGCGTACGTCCCGGTCGACAAGGACGACCCCGAGGAGCGGGCGGAGCTCGTCTTCACGGAGGCCGGCGTGCGCGCCGTCCTCGGGGACGACGCGCGCCTCGCCGTGCCGCCGGGCGCGGCGCCGGGGGCGCGCGCCGGCGAGCGGCCCGGGCTCGAGGACGACGCGTGGGTGATCTTCACGTCGGGCTCGACGGGGACGCCCAAGGGCGTCGCGGTGACGCACCGCAGCGCCGCGGCGTTCGTCGACGCCGAGGCGCGGATCTTCCAGCGCGACGCGCCGCTCGGCCCGGGGGACCGCGTGCTCGCCGGTCTGTCGGTCGCGTTCGACGCGTCGTGCGAGGAGATGTGGCTCGCGTGGCGGCACGGGGCGTGCCTCGTCCCCGCCCCGCGCTCGCTCGTCCGCACGGGTGCCGACCTCGGGCCCTGGATCGCCGAGCAGGGCATCACCGTGGTCTCCACCGTCCCGACCCTCGCCGGGCTCCTGCCGCCCGAGACGCTGCGCTCGGTGCGGCTGCTCATCTTCGGCGGGGAGGCGTGCCCGCCCGAGCTCGCCGCCCGGCTGGCCGTCCCGGGCCGCGAGGTGTGGAACACGTACGGGCCCACGGAGGCGACGGTGGTCGCGTGCGCGGCCCCGCTGGGCGGCGACGGGCCGGTCCGCATCGGCCTGCCGCTCGACGGCTGGGACCTCGCCGTCGTCGGCCCCGACGGTGCGCCGGTCCCGCCGGGCGGCACGGGCGAGCTCGTCATCGGGGGCGTGGGCCTCGCGCGCTACCTCGACCCCGCGAAGGACGCGGAGAAGTACGCACCGCACCCGGGGCTGGGGTGGGAGCGCGCGTACCGCAGCGGCGACCTCGTCGTGCGCGACGACGCGGGGCTGCTGTTCGTCGGCCGCGCCGACGACCAGGTGAAGGTCGGTGGCCGCCGCATCGAGCTCGGCGAGATCGACGCCGCGCTGCTGGGCCTCGACGGCGTGAGCGCCGCCGCGAGCGCGGTGCGCCGGTCGGACGCGGGCAACCAGGTGCTGGTCGGCTACCTGGTACCCGACCCGGCCCGCACCGAGCCGCTGGACGCGCGCGCGAGCGTGGAGGCCCTGCGCCACACGCTGCCCGCCGCGCTCGTGCCGCTGCTCGCGGTGGTCGAGGAGATCCCGACCCGCACCTCGGGCAAGGTCGACCGGGACGCCCTGCCCTGGCCGCTGCCCGAGGGCGCGCAGCTCGCGGCGGAGTCGCGTGCGACGGAGGACGACGCACCGCTGACCGCGACCGAGGAGTGGGTCGCGCAGGTGTGGCACGACGTGCTGGGCGTGGCTCCGCAGGTCGCCGACGACGACTTCTTCGAGCTCGGCGGGGGGAGCCTCACGGCGGCGCAGGTCGTCTCGGCGCTGCGCAGCCGCCTGCCGAGCCTCACCGTGGCCGACCTGTACGACAACCCGTCGGTCGGCGAGCTCGCCGCGCTCGTCGAGCGCGAGGCCGCGGACGCGGACCGTCCCGCCGGCTCGGCCGGCACCCCGGGGCCGGCGGCCGAGCCGGCCCTCCCGGTCGGGCGTCGTGCCCAGGCGGTGCAGCTGCTCGTCGTGCTCGCGCTGCGCACGGTGGCGGGCCTGCGCTGGCTCACGGGCGTGGCGGCGGTCAACAACGTCCTCGCGGCGACGACGTCGCTCCCGTTCGTCCACCCCGTCTCGTGGTGGTGGGTCGTGGCCGGGTGGCTCGTGCTCGTGAGCCCGCCGGGGCGCCTGCTCCTCGCGGCGGGCGGGGCGCGGCTGCTCCTGCGAGGGGTGCGCCCGGGGCGCTACCCGCGCGGCGGCGGCGTGCACCTGCGGCTGTGGGCCGCGGAGGGCCTGGTCGGCGCGGCGGGCGGCGTGACGGTCGCCGGGGCGCCGCTCGTCGGCCTCTACGCCCGGCTCCTCGGCGCGAAGGTCGGCCCGCGGGTCGAGCTCCACACGCTCCCGCCGGTGACGGGCATGCTCACCCTCGGTGCAGGGTGCGCCGTCGAGCCGGAGGTGGACCTGTCGGGGTACTGGCTCGACGGGGACACGCTGCACCTGGGCCCGGTCCGGGTCGGAGCAGGCGCGACGGTCGGCGCGCGGTCGACGCTGCTGCCCGGGGCGCGGATCGGCAAGGGCGCGGACGTGGCGGCCGGCTCCTGCGTCTCCGGCCGCGTGGGCGCGCGGGAGTACTGGGCGGGGTCGCCGGCCGTGCGGGTGCGCAGCGAGGTGCGGCACCCGTGGCCGGACGAGCGCCCGCCCCGCCGACGGCGGTGGGCGCTCGCGTACGGCCTCAGCGGGGTCGCGCTGAGCCTCCTGCCGGTCGTGGCCGTCGCGACGGGCCTGCTCGTGCTCGTCGCAGGCGTCCCGCTCACGGGCCCCTCGACGGCGCTCCCCGCGCTGCTCGGCCCGCTCGCGGCGTGGCTCCCCGTGGCGACGCTCGCCGCCGCCGCGACGTACGCGCTGCTGACCCTCGCCTGCGTCCGGCTGCTCTCCCTCGGCCTGCGCGAGGGGTTCCACGCCGCGCACAGCCGCCAGGGCTGGCAGGCGTGGGTCACGCAGCGGCTCATGGACTCCGCGCGCACGACCCTGTTCCCGCTCTACTCGAGCGTCGTGACGCCCGCGTGGCTGCGGCTGCTCGGCGCCCGCGTGGGGCGTGACGTCGAGGCGTCGACGGTCGTGGGGCTGCCGTCCATGATGGAGGTCGCGCGGGGCGCCTTCCTCGCGGACGACACGATGGTCGCGCCCTACGAGCTCGGCGGCGGGTGGGTCCGCGTCGCGCGGGCGCGCGTCGGCAAGCGGGCGTTCCTCGGCAACTCCGGGATCACCGCCCCGGGGCGGTCGGTGCCCAAGAACGGGCTCGTCGCGGTCCTGTCCGCCGCGCCCCCGAAGGCCCGGTCGGGCTCCTCGTGGCTCGGCAGCCCGCCGACGCGCCTGCGCCGCGTCGTGTCCGGGGGCGCGGACGAGTCGCGCACCTTCTCGCCGCCCGCGCGGCTGCTCGTGGCGCGCGGCGCGTTCGAGGCGCTGCGGTGGACGGCGCTCGTGTGCTCGGCGGCGCTCGCCGTCGCCGTCGTGCTCGTGAGCCAGCTCGTCGTGGACGCCGCCGGCTGGGGGACGGCGGCGCTCGCGTCCGGTGTCGTCCTGCTCGCCGCCGGAGTCGTCGGGGCGGCCCTGACGACGGCGGTGAAGTGGGCGCTCGTCGGGCGGTTCAGCGCTGGCGACCACCCCCTGTGGAGCTCGTTCGTGTGGCGCAACGAGCTCCAGGACACGTTCGTGGAGACCGTCGCGGCGCCGTGGTTCGCCGAGCACGTCTACGGCACGCCGCTGCTCACGGCGTGGCTGCGCTCGCTCGGCGCCCGCGTCGGCCGCGGCGTGTGGTGCGAGACGTACTGGCTCCCCGAGGCCGACCTGGTCCACCTCGACGACGGCGCGACCGTCGGGAGGGGGTGCGTGCTGCAGACCCACCTGTTCCACGACCGGGTGATGAGCCTCGGCACGGTGCACGTGGGCACGGGCGCGTCCGTCGGGCCGCACGGCGTCGTCCTGCCGGCGTCCGTCGTGGCCGAGGGCGCGCGCGTCGGGCCGGCCTCCCTCGTGATGCGCGGCGAGGTCGTGCCCGCGGGCTCGCGGTGGCACGGCAACCCGATCGTGCCGTGGACGGGCGACGACGCCTGAGGTCGGCGACGGTGGTCCGACCCCCGTCGCGTACGATGCGGCGCACCTGACCCTGGAGGACTGCGGAACGTGGCACCCCGTCATCACCCGAACGCGCCCGACCCCTACGCCCCGCACCGCGGGTCGAGCGAGCACCACGTCGACCGCTACGGGCTCGAGCTGACGTACCGCGTGCGGCCGAACCGCCTCGACGGGGTCGCGACGCTCGACGTCGTGCTCGACGCCGACGTCGACGTGGTCGAGCTCGACCTCGTGCACCTGCGGGCGTCGCGCGTCGTGCTCGACGGGCGGCCGGCGCGCTTCTCGCACTCCGGGGACCGGCTGCGCGTGCGGCTCGGCCGCACGGCGGCCCGCGGCACGAGGCTGCGGCTCGAGATCGCCTACGGCGGTCGCCCGCGCCCGTCCATCGGGCCGTGGGGCGACGTGGGCTGGGAGGAGCTCACCGAGGGCTCGCTCGTCGCGGGGCAGCCCGACGGCGCGCCCACGTGGTTCCCGTGCAACGACACCCCGGCGCACAAGGCGACGTTCGAGATCACGGTGACGGCGGACGCCGGGTACGTCGTGGCGGCCAACGGGCCGCTGCTCGACGTCGCGCGCCGGGCCTCGACGCGCACCTGGAGGTTCGGCCCGACCGCGCCCATGTGCACGTACCTCGCCACCGTGGTCGTGGGCCGGTTCGACGAGATCGACCTCGTCCCGGCCGACGAGGCACCGCGAGCGGTCCCGCAGAGCGCCCTCGTGCACGCGGCGCAGCGCGAGGACGCCCGCGCGGACCTCGGCCGGCACGCCGCCGTCGTGCGGGCGTTCGAGGAGAGGTTCGGGCCGTACCCGTTCGACGAGGGCTACCGCGTCGTGGTGACCGAGGACGAGCTCGAGATCCCGCTCGAGGCGCAGGGGTTGTCCGTCTTCGGCGCGAACCACGTCGACGGCGAGGGGACGTGGGACCGGCTGGTCGCGCACGAGCTCGCGCACCAGTGGTTCGGCAACAGCGTGTCCGTCGCGCGGTGGCAGGACATCTGGCTCAACGAGGGCTTCGCGTGCTACGCCGAGTGGCTGTGGTCCGAGGCGGACGGCCGCGAGAGTGCGGACGCGCACGCGCGGTCGGCCCACGCGCGCCTTTCCTCGCTCGACCAGGACCTCGTCCTCGCCGATCCCGGCCCCGACCTGATGTTCGACGACCGGCTCTACAAGCGCGGCGCCCTCACGCTGCACGCGGTGCGCCTCTCGCTCGGCGACGACGTGTTCTTCCCGCTCCTGCGCCGGTGGACGCAGGAGCACCGCCACGCGTCGGTCACGACGGACGACCTGCGGGACCTCGTGCGCGACGCGCGCGGCGACCTCGACCCCCTGCTCGACGCCTGGCTGCTCGACGCGGCGCTGCCGGAGCTGCCCGCCGCGCCCTGACCGTGCCGCCGCGCCGCCCGGTCGGCGGGAGCGGTGCCGCGCGCGGCGGCCGGCTCAGCGCGGCAGCACCGCCACCGCGCCGACGTGGTCGCGGCCGAGGCTCGCGAGGTCGGCGTCGGCGAGGTCGCGGAGCGTGAGCTGGTCGGCCGGCCCGACACCGAGCCACGGGGGAGCGAGGAGCAGCGCGGGCGGCTCGTCGGGTCCCGCGACCACGAGCTCCGCGGGCGGGACGACGAGACCGTGCCCCGTCGCCTTGAGCAGCGCCTCCTTGCGGACCCAGGTGCGCGCCAGCGCACGCGGACCGGCGGCGGCCTCGCGCGGGTGCAGGAGCACGTCCGCGACCGGCGCGGCGCCCACCGCGGCGACGGACTCGACGTCGACGCCCACCGGGCCCTCGTCGGAGACGGCGACGGCGAGGAGGCCGGGCGCCGTGCTCACGGAGACGTGCAGGCCGGCCGCGAGCGCGGCCGCGAGCTCGGGCTTGCCGTGACCGGTCGCGCC
>NZ_LWGL01000052.1 GCF_001722485.1 Cellulosimicrobium cellulans | reverse complement strand
CGCCGGGTCGTGCCGCGCCGGGCGGTGCCCGACGTCGCGCCGGACGCCCCGGACGGCGTGGGCGGGACGCGGCGCGAGCCGCGCGTGGTGGTGCTGCTTGGAGCGCTCATCAGTCGTTCAGCCTCCGCAGGGCGGCCGGGAGCTCGGCGAGCTCCCCGATCGTCAGGACGACGAGCTCGGCGATCGCGTGCCGGCTCAGCGAGGCGCCGGGCGCGCACTGGATCGCCATGACCCGGACGTCCTGGGGCAGCCGCGCGGACGCCGCGCGCAGCTCGGTCGGGGTCACGCGCGAACCGACGACGAACGCCACGACCGACGCGTCGGCGATGGTCGAGCCGGCCACGCGGGCGACGTCGACGAGCGTCGAGCGCTGCGTGCCCGTGTCGACGCGCGAGAGGTCGTCGAGCAGGCGGGTGCGGTGGTCGCCGCGCAGGTTGCCGTCGTTGACGAGGACCGTGACGCCGCGGTCCTCCTTGATGGCCTGGAGCCCGAGCGAGCCGCAGACGCTCACGGCGAGCTCGAACTCGTCGTCGTGCGCGTAGTCGTCCGCGCGCGTGGACAGCAGCACCGCGAGGTGCGAGCGCCGCGTCTCCTCGAACTGGCGGACCATGAGCTGGCCGGTGCGCGCGGTCGTCTTCCAGTGGATGTGGCGACGGTCGTCACCGGGCACGTAGTCGCGCAGCGCGTGGAACGACACGTCGGAGTTCGAGATGTCCGTCGTCACGCGGCCCTCGAGATCCTTGAGGAACCCGGTCGAGGAGCCGGTCAGGTTCTTCACGCGCGGGTGGACGAAGAGCTCCTCGGGCTCCGTCCACACGACCTCGCGGCGCAGGAGGCCGAGCGGGTCGGCGCGCACGGAGCGGACCGGGCCCACCGAGATGACCGACCGCCGGTGCGTCGGGACGGTGAAGATCTCCTCGTGGTTCGCGCCCGGCCGCAGCCGCGGCACGGGGAAGCTCGCCATCCCCTGCCCCACCGGCAGCTCCATGACGGACGGCAGCAGGGCGCGCGACGAGTCGTTCCTCACGTCCAGGCGCCCGACCGCGCGGTCGCCCACCGTCACGCGCTGCTGCGCGAGGTCGAGCACCACGGCGTAGCGGAACCGCCCGAGCACGAACACGACGGCGGCGAGCAGCGCGACCGTGAGGAGGATCGCGACGACGACCAGCTCGAGCCACGAGAACCGCAGCCCCGCCCACCAGGAGAGGGCCGCCGCGACGAGCGCGGCCCAGCCGAACGGGCTGACCGCCGACGTGACCGGGCCCACGGCCGTGCGCAGCGGCTCGAGCGCCCGGCCGACCGGCGCGAGCGCGCGGCCCGCGCCGGAGGTGAGCGGACGCAGCAGCCCGGCGAGCGCGGTCGTCGGCGGGGTGCCGGCGGACGCGCCGCGGGGTCGGGGTCGGAAGTCGCTCATGGTCCTGCTCTCGTGCGGGTCGGGTCGTGGTGCTGCGTGCTGCGTCGTCAGGTGTGCGCGGCGGCTCAGGCGCTGCGGCGCTCCTGCGGCGCGGCGACGTCCGCGAGGAGGCGGGCGAGGATGCCCTCGTTCGTTGCGCCGGCGAACTCGGCCTCCGGGTCGAGCACGAAGCGGTGCGCCCACACGGGCTGCGCGAGCTCCTTGACGTCGTCCGGCAGCACGTAGTTGCGGCCGTGCGCGGCCGCCCACACCTTGGTGCAGCGCACGAGCGCGAGCGCACCGCGGACGGAGACGCCGACGCGCACCTCGGGCGCGTTGCGCGTCTCCTCGGCGAGGCGCGAGATGTACTCGAGGACCGCGCCGTCGACGTGGACGCGCGCCGCGAGCTCGGCCATCTCCGTCACGGCTTGGGTCGTGATGAGCGGCTGCAGCGCCTTGCTCCGGTCACGCACCGACGCGCCCGAGAGGATCTCGACCGTCGACGCGTGGTCGGGGTAGCCGATCGACGACTTCATGAGGAAGCGGTCGAGCTGCGCCTCGGGCAGGCGGTAGGTGCCGGCCTGCTCGATGGGGTTCTGCGTCGCGATGACCATGAACGGGCGGCCGACCTCGTGGCCGACGCCGTCGACCGTGACCCGGCCCTCCTCCATGACCTCGAGGAGCGCCGACTGCGTCTTGGGCGACGCACGGTTGATCTCGTCCGCGAGGACGATCGACGCGAAGATCGGGCCCGGGTGGAAGTCGAACTTCCCGCTCTTCTGGTCGTAGATCGTCACACCCGTCACGTCGGACGGCAGCAGGTCCGGCGTGAACTGGATGCGGTTCTGCGTGCCCTGGACGCTCGCCGCGATCGCGCGGGCGAGCGACGTCTTGCCGGTGCCCGGCGCGTCCTCGAGCAGCAGGTGCCCCTCGGACAGCATGCACGTCAGCGCGAGCCGCACGACGTGCGACTTGCCCAGCACGGCCTGGCCGACGTTGCCGACGAGGCGGTCGAAGGTCTGAGCGAACCAGGTGGCCTGCTCGGGGGTCATCGTGCTCATGTCGTTCCTGTCCTGGTCGTGGCGTCGAGGTTCAAGGTGTCGTGGCGTCGCACGGCTCGGTTCCGGTCACCAGCGGCTCGCCTCGTACCGCTGGCCGTTGATGACGACCCAGACGTTGTGGCCGGGGAACTTCGGAGAGCCGTAGCCGATGAAGCACCCGACCTGGAACGTCCCGTTCGCCGGGACGTTCTCCGTGGTGCCGCCGAAGGAGTGCGCGCCGTTGCGGTCGGTCCAGCACTCCACGAACCTGTTGCCGGTGTCCCGGAAGTTGGTCGTCGTCACCTGGAAGTAGTGGCACGTGCCATCACCGCACTGGGAATTGCTCACGTACCCGCCCTTGCTCACGACGGCGCGCGGTTCAGGCTGCGATCCGGTACGGGCTGTCGCACACTTCTCACCGCTCGTCTGGCCCTCGCTGTCCTGCACGCGGCCGCAGATCTGGATCGACTGGTCGTAGCCGTTGCCGACGGTCCGGGACCCGGTGTTGCCGACGTTCTCCCACCCGCCGCCACCGATGCGGACCTGCATCTGGATCGGACGGCCGTTCTCGCCGTTCGTGCTCCAGGACACGGAGGTCTGCGTGGCCCCGACGCCCGCGTTGGCACCGCTGACGGTCGGGGCAGGCGGCGCACCGTAGGGCTTCACCGTGTTCGACGCGTCCGACCAACCGGAGCACGTGTACGCGTTGCACGCTCGGACGGTGAACGAGTAGTTCTCGCCGTTGGTCAGGCCGGTGTACGTCATGCCGGAGTCGGCGCGGCGCGCACCGCCGCCGTTGGCACGGACCTCGTAGTAGAGCCCCGTCCCGCGAGCATTCGCGATGTTGTTCCACGTCACGCGGGCCTTCTGGTTCGTGTCACCAGGGATGAGCTCGGCACGCGGAGCGGCAGGCGTGTCCGGGGTGCCGTACGGGACGACGGCGTTCGACGTCGCACCCACGGCCGACTTGCCGGCCTTGTTCTCCGCCGTGACCCGGAAGGTGTACGACGCGTTCGTGTCGAGGTTCTCCAGGGTCTGCGACGTCCCGGTCACGCCGGGGATCGTCCGCTCGACGGACCCGTTCTTGAGAATGTCGAAGTCGTACGACTTCACGGCGTCGCCGTTCTCGAACGGTGCCGTCCACGTCACCCGGACCTGCCCACCGACGCCTGTCTCCACACGTGTGGCGGTCGGTGCTGCAGGAGCGTCGGGCACACCGGCGGGGATCTCTTCGGCCGAGTACTCGCCCCACTCGGAGGGGTCCGGCGCCTTGTTGACCGCCTGAACCCGCACGCGGTAGGCGACGCCGTTCTTCAGCCCGTCCCACGTGGTTTGCGTGCCGGTGAGGTCGGTCTTCTGGATCGCACCGGCAGGTGGGGCCGGCGAGATCTCGAGATTGACGGTCTCGATGGGAGAGCGGTCGGTGTAGGTCTTGTTGCTCCACGTGACGGTCAGCGACTCGTCGCCGAACTCGAGCTCCGGAGCCGCGGGCGGGTCCGGCTTCTCGTCCGGACGCGCGACGGCCGACGCGGGAGACGCGGGGCCGTCGCCGACGTCGTTCGTCGCGAACACCGTGAACGTGTACTCGACGTTGTTCGTCAGTCCGTCGAGCGTGCACGTCGTGGTGCCGCACTGCTTCTCGTAGCCGTTCTGCGAACGCACGGTGTAGCCCGTGATCTCGGACCCGTTGTTGTTCGGCGGATCCCAGCTGAGCACCACGGTCTTCGACCGCACGTCGCCGACCTGCGGCGTCGTCGGCGCCTCGGGCTTGCCGAGCACGGTCACCTGGATCTGCCCGTCGACGATGCGGTCCGGGTCCTTCGTCGCGTCCTCGACGCGGTACCGGACGACCATCACGCCGACGAACGACTCGTCCGGCGTGACGACCACCTGGTCGCCGTCGACCGTCGCACTGCCCTGGCCGGTCTCGACACCGGCCGAGACGAGGTTGAGCGGCGTCTCCGGGAACGGGTTGGAGTCGTTCGCGAGCACAGGAATGGTGCTGGCCTTGCCCTGGTGGGCGTCGTCGAGCGTGTCCGTGTTGGCGCGGACGAGCGGACGCGTCGAGGCGACCACGGTGAGAGTGGCCGACGCCTCGACCGGCGGGTGCTCGCCGTCGGTCACGGTGATCGGCACGCTGACGACCGTGCCCTTGGGCACGTCGGGGTTCGCCTGCGCCTGCAGCGTCGAGCCCTCCATGGACAGCGTGACACCCGGGGCCTCACCCGTGACGCGGAACGTCAGCGCGTCCTCGTCCGGGTCGGTCGCGAACCGCGCGAGGTCGACCGCCGCCTCCTCGCCGGCCGCGACGTCGAGCGTCGGCGTACCGCTCATCTCCGGCGGCATGTTCTCCGGCGGCAGCACGGTGATCGGCAGCGTGAGCAGAGCCGTGTTGCCGTCCGGGTCGCCGGGGCCGGAGCCGTCGGTGACCTCGAACGTCACGGCGGCGGGGCCGACGTACCCGGCGTTCGACGTGTACGTGAGCGTCGTCATGCTCGTGACCTCGCGCGAGCCCTCGAGCGCCGTGACCTTGTCCTCGACCGTCAGGCGCGGCGACCGGCCCTCCACCGTGAGCACGTAGTCCGTGATGTCGATCTCGAGCGGCTCGCCGCTGTTCACCTCGAGGGGCGTGATGCCGGGGCGCAGCGTCGGCGCCTGGTCGGTGAGGCCGGGGACCTTGACGAACGCCTTCGCCGTGAGCCCGTCGGGGTCGGTCACGGTGTACGTGACGACCTGACGGCCCTCGGTGAGCGTGATCTCGAGCTCGCCGCCGTCGGTCACGGCGGCGGACTCGGCGTCGCTCGTGACCACGAGCTCCGTCGCGGCGCCGTCGGGGTCGTCGTCGTTCTCGAGCACGGGGACGGTCACCGTCGTCTCGCCGAGGATGTCCTCGACCGGGACGGCGTCGTCGCGCGCGACGGGCGGCTGCAGCGGCGCGTCCGCGGCCACGTTCACGGTCACCGCACCCGTGGCGCGTGCGCCGTACGAGTCCTGGATGCCGTAGTAGAACGTGTACGCGCCGTCCTCGGCCGGGGTGTTCACGACGATGCGGTCGGCGACGACCTCGGCGTCCATGCCGTGCTCGTCCTCGACGGCCGACGGCACGAGCCCCACCTGGTCGCCGTCCGGGTCGGTGTCGTTGGCGAGCGCCGCGACCGCGACGGTGCGCCCGGGGCGCACGGTCACCTCGTCGTCGACGGCCACGGGCGGCTGGTTCGTCTCGCCCGGGCGCGAGATGCCGACCCGCACGGTCCCCGTCGCCGTCGCGCCGCGCGCGTCGAGCACCGAGTAGGTGAACGTGTCGAGGCCGGTCGAGTTCTTGGACGCCGCGTACTCGACGAACCCGTCGACGAGGCTCGCGGTGCCCTTCGACGCCGGCGACGCGATGCCGGTCACCTGGACCGAGTCGCCGTCGGGGTCGATGCCGTGCAGCGGGATGTCGATCCGCACGCTCGCGCCCGAGAGGACGCGCGCCTCGACCTCGCGCGGCTGCGGCGGCGCGTTGTCCTCGCCGTCGCGGATGCGGATCGTCACCTGGGCGGAGTCCTCCTGCCCGTTGACGTCCCGCACGCGGTAGATCGCGTACGCGGTGCCGGCCTCGGAGCCGGCGCGGAACCGCAGCGTGTCCTCGGAGACGAACGACTCGCCGAGCGCCGGGTCGACGTCCTGTTCGAGCTCCGGCTGGAGGAACAGCTCGAGGCCGTCGGGGTGCGTGTCGTTCTTCAGCACCGGGATCGTCACGATGTCGCCGGCGTGCACGGTCACCTCGTCGGCGACGGCGTTCGGCGGCTGGAGGCGCGTCGGTGCCGGCACGGGCACGACCCGCACCTGCCCGGTCGCCGTCTGGGTCCCGTTCGACACGGTGTACTCGACCGTCACCGGGCCGTCGAGGCGCCGGATCTCGGTGACGCGCAGCATCTGGTGCGCGAGCACCGCCACGGAGATGCCCGCGTCGTCGGGCACGCGCACCGACTGCACGACGAGCACGCCGCCGGCCGGGTCGGTGTCGTTGGCGAGGACGTCGACGAGCGTCGAGCCGCCCGTGGGCAGCAGCGCGGTGTCGGCGACGACGACGGGCGCGCCCTCCGCGGCGGACGGCGGCAGGACGTCGACGCGCACGAGGCCGGTCGCCGCGTTCGGGCCGTCCGTCACCTGGTAGGTGAGGTCGTAGGACCGCGGCTCGTTCGACATGAACGTGAACGTGCCCGCGTCGTAGTTCGGCGTGATCTCGGCCGGGGCCGACTCGGAGACCGACGCGAGGCGCAGCTCGTCCCCGTTCGGGTCGGTGTCGTTGCGCAGCGGCTCGACCGTGACCGGCTGGCCCGCGGGGACGACGACGTGGTCGCTCACCGGGATGGGCGGCTGCGGCCCGGGCACGACGTCGACGAGGAGCTTGCCCTCGGCGACGCCGCCGAGGCCGTCGGCGACCGACAGCGTGACGATCTTGCGGCCCGTCGAGGTACCGCCGTCGCGGAACTCGACCGAGCCGTCGGGGCGCGAGCGCACGTCGTCGCCCGGGACGGTGGCCGCGGCGGACGCGAGGTAGAGGTCGTCGCCGTCCGGGTCGCGGAAGAACGGGAGGACCTTGATCGTCGCGGTGCCTCCCTGCTCGACCTTGAGCACCGGGTCGCCCGTGGGCTCCGGCGGGGCGTTCTCGCCCCACGGCGAGATCTTCAGCGAGACCGCGGCCTCGGCGACGCCGCCGCGGCCGTCGGAGACGGAGTAGCGGAAGCCCTGGGTGCCCTCGGCGTCCTCGGGCACGACGGCCTGCAGCGCCGCTCCCCCGAGGATCTGCTGCACGGTCGCGTTGCCGGGCGACTCGCCCGCGAGGGAGGCTGTCATGACGTCGCCGTCCGGGTCGACGTCGTTGGCGAGCACGGGCAGCACGGTCGTGCGGCCGGGCCGGGCGCCGAACGCGTCGTCCTGCGGCTGCGGCGGGCGGTTGGGCTGCGAGCGGTCGGCGATGAACTGGTCGACCTGCTCGGGGTTGGTCAGCTCGGCGTCGGACTCCTCGCCCTCCGCCTCCTCGGGGATGACGAGGTCCCAGTCCTCGACCTTCTCGTACTCGTCCGCCGCCATCCACAGCGTGCCGGCCGAGAGGTCGTTGAGGACGATGACGTGGCGGTTGACCCGGTACTCCAGACGCGCCTGCGGGTCGACGCCCTCGAGGCGCTTGTCGACGTCGTCGTCCGGGCCCTCGCAGTCGCGGATGACCTGGCCCGTCGACGACCACGCCGCGTACGTGCAGCCGTCGAGCTGCACCGGTGCCGACGGCACGCCCTCGGCGCGGCGCACCTGCGCGTCGCCGCCGTCCAGCGGCTGGGACACGAGGCCGGTCGACGTCGCCACGACGACGGCGTCCTCGGCCGCGGACGGCTGCTGCAGCGCGGCCTGCTCGGCACCGTCGAGCGTGACCGACTCGCCGCCCGGCAGCACCAGCTGCCCGCCCGACCGGTCGAGGACGACGGGCTCGTCGCCGACGGCCGTCACCTGGAGCTCCGCTCCCGTGCTCACCGGCAGCGACGACTCCTGCGCCTCCCCCTCGGGCTCTCCGCCGGCATTCGTCTCGACCGTCACGAGCGTGCCGGTCGACGGCACCGCCGCGAACACGGTCCCGTCGCGCGACACCGTCAGCGCACCGTCGCCGCCCAGCTCCGCGACCGGCTCGGTCTCCTCGGCGTCGAACGCCGTCGCGCCGTCGAACGGCAGGACCCACAGCAGGCCCTCCTCGCCGTCGAGGATCGCCGTCGTCGCGCCGCCCGAGGCGACCTGCGCGCCCGCGGGCAGGCGCACCTGCCCGCTCAGCTCGAGGTGCGCGACGTCGACGGGCGACGCCGTGCTCGTCCCGCCGTCGTCGAGGAGCACCCGCCCCTCGTCCTGCTGGACGTCGAAGGACGCGCTGCCCGCGACGAGCGAGCCGTCGAGGGCCTGCGACTCGTAGTTGAACCGGCCGAGCAGGCCCGCGGAGGTCTTCGTCACCCACACGCCGGAGTCGTTGAGCTCGACGTCCGCCGTCGCCTCACCGTCGTAGAAGAGGGCGAGGCCGACGACCGCGGTCGAGAACACCGAGACGGTGCTCACGGATGCGACGGTGCGGCGGTTGTCGTTCAGGCGCGACAGGAAGCCCACGGATCCTCCGGGATGACGGGTCGACGGGCGACCGGGCCCCTACCGCCGCCTGGCCGATCACCGTCTCTCCTGGCAGCGCGCACCGGTCGCGCACACGAGGATAACCGCACGTCCCGGGATGGTCCTCCCCGCGCCCATGGGGACAACTCCCCTGCGACCCGCCAGAACAGGTCGCCGGCGACCGTCAGGCGGCGCGGTCGGCGAGCGCCTCCGCGAACGACCGCAGGGCGTCCGCGACGGGCCCGTCGGCGAGCGCGTCGAGCTCCGCCGCGGCGTCGCGCGCCCACCGGACGGCGAGGGCGCGGGTCTCCGCGAGGACCTCGTGGCGGCGCAGCGCGGCGACCGCGTCGGCGAGGGCAGCGTCGTCGGAGAGGTCGGAGTCGAGCAGCTCGACGAGCGCGACGTCGGCGGCCGTGGCGCTCCCGTCGGCGACGCGCGCCCGCAGGAGCAGCACCGGCATGGTCGGCACCTTCTCGCGCAGGTCCGTGCCCGGCGTCTTGCCGGACTCGTCGCCGGACGAGGCGAGGTCGAGGACGTCGTCCGCGAGCTGGAACGCGACGCCGAGCTTCTCGCCGTAGGACGCGACGGTCTCCACGACGGACCGCTCGCACCCGGCGAACATCGCGCCGAGCCGGGCGGACGTCGCGAGGAGCGAGGCCGTCTTGTCGGCGAGCACCTGCAGGTAGTGCTCGACCGGGTCCTCGCCCGCGTCGGGCCCGACCGTCTCGTGGAGCTGGCCGAGGCACAGGCGCTCGAACGTCCCCGCCTGGATGAGCACGGCCTCCGGGCCGAGCGCGGCGACGGTCGACGCGGCGCGCGCGAAGAGCAGGTCGCCGACCATGATGGCGACGGAGTTGCCGAACACCGCGTGCGCCGAGGGTGCGCCGCGGCGCACCGGGGCGGAGTCCATGACGTCGTCGTGGTAGAGCGACGCGAGGTGCGTCAGCTCGACGACGACCGCCGCCTCCTCGACCTCCGGCCGCGCGCCGTCGCCGAGCTCCGCCGCGAGCAGCGTGAGCAGCGGGCGCAGGCGCTTGCCGCCCGCGTTCACCAGGTGCCGCGACGCCGTGTCGGCGAGCGGGTCGGCGTGCGCCACGGCGTCCCGCAACCGCGTCTCGACGCTCGCGAGGCGGCTCGTCAGCGCGGCGGCCAGCTCGGGATCCTGGATCGGGATGGCGGTCGTCGTCACGGGGGTCGTCCGCGCAGACGGCCCGGAGGGAACGGAGGTCACGGGACGAACTTAACCGCCTCGGCCGCCAGATCGAGAACCGGGGACGGCAAAACGCCGAGCACGAGCACGCCGACGGCGCACACAACGATCGCCACGGCGGTCGGCCCCGTGGAGCGCACGACGGTCACACCGACGCCCCCGTCGCCGGTCGGCGCGCCGTCGGGACCGCCGGCGGTGTCGTCGGCGGGAGCCGTGAAGTACATGAGCACGATGATCCGCACGTAGAAGAAGACGGCCACCGCGGACGCGACGACGCCGACCACGGCCAGCACCCACGTCGCGCCTCCGCCGTCCCCGTCGGGGCCGGCGATCGCG
The DNA here is from genome assembly GCF_001722485.1 of Cellulosimicrobium cellulans. Taxonomy (GTDB): domain Bacteria; phylum Actinomycetota; class Actinomycetes; order Actinomycetales; family Cellulomonadaceae; genus Cellulosimicrobium; species Cellulosimicrobium cellulans_A. The sequence continues at coordinate 9,270 of NZ_LWGL01000052.1, read as the reverse complement.
GCGCCGAACGCCGTGAACTTCGCGATGAACCCGGCGGTGAGCGGGATCCCCGCCATGGACAGCAGGAAGAGGGAGAACGCGCCCGCGAGCCACGGGCTGCGACGCCCCAGCCCGGCCCACTGCGAGAGGTGCGTCGCCTCGCCGAGCACGGCACCGCCGTCGGGCGTGCCCGAGCCGGCGGACCCCGCGCCGGACGCGGCCGCACCCTCGTCGCCCACGAGGTCCGCGTCCGACGCCTCGCCGGAAGTGCCCGCCCCGACCGTGGCCGGGACGCGCTCGGTCGCCGCGGGCGCCTTCTCGCGCACGAGCGTGACGACCGCGAACGCGCCGACCGTCGCGAGCCCGTAGACCAGCAGGTAGAAGACGGTCGCGCGCAGCGACAGCCGGGAGAAGCCGACGACGGCGACGAGCAGGAACCCGGCGTGCGCGATGGAGGAGTACGCGAGGAGGCGCTTGACGTCGGTCTGGACGACGCCGACCACCGTGCCGACCACCATCGTGAGCAGGGCGACCACCCACAGCGCCACGAACAGGTTGTCGCGCAGCTCGGGCGCGCCGACCTGGAGGCCGATCGCGACGGAGTACAGGACGCGCAGCAGCGCGCCGAACGCGGCCGCCTTGGTGCACGCGGCCATGAAGCCGGTGATCGGCGTGGGGGCGCCCTGGTAGACGTCGGGCGTCCAGGCGTGGAACGGCGCGGCACCGATCTTGAACAGCAGCCCGGCCAGGACGAGCAGCAGGCCCGTGAGCACGAGACCCGGCATGTCGGCGACGGGCGTCTCCCCCGTGGCGACGACCTGCTGGATCACCGCGAGGTCCACGGACCCGGCGAAGCCGTAGACGAGCGCGACGCCGAACACGAGCAGCGCCGACGCGAACGCGCCGAGCAGGAAGTACTTGAAGGACGCCTCCTGGGAGAGCAGGCGGCGTCGGCGCGCCATCGCGGACAGCACGTACAGCGGGAGCGAGAGCACCTCGAGCGCGACGAACAGGACGAGCAGGTTGCCCGTCGCGGGGAAGATCATCATGCCGCCGACGGCGAAGAGCACGAGCGGGTACACCTCGGTCTGCTGCAGACCCTTGCGGCGCGCGAGGTCCTCGTACGGCGAGCCGGGCACCGCGGCGGCCGTCGGGGCGAACGCGTCCTGCCCTGCCGAGGTGCCGTCGGCGATCACGAGCAGCGCGAGGAACGCCAGCAGCGCCACCGTGCCCTGGACGGCGAGACCGAAGTGGTCGACGACCATCGAGCCGCCGAGCACCCGGACGCCCGGGACGCCGGTCTCGGTCCCCTGGACGGCCGGGTCGCGCCAGAGCACGACGACCGCCGCGAGCGCCCCGGCCGTCGCGGCGAGCGCGAGGACGACCTGCGTGGTGCGGCGTGCGCGGGCGGGGACGAACGCCTCGACGAGGACGCCGAGGACGCCCGCGCCGAGCACGACGAGGACCGGAAGGAGGTAGGTCCAGTCGACGGTGGGGGCCACGAACGAGTTGTTCACGACTCGCTCCCTTCCTCGGTGCCGGCGGGGATGACGAAGACGCCGGGCTCGGCCGGCTCCGCGGCGCCCGTCTCGACGAGGTGGCGCACGGTGACGTCCGCGGGCTCGTCCACGAGGTCGAGCGCGGGCGCGGGGTAGAACCCGAGCACGAGGAGGATCGCGACGAGCGGCGCGACGACCCACTTCTCGCGGGCGCCGAGGTCGGGCAGCTGCTCGAGGCCGGGCCGCGCACCGCCGGTGAACAGGCGCTGGTAGGTGAGGAGCACGTAGAGCGCCGCGAGGACCACGCCGAGCACGGCGACGAACGCCGCCCAGGCGCTGCGGGGGTACGTGCCGACGAGCACCATGATCTCGCTGACGAACGTCGACAGACCCGGCAGCGACAGCGCCGAGAGGCCGGCGACGAGGAACGTCCCCGCGAGCACCGGGACGACGCGCTGCAGCCCGCCGTAGTCGTCGATGCGCTGCGAGCGCTCCGGGTGCCGGGTGACGAGGAAGCCGGCGAGGAGGAACAGGGCGCCGGTGGAGATGCCGTGGTTGACCATGTAGAACGACGACCCGGACACGCTGAGCGACGTGAACGCGAAGATGCCGAGCACGATGAATCCGAAGTGCGACACCGACGTGTAGGCGATCAGGCGCATGAGGTCGCTCTGCCCGATGGCCATGAGCGCTCCGTAGAGGATCGACACCACGGCGAGGCCCACGACGACGGGCGCGGCCCACGCGCTCGCGTGCGGGAAGAGCGGCAGGCACAGCGTGAGCATCCCGAAGGTGCCGACCTTGTCGAGCACGCCGACGAGCAGCGTCGACGTGCCCGCCGGGGCGTGCTGCGCGGCGTCGGGCAGCCACGTGTGCACGGGAAACAGCGGCGCCTTGATCGCGAACGCGAGGAAGAAGCCGAGGAACAGCAGTCGCTCGGTGGTCACCGGCAGGGGGTTCGCCGTGAACGTCTCGACGAGGTTCGCGGTGAGGAACGCGTCGTCGGGCCGCGTGCCCGTGGCCGGGTCGACCGGCACCTGGACGTACAGCGCGATGACGGCGGCGAGCATGATCAGGCCGCCCGCGAGGGAGAAGAGCAGGAACTTCACCGCGGCGTACCGTCGCCGCGCGCCGGTGCCGAAGCCGCCGATCATGAAGTAGACCGGGACGAGCATGGCCTCGAACAGCACGTAGAACAGGAACACGTCGCGCGCGGCGAACACCGCGACCATGAACGCCTCGAGCAGGAGCACGAGGCCGAGGTAGTGGCGCAGGCGGCGGGCGTCGCCGTCCTGCTCGCGCCACGCCGCGAGGACGACGAGCGGCACGAGCACCACGGCGAGCGCGACGAGCGCGAGGCCGACGCCGTCCACCCCGACGGCGTAGCTCACACCGATCTGCGGGATCCACGGGTACGTCTCGGTGAGCTGGTGCGTGCCGGCGTCGGAGGCGTCGAACGCCGCGAAGGCTCCGACGAGCAGCGCGACCTCCACGAGGGCCGTGCCGAGCGCGACGCCGCGGACCGCGCGCAGCGCGCCGGCCCCGACGCCGCGGGTGCGGGCCGCGCCGGTGAGCCACACCACGGCCGCGCCGACGACGGGCCACGCGACGAGGAGGGTGAGCCAGGGGACGTCGAGGAGTGTCTGGTTCATGAGCCGACGCCTTTCAGTTCCCGGTGCCGGTGGACAGGGCGAGCACGACGGCCGCGATCACCACGACACCGCCGAGCATCGTCGCGCCGTAGGTGCGCACGTAGCCGTTCTGCCAGCCGCGCAGCCGGTCGCCGACCCGGCCGACCGCTCCCGCGAGGCCGAGCCAGCCGCCGTCGACCATCTCCTTGTCCGCGTAGACGAGCGACCGCGTGAGGTACTGCCCGGGCCGCATGAAGACGGCCTCGTTGACGTCGTCCTGGTAGAGGTCGCGGCGTGCGGCGCGGGTGAGCACCCGCCCGCGCGGCGCGCGGATCGGGACCGACGACATCGCGTACTGCCGCCACGCGAGCGCGGCGCCCACGAGGACGAGGAGCAGCGTGAGCGCGACGAGCGACCACACGGGAAGCACGGGCTCGTGGTGCTCGGCGTGGCCGGTCACGGGCTCGAGCCACGTGACGAAGCGGCCGCCGAGGTTGAGCACGAAGCCGAGCGCGACCGACCCGGTCGCGAGCACGATCATCGGCCAGACCATGAGGCCGGGGGACTCGTGCGGGTGCCGCACCGGGCCGTCCTGCGGGCGCAGGCCGTCCGCGGTCCCGCTGCCGTCGTTCCAGCGTCGCCGGCCCGCGAACGTCATGAAGAACAGCCGCGACATGTAGAAGGCCGTGATCCCGGCGCCGACGAGCGCCGCTCCCCCGAACACCCAGGCGCGCCACGGCTCGCCGTCGACCGGGACGAACGCGGCCTCGATGATCTTGTCCTTGCTCCAGAAGCCGGAGAACGGCGGGATGCCGATGATCGCGAGCCACCCCAGCCCGAACGTCACGAAGGTGACCTTCATGTACCGGGACAGGGCACCGAACCGGCGCATGTTCACCTGGTCGTCCATGCCGTGCATGACCGAGCCGGCGCCGAGGAACATGCCGGCCTTGAAGAAGCCGTGCGTGACGAGGTGGAAGATCGCGAACGCGTAGCCGATGGGGCCGAGGCCCGCGGCGAGGACCATGTAGCCGATCTGCGACATGGTCGAGGCCGCGAGCGCCTTCTTGATGTCGTCCTTCGCGCAGCCCACGACCGCCCCGAAGACCAGCGTCACCGCGCCGACGACCACCACGACGAGCTGCGCCGTGGGTGCGCCCTCGAAGATGGGCGCGGACCGCACGACGAGGTAGACGCCCGCCGTGACCATGGTGGCGGCGTGGATGAGCGCGGAGACGGGCGTCGGGCCGGCCATCGCGTCGCCGAGCCACGCCTGCAGCGGGAACTGCGCCGACTTGCCGCACGCCGCGAGCAGCAGCGCGAGACCGGTCGCGGTGAGCAACGCGGTCGACGCCTCGGGCGCCTGCGCGAAGACGGTCGTGAAGTCGACCGCCCCGAACGTGGCGAACAGGAGCATGAGCGCGACGATGAGCCCGATGTCGCCCACGCGGTTCATGACGAACGCCTTCTTCGCCGCGACCGCGTAGTCGCGGCGGTGGTTCCAGAACCCGATGAGCAGGTACGACGCGAGGCCCACGCCCTCCCAGCCGACGAACAGCAGGAGGTAGGAGTCCGCGAGGACGAGCACGAGCATCGCGGCGACGAACAGGTTGAGGTACGCGAAGAACCGCCGTCGGTCGGGGTCCTTCTCCATGTAGGCGACCGCGTACACGTGGATGAGCGTGCCGACGAAGGTCACCAGCAGCACGAACGTCATCGACAGCGGGTCGATCCGCAGCCCGAGCGCGACGTCGAGCCCGCCGGCGGCGATCCAGTCGACGAGGTGCTGGTCGACGACGCGCTCGTCCGCCGGCAGGTCGAGCATCGCGAGGAACATCACGAGGCCCACGACGAACGCGGCGCCGGACATCACCACGCCGAACCACGCGCCCCACCGGTCGCTGCGCCGCCCCGCGAGGAGGAGGACCGCGGCGCCCAGCAGGGGCAGCGCGACGAGCAGCGGCGCGGCCGCGAGCGCGCCGGGGACGTCCGTGCTCACGGGCACGGCGGCGGTGTCCGCGGGCAGGCCGGCGAGGAGCCCGGTCGCCGCCGGAGACGTGAGGAGCATCGTCATCGGTGCCGCCTCTCAGCTCTTGAGGAGGTTGACGTCGTCGACCGAGGCGGACCGACGCGTGCGGAAGATGGACACGATGATCGCGAGCCCCACGACGACCTCGGCGGCGGCGACGACCATGACGAAGAACGCGAGCACCTGCCCGGTGACGTCGCCGTGGATGCGGGCGAACGTGACGAGCGCGAGGTTCGTCGCGTTGAGCATGAGCTCGACGCCCATGAACACGATGATCGCGTTGCGGCGCAGGAGGACCGTCGCGGCGCCGATCGAGAAGAGGACCGCCGAGAGCACGAGGTAGTTGGTGATCTCCATCAGTCCTCCCCTGCCCCGACGCGGGCCCGGCCCGGATCGGTCGGCCCGCTGGCGTCGCCCGCCGGGTCCGCGCCCGCCGGCTCGGCCTGGACGCTCCGCTCGTTCGCGTCGCCCGCGCGCAGGGCCGGCAGCGCGCGCTGCGGCTCGTGCTCGACGAGGACCTCGCGCTCCGCGGCGAGGATCGTGCCCGCCGAGCGCTCCTGCCCGCGGATGCGCAGGATGCGCGAGACCGACTCCTCGATCGGGCGCCCGGCCGGGTCGAGCGCGGGCGTGTCCATCGCGTTGTTCTGCGCGTACACGCCGGGCGCGGCGAGCGGGGTGAGCCGCCCGCCCGACGGCAGCGCCGCGACCTTCGCGTCGGCCTGCTCGCGCTGCCCGACCTTCGGCACGAGGCGGCGCCGGTGCGTGAGCACGAGCGCCGACACGGCGGCCGTCACGAGCAGCACGCCCACGACCTCCATCGCGAACACGTAGTCGGCGAACAGCACGCGGGCGAGCGCGACCGGGTTCGTCACCTCGTTCGCGGCGGCCAGGCCGACCGCCGGCGGGAACGTCGCCTGCGTGATCACGCCGACGAGCACCGTGCCGAGGCCGAGGCCCAGCAGCACGCCGATCCACCGCTGCCCGCGGATCGTCTCCACGAGCGAGTCCGACGCGTCGACGCCGACGAGCATGAGGACGAAGAGGAACAGCATCATCACGGCGCCCGTGTAGACGACGACCTGCACGACGCCGAGGAACGACGCCTCCTGCGCGACGTAGAGGATCGCGAGGTCGACCATGACGAACATGACCGCGATCGCCGCGTGCACCGCCTTGCGGGCGAACAGCAGCGACAGCGCCGCGAGGACCATGAGAGGGGCGAGGACCCAGAAGAGGGCCGCCTCGCCCGCGCTCGCGGTCACCGGCCCACCCGAGGCGCGCGTCCCCGGCCCGCCGGGCGCTCGACGCGGCGGACCTCCGGCCGCGGGGCCGGGGGCTCGGGCGGGAGGGTCGGGTCGTCGGGGCGGTGCTCGCGCACCCACTCCACCTGCTCGGCCACCGGGCCGTCGACCTCGCCGCGGTAGTACTCGGTGTCCGTCGTGCCGGGGACCATGGGGTGCGGCGCAGCGAGCATGCCCTCGCGCAGCGGGGCGAGCAGGTCCTGCTTCTCCCAGATCATCCCCTCGCGCGTCGGACCGGCGAGCTCGTACTCGTTCGTCATCGTCAGCGCGCGCGTCGGGCACGCCTCGATGCACAGCCCGCAGAAGATGCAGCGCAGGTAGTTGATCTGGTAGACGCGGCCGTACCGCTCGCCGGGCGACATGTGGACGGCGGGACCGCCGTCGTTCTCCGGCAGGTCGGCGTTGTCCGCGCCCTCGACGTAGATCGCGTCGGCGGGGCACGCCCACGCGCACAGCTCGCACCCGATGCACTTCTCCAGCCCGTCGGCGTACCGGTTGAGCTGGTGGCGCCCGTGGTACCGCGGCTTGGGCGGCACCTTCTGGCGCGGGTACTGCTCGGTCACGGTGGGGCGGAACATCGACGAGAACGTCACCCCGAAGCCCGCGACGGGCGCGAGCGCCTCGCGCAGGCCCTTCGCCTGCGGCCGCAGGGGCTCGTACTCCCCGCCGGTCCGTCGTTCCTCAGGCACGGTCGACCTCCTTGTCGTGGGCCGGGTCGGTGGTCGTGATCGGGGCGTCGTCGGGCACGAGGGCACGACGGCGCGGGGACGGCGGGAGCGTCTGGCCCGGCAGCGGCGGCACGGGGAACCCGCCCGCGAACGCGTCGAACGGCTCGGCCCGCGTGCCTGCCTCGGCGCCCGACGACGCACCGCCGGCTCCGGCCTGGTCGGGCTCCTTCTGCGGCCAGAACCACACCGCCGCCACGACGAGCACCGCGACGCCGGCACCGATGCCGACCACGAGCCGGGTGTCGACGTCGCCGAACTGGCGCACGCCCTGGACCACCGACAGGAGCACGACCCAGGAGAGCGCCGCGGGGATGAGGATCTTCCAGCCGAACGTCATGAACTGGTCGTAGCGCAGGCGCAGGAGCGTGCCGCGCACCCACACGAACACGAACATGAAGGCCCACATCTTCACGAGGAACCAGAGGATCGGCCACCAGCCCTCGTTGAACATGCCGTCGTTGATCGCCGACAGGGGCCACGGCGCCCGCCAGCCGCCGAAGAACAGCGTCGTCGCGATCGCGGAGACGTTGATCATGTTGACGTACTCGGCGAGGAAGAACCACGCGAACTTCATCGACGAGTACTCGGTCATGTAGCCCGACACGAGCTCGCCCTCGGCCTCGGGGAGGTCGAACGGCAGGCGGTTGGTCTCGCCGATCATCGAGATGACGTAGATGACGAACGCGGGCAGCAGCGGCAGGAACCACCACAGCGGCGTCTGGGAGTCGACGATCTGCGACGTCGACATCGAGCCGGCCATGATGAACACCGACACGAGCGACAGGCCCATCGCGAGCTCGTAGCTGATGACCTGCGCCGTCGAGCGCACCGAGCCGAGCAGCGGGTACGTGGACCCCGACGACCAGCCGCCGAGCACGATGCCGTACACGCCGAGCGCGGCGCACGCGAGGATGTACAGCACCGCGACGGGGAAGTCGGTGAGCTGCGCGGGCGTCACGTAGTCGGTGAACGGGATGCGCACCTCGGGCCCGAACGGGATGACGGCGAACACGAGCAGCGAGCAGAACACCGAGATCATCGGGGCGAGCACGTAGACGAACTTGTCGGCCGCCCTGACGGTGATGTCCTCCTTGAGCAGCAGCTTCATCGCGTCCGCGAGCGACTGCAGCAGCCCGAACGGGCCGTGCCAGTTCGGGCCGGGCCGCACCTGCATGCGGGCCACGACCTTGCGCTCGAACCAGATCGCGAGCAGCACGCTCGTGAGCAGGAACACGACGATGAGCACGGCCTTGACGAGGTACGTCCAGCCGTTGTCCTGCGAGAAGTCCGCGGCGACGCCCGGGATCATGCGCCCTCCCCTCCTGCGACGTGCGCCGCGACCTCGGCCGGGGCGAGCGTCACGACGTCGCCCGGCACGGCGCCGAGCGTGGCGTGGACCTGCGACCCGGCGGACCGCAGCGGCAGCCAGACCACGTGGTCGACCATGTCCGTGACGACGACCGGGAGCGTGATCGCGCCGCGGTCGGTGCCGACGCGCACGAGCTCGCCGTCGAACACGTCGACCGCCGCGGCCGTCGTCGCGGACATGCGCGCGACCGGTCGCTTGGCCGTACCGGCGAGGTAGCGCTCGCCGTCCTGGCCGCGGCCGTCGTCGAGCATCAGACGCCAGCTCGCGAGCACCGCGGTGCCCGGCGCGACGGCGGGCGGCTCGACCGCGGCCACGTCCGGGGCCGGGACCCGCGCGCCGTCCCACGCGTCGAGCTGCGCGAGCTCCGCCCGCACCGCCTCGACCGTCGGCAGGCCGAGGCGCGCGCCCGCGGCGTCCGCGAGCGCGTCGAGGACCCGGTGGTCCGCCATGGCCGTCGACCCGAGCGCCGCGGGGAACGGGCGCAGGCGCCCCTCCCAGCTCCAGAACGAGCCCGCCTTCTCGACGGGCGGGGCGACGGGCAGCACGACGTCGGCCAGCTCGGCGACCGCGGAGCGGCGCACCTCGAGGCTCACGACGACGTCCGCCGCCGCGTCCCAGAAGCCCGCGTCCATCAGCGCACCTCCCCCTCGGCCGGCGTGCCGTGGTGGTCGCGGTCGACCGCCCGGTCGCGCTCCGCCTCCTCGGCCGCGCGCCGCTCGGCGTCCTCGCGCGCG
>NZ_LWGL01000051.1 GCF_001722485.1 Cellulosimicrobium cellulans | reverse complement strand
GCGGGCCGGACCTGGCGCTCGCCGCCGCGGTCGGCGACGCGGAGCCGCGCCGGGTCGCCGTCGCCGACGCCCGCGCGCTGGACACCGTCGCGACGGGCGGGTTCCTCGGTCTGTGGGTCGGCGTGCACGCGACGAGCCACGGGCGTCCGACGTCGAGCGTCGCGCGCGTCGAGCGGTTCGTCTACGCCCCGCGCCTCGAGGCGGCCGCCGACGGGTGACCCCCCGACGCTGCGCTACGGTCGGGGCATGGCACGACGTGGCGCGGTGCGGATCGAGGAGGACCTGCTCGGGACCCGGGAGATCCCGGCGGACGCCTACTACGGCATCCACACCGTCCGGGCCACGGAGAACTTCCGGATCTCGGGCACCACGATCAGCGACGTGCCGGAGATGATCCACGGCATGGTCCTCGTCAAGAAGGCCGCCGCGCTCGCCAACAAGGAGCTGCGCGCGATCCAGGGCGACGTCGCCGACGCGATCGTCGCGGCGTGCGACGAGATCCTGGTCAAGGGCCGCTGCCTCGACCAGTTCCCGGTCGACGTGTTCCAGGGCGGGGCCGGCACGTCCGTGAACATGAACACGAACGAGGTCGTCGCCAACCTCGCGCTCGAGCTCGTCGGGTTCCCCCGGGGGCGCTACGACGTCATCAACCCGAACGACCACGTGAACAAGTCGCAGTCGACCAACGACGCCTACCCGACCGGGTTCCGGCTCGCCGTGCACGAGCTCGTCGGGACGCTCGTCGAGTCGGTGGCGCAGCTCGCGCTCGCGTTCGACGAGAAGGCGGACGAGTTCGCGGACGTGCTGAAGATGGGGCGCACGCAGCTCCAGGACGCCGTGCCGATGAGCCTCGGCCAGGAGTTCGCGGGCTTCGCGGTCAACGTGCACGAGGAGATCACGCGCCTCACGGTCGCGGGGGAGCTGCTGCTCGAGGTGAACCTCGGGGCGACGGCGATCGGGACGGGGCTCAACACCCCGCCCGGCTACCCCGAGGCCGCGACGCGCCACCTCGCCGAGGTGAGCGGCCTCGCGACGGTGCCGGCCGAGAACCTCGTCGAGGCGACCTACGACAACGGCGCCTACCTCGCGGTGCACTCGGCCGTGAAGCGCCTTGCCGCGAAGCTGTCGAAGATCTGCAACGACCTGCGGCTGCTGTCGTCCGGGCCGCGCGCCGGGCTGGGCGAGATCAACCTGCCGCAGCTCCAGGCCGGGTCGTCGATCATGCCCGCGAAGGTCAACCCGGTGATCCCCGAGGTCGTCAACCAGGTGTGCTTCAAGGTCATGGGCAACGACGTGACGATCACGCACGCCGCGGAGGCCGGGCAGCTGCAGCTCAACGTCATGGAGCCCGTGCTCGCCCAGTCGATGTTCGAGTCGCTGCGCCTCATGACGAACGCGTGCGAGACGCTGCGCACGCGCTGCGTCGCCGGCATCACCGCCAACCCCGAGGTGTGCCGACGGCACGTGCTCGACTCGATCGGCATCGTCACGTACCTCAACGAGATCATCGGGCACCGCAACGGCGACCTCGTCGGCGCCGAGGCGGCGCGCACGGGGGCGTCGGTGCGCGACGTCGTCGTGGCGCGCGGGCTGCTCACCGCCGAGGAGGTCGACGCCGTCCTCACCACGGAGAACTTCCTGCGCCCCCGGTACACCGGGCGGTACTACGAGCCGCACGAGCGCGGCATCCCCGTGGCGGGGGAGGAGGGCGAGTCGTCCCGCGTCGTGGAGTCCGACGACGCAGGCGGCGCCCCGAGCGAGCCGGACGCCCAAGGACGTTGATCACTTCGGCCCAAGAGTCACAAGACGGACTGATCACCCTCGCGCCGGAGTCGCCCTCGGACAAAGACTCGCCGATTGGCCCACGAGGCGTCTCGCATGTCTACGTCAGGCGTGCCGGGCTCACGAAACCAGGGGTCATCGTGATACGGGCACAACTTCCAGAAAAGGGTGTCGTGGAGTCGCAGCACGTCGCCCATGAGCACGTCTATCGCGGCGAACCTCGCTGCGAAATCCTCCAGCGTCGAGGGGGAGTTCTGTAGCAGCTCCCCGAACTTGTGTCGCGCTGCCTCGGTGTCGCCGAACCTGATGATGAAATTGATGCACTCCAAAGGCTCCGGATCTCCGTATGGTTCGGCGATATCTCCTTTAGCCACGTGATTCACGAGTTCAGTAATCGCTTCGCGAGAGACCTGTTGCTCCGCCAACTGGAGGTGAGCGCGTCCGTCACTTGGGCTCGCGGAGCGCAGGGCACGCATCTTCAGTGGGAAAGAAGGGCAGCGCTGCACTGCTGTGGCGACGGCATGCGGGTCCGCATCGACTGGGATGTCGGTAAGCAGTTTGGCGGCCCAACGCGTCACGGCGTCTCTCCGGGTTCCGACGATCCCGGAATCCGTAGGTACTTGGTGGAGAATGGCCATCGTTTCGCTGAGCACGGGAAGGGCCGATTCGGCTGGAAGTTGTTTGCTGTAGAGCAGGCGCTGGGCATACAAGGCTCGGTCTCCGTCATCACCTGCCAGAAGCTCAGCAAGTAAGGTTCCGTCGCCTGACTCACAGGCTGCAATTGCGGCGTGAAGCTCCGACTCTGTGACCTCATGGCGTGGCACTCCGTGAACGAAGTACCGAGCAAAGGCGTCCGCATGGCTCACGTGAGGTCGGTCGAGTGCGCTACTTCCAGTCGTGCCGGGAAAGAGGCACTCAAGTATCTGCTTGGCGTCGGTAGTATCCCCCTCGCTTCCTGCCCCTTCAAGGAGTTCTGGTATGGGCGAGCCATCCTCCCTCGAGCTTCGCCGCAGCAAGGCATCCTCCGTTGCGGGCAGTCGGGTGTAAATCCGGGGAAATTGGTTACGGAGGATGCTTAGCAGGAAGAGGTCAGTGTCGTCTATCTCGGTCGCTTCATGAAACGCGCGCGATAGCCGATATTGTTCGACAACCCGATCGACACTTCGCGGTGTTCGCAGTTGATTCAACAGGGCAGGCACTACGGCAGCAAGGCGTTCTGTGTTGAACCGTGATTTCTCAGCAACCAAGGTGTCTAGCCTGGTGTTCAGGCGGCGGAGTGCTTGCGTAGGAAGTAGAGGCGGCATGGACAATGGATACTGGACGATCTTCTCCATAAAGAGCCGCGCGTCTAGCTCTGACTTCAACCCGTAGTCCGGATTCGTCAGGTTTGCGAGTAAGATCGCCTCATCGTAAGCGAGCAGGAAAGATACTCCGGGAAAGCGGCCTAGCAGGCGAACCACCTTGAGCAGAGTCCTGAGTTCCTCCTGTTGCAGTCGGTCAACGTCGTCAACAACGACCAATATCCGCTTTTTAGAATCGTTCAGCGCCGCTGATGCCTTCTCGAATGCTGAATTCCAGTTCGTCTCGAGAAAATCGTCGGCAGCGGTCGAAGCGAGCGCGCTGAGAGGGGCGCCAGCGACGGGAATGAACTGAAGGAGGTTTGCGCTGTAGCGAGCCAGTCTGCTAAGGGTCGCGCGCACGGCCGCGTCGTCCCTAGGGAGTGTCTCGGCCACTGTCGCGTAGAACTCGGCAATAAGAGTGCTCGCGTCGCTCGCCGCCCATGGCGTGAAGTAGGCGATCGCTGAGTCTCTCTCCGCCTTTAGTTCTGTGCAGATGAGGTTGATCATGCCTGTCTTGCCGCTCCCCCATGGGCCGGTCAGGCCAACGACCACACTGGAATCTCTCGGCCAAACGGCGGCTATATGTGAGGCCGCGGTTCGGGAGTACCTCGTGTGGTCGAGCGTGTCCTCGTTGGGCGTGCGAATGGGATCATCGGCCCAGGCGGGGCCGGGCTCGATAGCTGCCATGGACACAGTGTTGCGTGAACAAGTGATCGTTGACCAGCACTTGCCTTGTGACTATGGCGCGGATTCCAAGATCGCGGTTGCGACAGAGTTCTTGGTCAGCTATCGGCTTGCGGATCGGTGGAGTCGTGCGGCGTGTTCCAGCCAGTAGATTCACCTGTGGCGCAGGAGCGCGATGAGCTCGTCGGCCCACGCGACCTTGCGCACGAGGTCGGCGCGGCGCTCCTCGGCGCTGGCGACGTAGGCGTCGAGCCGGTCGCGGGTGCCGCCGGCCTCGTCGACGGCGCCGGGGGAGTCGAGGCGGTCGACGAGCTCGAGCAGCTCGGCCATCTCCTCGAGCGTGAAGCCGAGCGGCTTCATGCGCCGGATGAGCAGGAGCCGCTCGACGTCGGCCTCGGTGTAGAGGCGGAACCCGCCGTCGGACCGCGCGGACGGCCGGACGAGACCGACGTCGTCGTAGTGGCGCAGCGTGCGCAACGACAGGCCCGTGCGCTCCGCGACGGCACCGATGTGGATGGTGGGCTGCGGGTCGGCAGGGCGCTGGTCGTTCATGGGGTCAGTCTCCCGGATCGGTCGAGACTGGAACTCTACCCTCACGTAAGGGTAGAGTTCCGCCGGCGCGGTCCTTCCCCTCTTCCCGCTCCCGGGAAGGCCGCCGCCGCCCCCTCGTCCTCCCGTGCGCAGCGTCGCGTGCCCTCGTCCTGTCCATCCCCGGACCTGGTCGCACGACCCGGTCCTCGGGGCGTGCGCGCCCCCGACCCCGAAGGAACGCCGCGTGCCGAACGACGTCCGCGCCACCCTGCCCGATCCCGCCCCGAACCCCCAGCCGGTGTCCGGCGCTCCCGAGGCCGACGAGTCGTACTCCGTCCTCGCCGCGCTGAGGTCGCCGCGCCGGCTGAAGACCGAGGTCCTCGCCGGCCTGGTCGTCGCGCTCGCCCTCATCCCCGAGGCGATCGCGTTCTCCATCATCGCGGGCGTCGACCCGCGTCTCGGGCTCTTCGCCTCGTTCACGATGGCCGTGTCCATCGCGTTCCTCGGCGGACGCCCGGCGATGATCTCCGCCGCCACGGGCGCCATCGCGCTCGTCATCGCGCCCGTCGCGCGCGAGCACGGCATGGACTACTTCATCGCCACCGTGATCCTCGCCGGTGTCATCCAGGTCGCCCTCGGCCTGCTCGGCGTCGCCAAGATCATGCGGTTCATCCCGCGCTCGGTCATGGTCGGCTTCGTCAACGCGCTGGCGATCCTCATCTTCACGTCCCAGCTCCCGCACCTGCAGGACGTGCCGTGGATGGTCTACCCGCTGGTCGCCGTCGGCATCGCGATCATGGTGCTCATGCCGCGGTGGACGAAGGTCGTCCCGGCCCCGCTCGTCGCGATCGTCCTCCTGACCGCGGCCGCCGTGCTGGCAGCCATCGACGTGCCGACCGTGGGCGACCAGGGCGAGCTGCCCGAGTCCCTGCCGTCGCTGTTCTTCCCCGACGTGCCGCTCAACCTCGAGACGCTGCAGATCATCGCCCCGTACGCGCTCGCCATGGCGCTCGTCGGCATCCTCGAGTCGCTCCTGACGGCCAAGCTCGTCGACGACGTCACCGACACCCACTCGAACAAGACGCGCGAGGCCTGGGGCCAGGGCGCCGCCAACGTCATCACCGGCTTCTTCGGCGGCATGGGCGGCTGCGCCATGATCGGCCAGACGATGATCAACGTGAAGGCCTCCGGCGCCCGCACGCGCATCTCCACGTTCCTCGCCGGCGTGTTCCTGCTGGTCCTCGTCGTGGGGCTCGGCGACGTCGTCGCGATCATCCCCATGGCCGCACTCGTCGCGGTGATGATCATGGTCGCGGTCGGCACCTTCGACTGGCACTCCGTGCGGCCCGGCACCCTCAAGCGGATGCCGAAGTCCGAGACCGCCGTGATGGTCGCGACCGTCGTCGTGACGGTGTGGACCCACAACCTCGCCTACGGCGTCGTCGTCGGCGTGCTCGTCGCGATGGTGCTGTTCGCCCGCCGCGTCGCGCACTTCACGACCGTCACGCGTCTCGACGCGTCCGACGCGGACGACCAGCGCGTCTACGCGGTCGAGGGCGAGCTGTTCTTCGCGTCGTCCAACGACCTCGTCTACCAGTTCGACTACGCCGGCGACCCGCGCAACATCGTCATCGACATGACGAACGCCCACGTGTGGGACGCCTCCACCGTCGCGACCCTCGACGCGATCCGCACGAAGTACGAGGCCAAGGGCAAGACGGTGACCATCGTCGGGGCCAACCCCGACACCACCGAGCGCCTGGACCGGCTCGCCGGGAAGCTCGGCGCCGGTCACTGACCCGGCCCGTCGTCCCGGTGCGTCCGCGCCGCGGCTTCCAGCTGGCCTCAGCCCGCGGCGCGGACGCGCCACCAGCGCAGCGCGACGCCGACGGCGAGCACCGCGGCCCCGGCGGCGACCGCGGGGAGGGGGAGCGTCGTGACGAGCACGACGCACCCGGCGGCGCCGAGCACCTGGCCCCACCGCGGGTAGCGGCGGTCCGTGCCCGTCTGGCGCAGCGCCGCGAGGTTGGCGACGAGGTAGTACACGAGCACGCCGAACGACGAGAACCCGATCGCGCCGCGCAGGTCGACGGTGAGCACGAGCGCGACGACGACCGCGCCCACGACGAGCTCCGCGTGGTGGGGCACGGCGAACCGCGGGTGCACGGCCGAGAGCCACCGGGGCAGGTCGCCGGTGCGGGCCATGGCGAGCGTCGTCCGGCTCACGCCGGCGAGGAGCGCGAGCAGCGCGCCGACGCTCGCCGCCGTCGCGCCGACGGCGACCACGGGCTGCGCCCACGCCCACGAGCCGGAGGCGACGGCGTCGGCGAGGGGCGACGTCGACGCCGCGAGCCGGTCGGGGCCGAGCACCGCGAGCAGCGTGACAGCGACGACGGCGTAGACGACAACGACGATCCCCAGCGCGACGAGGATCGCGCGCGGGATGGTCCGGCGCGGGTCGCGCACCTCCTCGCCCAGGGTGGCGACGCGCGCGTACCCGGCGAAGGCGAAGAACAGCAGCCCGGCGGACTGCAGGACGCCGTACCAGCCGCCGTGCGCGCCGTCGGCGTCCAGGACCGCGGGCCACCGGGGCCCGTCGCCGGCGAGGCCCGCGGCGACGCCCACGGCGAGAGCGGCGAGCGTGACGACGACGATGACGCGCGCCGCCTGGGCGGTGCGCGTCACGCCGCGGTAGCCGACCGCCGTCAGCGCGACGACGGTCGCGGCCGCGACGGGACGCTCCCACCCGGCGGGTGCGACGTACGCGGCGACGACGAGCGCCATGGCCGCGCAGCTCGCCGTCTTCCCGACGACGAACCCCCACCCGGCGACGTAGCCCCACCACGGCCCGAGCTGCTCGCGCCCGTAGACGTACGTGCCCCCGGAGGTCGGGTGCTGCGCGGCGAGCTGTGCGGACGACGTCGCGTTCGCGAGCGCGACGAGCGCGGCGAGGACGAGGCCGGCGAGCAGTCCGGTGCCCGCCGCGGCCGCCGCGGGGGCGAACGCGGAGAAGACCCCCGCACCGATCATCGACCCGAGCCCGATGGCGACGGCGTCGGTCGTCCCGAGGCGGCGGACCAGGCCGGGGGCGTCGTGGCGGCTCACGCGGATCATCCTGGCACCCCCGGCCCCAGTTGTGGGTGACGCGCACCGCCCTACCGTGGGGGAAGGTCCAGCACAGGGCCCGCACGGCGGAGCCAGGCCCTGCGGCCCGCTCCGCCGCCGACCCATCCGGTACGACCGACCGGGATGGTGGACGACGACAGGAGTCCGACGATGAGCGAGACGAACGTTCCCTACGGCACCGGGACGGGGTCCCCGACCTCACCGGCGTCCGGAGGCTCCGGGCAGCAGGGCTCGGGCGTGAAGGACCGCCTCGGCGAGGCCGCCTCGAGCGCCGGTGACGCCGGCCGCGAGGTCGCCGGCGAGGCGAAGGACAAGGCGCGCGACGTCGCGCACGAGGCGAAGGACCGCGCTCGCGGGCTGGTCGACCAGGGCCGCTCGCAGCTGCAGTCCCAGGCCCAGTCGCAGCAGCAGCGCCTCGCGGGAGGGCTGCGCACCCTCGGCGACGAGCTGAACCAGATGGCGAGCGGCTCCCAGGACCCCGGCTACGCGAGCGAGCTCGTGCAGCGCGCGGGTGACGCGACGACGCGCGTCGCCGACTGGTTCGAGGACCGTGAGCCGAGCTCGGTGCTGCGCGAGGTGGAGGACTTCGCGCGGCGTCGGCCGGGCATGTTCATCGCCATCGCGGCGGGTGCCGGCCTGGTCGTGGGCCGGCTGCTGCGCGGCATGAAGGACGCCGACGGCGGCAGCGGGTCCGGCGGTCAGCACGCCCAGGTCGCCGGGGGCGCGAGCCAGGGTGGCGGCGGGTACTCGACCGCCGGGTACCTGGGTGCCGCCGACACCGGGTACGGCAGCGCGGGCTACAGCGGCACGGGGTCGACCGGTACGGGCCCGTACGGCACGACCGCTGCGGGGGCGCCGACGTCGGGCGCGACCGCCGGGACGGAGCCCGGGTACAGCGGTGGGTCCGCGTACCCCGACCTGGCGAACCAGCCGCCGCCGCCCCCGGCGGACACCACGCTGCCGCGCGCGGCCAGCGGGGAGACGGGCTCGCCGGCGTTCCCGCCGTCGATGCCCGCCCGTCCGGCCAGCTCCGGGGGTGACACCGATGTCGACCGCACCTGACCCGTTCGCGGCGGCGAACACCGCGCGGCACAGCGCGGGCACCGCGCCCGACACGGGCGCGACGCCCGTCGCCGGTGAGCGCGCGGGCGGCGAGCAGCCGAGCCTCGGCGAGCTCGTCGCCGAGGTGAGCCGCGACCTGTCGACGCTGGTCCGGCAGGAGGTCGAGCTCGCGAAGGTCGAGGCGAAGCAGTCGGCGCAGCGCGCCGGCAAGGGCGCGGGGATGCTCGGCGGCGCGGGCGTCGCCGGCCACTTCGTCCTGCTGTTCCTGTCGGTCGCGCTGTGGTGGGGCCTCGGCGCCGCCATCGGCCGCGGCTGGTCGGCGCTCGTCGTCGCGGTGATCTGGGCCGTGGTCGCGGCGGTGCTCGCCGCGATGGGCCGCAAGAGCCTGCGCACCGTCGAGGGGATGCCGCAGACCACGGACACGATGAAGAAGATCCCCAACGCCCTCCAGGGACACGAGGAGAAGAACGCATGAGCACCAACGACCCCGACGAGATCCGCGCGGACATCGAGCGCACGCGCAGCGAGCTCAGCCGCGACGTCGACGCGCTCGGCGACAAGGTGAACCCGAGCCACGCGGCGCGCCGCCAGGCCGACAAGGTGCGCGACGGCGTGACGCGGGTGAAGGACCGTGTCATGGGCTCCGCGCACGACACCGCGGACAGCGCGCGCGGCACGACGCACGACCTCGCGGACCGCGGGCGCGACGCCGCCTCGTCCGTCGCCGACTCGGCACGCCAGACGGCGTCGTCCGTGGCCGGCACGGTGCAGTCCGCGCCGAGCGCCGTGCGCGAGCAGACGCAGGGCAACCCCCTCGCGGTGGGGCTCATCGCCTTCGGCGTGGGGCTGGTCGCGGCGTCGCTCCTCCCCGCGAGCCGCGCCGAGCAGCGTGCCGCCGCGGGCGTGAAGGAGAAGGCCGCACCGCTCGTCGACGACGTGAAGCAGACCGCGAGCGGCGTTGTGCAGGACCTCAAGGAGCCGGCGCAGGAGAGCGCGCAGGCCGTCGCGGACTCCGCGCAGGACGCGGCGCGGTCCGTCGGCGAGCACGGCAAGGAGGCTGCGGGCGACGTCCGCTCGCAGGCGACCGGCCAGGGCTGACCCGACGGCCGCGACGCGGCCAGGGCAGACCGTCCACGACGAAGGAGGTGGCATGACCGACATCGACAGCGCGTCCGAGCGGGCCGGCGCCCCGGCGCCGGACGACCGGCGCAAGCCGGACACGCCCGCGGACCTGCGCAAGCAGTCGTGGACGTACTCGCTGCGCACGACCGTCCGGCAGTTCATGCGGGACAACTGCCTCGACCTGGCCGCGGCGCTGACGTACTACGCGGTGCTCGCGGCGGCGCCCGCCCTGCTGGCCCTCGTGTCCGTGCTCGGGCTCGTGGGCAGCGGCGGGCAGGCGGTCGAGCGGGTCATCACGACGCTCGAGGGCGTCGTGCCGGAGGACGTGCTGTCGATCGTGCGACCTCTCGTCGAGAACGCCGCCCAGGGCGGGGGCCGGGCAGGCCTGGCCCTCGTCCTGGGTGTCGCGCTCGCCCTGTGGTCGGCGTCCGGGTACGTCGGCGCGTTCGGGCGGGCGATGAACCGCATCTACGAGATCGACGAGGGCCGGCCCATCTGGAAGCTGCGCCCCGTCATGCTGCTCGTCACGCTGGTCACGGTGATCATGGCCGCGCTCATCGTCGCGGCGCTCGTGCTCTCCGGCTCGCTCGCCCGCGCGGTGGGCGACGCGGTGGGCCTGGGCCCGACGGCGGTGACGGTGTGGAACATCGCCAAGTGGCCGGTGGTCCTGCTGCTCGTCGTCGTGATCGTCGCGATCCTCTACCACGTGACGCCGAACGTGCGGCAGCCGAAGTTCAAGTGGATCAGCGTGGGGGCGGTCGTCGCGATCGTCGTCTGGGTGATCGCCTCCGCGGGGTTCGGCTTCTACGTCGCGAACTTCTCCAACTACGACGCCACGTACGGCACGCTCGCCGGCATCATCGTCATGCTCCTGTGGCTCTGGATCACCAACCTCGCGCTGCTGTTCGGCGCCGAGCTGGACGCCGAGCTCGAGCGCGGCCGCCAGCTCCAGGGCGGCATCGCCGCCGAGGAGACCATCCAGCTGCCGCCGAAGGACACGCGCGCGAGCGACAAGCGCGAGGAGAAGATGCGCGAGGACGTCGAGCGCGGCCGCGAGCTGCGCGAGGCGGCGAGCAGGGACGACGACCGCGAGACGGACGAGAGGAGCACCAGGTGAGCACCGCACCGCACGAGGACCGGGGGACGGGCGAGGAGCAGGACTGGCCCGACGAGGCGGGTCGGCAGGCGCCCGAGCAGGCCGGCGGGGAGCCCGACATCGGCACCGCCGGGGCGTTCCCCGCGCTGGCGAACGACGCGCTGCCCGAGGACCCTGACGTCCCCACCAAGGTCGACCCGGGCGAGCCGGGCCGTGACGTCCCGGACGACGAGACGGCCGGCGGCGGCCTGGGGATCGACCCGGAGCGCGGTACCGACTGACCCACCGGAACCACGGGACCCCGGGGGCGCACGGCGCCCCCGGGGTCCGTCACGTGTCCGCGCGGCGCCACTGCAGGAGGCGCTCGCGGCTGCGCACGACCCGCAGCAGCGTGGTGAGCAGGAGCCCGCCGACGACGTTGCCGAGCACCACGTACCCGAACCACGGCAGCCACTCGGCGAGCGAGGCGCCCGGCTCCCCGGCGTGCACCGCGACGAAGACGACCAGGGTGTCCAGCACCGAGTGCAGCAGACCGCCGCCCACGATGACGAAGGCGATCGCGACCGCCGCGACGATCTTCGCGACGTCGTCCTCCGTCCCGTTCTGCATGCGGGTCAGCAGCGTGATCGCCGCACCGGCGAGCACCGCGAGGGCGAAGGTCTCGAGGTCGAGCGGGCGGTCGACGAACTCGTGGCTCAGCTCGCCCGCGGTGGCGTGCAGGTCGGGCAGCGCCACGACGACGAGCCACGCGAGCACCCAGCCGCCGACGAGGTTGCCGAGCAGGCTCCCGCCCCACAGCCGCAGCAGGTGCGCCCAGCGCGCCTCCCCGGCCACGACCACCATGACGGGGACGTGGAAGCTCTCGGTGAACAGCTCGCTGTGCCCGAGCCGCAGTGCGACGAGCCCCACCGAGAAGGCCAGCGCCCCCAGCAGCATGCTGTCCGTCTCGTGCACGACGACGAGAAGCGCCAGCACGCCGATCCCCACCTCGATGCCCGCGACCGTGCCCGTGGCGAGCAGGTCGGTCGTGCTGCGGTAGAGCCGGGGGCGTCCCTCGAGGACGACGCGGTCGAGCGCCTCGTCCTTCTCCTCGGTGGTGGCGGGCTCGTCCTCCCGCGCGTGGGGGCTGCGCTGCACGTCGTCGGGCTCGTCCATGTCGTCCTCCGCTCCGCGGGGTCGTCCGCGAGTCCGCGCGGCCGCTCGTCGCGCCGTCCCCATGCTGGCCCCGGGGCGCCGCGCACGCCCGTCCTCGGGTGCGGGTCGTCGCCGAACCTGTTCGGCCCACCCGTCTGCGGCTCCGCCGGGGGACACTAGGAGACAGCAATGTTCTGCCGAGACGAGGAGCGCCAGGTGCCCCAGGGAACTGTCCGATGGTTCGACGCCGACCGAGGGTTCGGTTTCATCGACCTCGGGAACGAGGCCGAGGACCTCTTCGTGCACGCGTCCGAGATCCTCGGCGACGACGGACCGAAGGTGCTCCGCGAGGGGCAGGTCGTCGAGTTCGAGGTGGGCGAGGGCGACCGAGGTCCGCAGGCGCGCCGTGTCCGCGTCACGGGCGACCGGGCCGCCGACGCGCCCCTGGGCGTGCTCGGCACCGTCGCGTGGTACGAGCCGACCAAGGGGTACGGCTTCGTCACGCCCGACGACGGTCGCGCCGAGATCTTCGTGCACAGCTCGGCCATCGTCGGGGGCGGGGTGATCTCGGAGGGCCAGCGGGTGGCGTTCCTCGTCGTCGAGGGGGAGCGGGGGCCGCAGGCGGACCACCTGCTGCCGCTCGCGGCGCAGGCCGCCCGGCACGCCGTGCCCGCGGACGGCGCGGACGGCACGGTGTCCTGGTACGACGACACCAAGGGCTTCGGGTTCGTCGCCCCCGACGGGGGTGGCGACGACGTCTTCGTCCACGCCAGCGCGCTCGGGCCGGGGCTGACCGAGCTCGTCGAGGGTGCGCGCGTGACCTACGACGTCGTGGCCGGCGACCGGGGGCCGAACGCCCGCAACGTGCAGCTCGTGCGCGGCTCCGGGGGCGCGCGCGGGTCGAGCGACCGCAGTCGTCCGGGCCGTGCTTCGGGATCCGGCGGGCCCGTGCGCGGCGGCGAGGGCACCGTCGCGCGCTACGACGAGGAGCGCGGCTTCGGCTTCATCACGCCCGACGCCGGGGGCCCGGACCTGTTCGTGCACGTGTCGGTCGTGCGGGGCGACGAGGTCCTGGAGGCGGGCGACCGGGTCCGGTTCAAGGTGCGCCAGAGCGACCGGGGCCCGCAGGCCGACGGCGTCGAGCTGCTCTGACCGAGGGAATACGGAGGCGCCCGGCACAGTTGAGTCAAGCAGGCTCAAGTTCGGCGCGGTGGGCTTGCACGGAGCAGGGTGCCGTGCCTACCTTGAGCGAAGCAGACTCAACCCGGTCCGCCGGGCGGTCGGCCCTCGTGCCGTGCCGCTCGCGACCACGCACTCACGGAGGCAGCACACATGGCACGAGCAGTCGGGATCGACCTCGGTACCACCAACTCGGTGGTCACCGTCCTCGAGGGCGGCGAGCCCACCGTCATCGCGAACGCCGAGGGGTCGCGCACGACGCCGTCGGTGGTCGCCTTCTCCAAGACCGGCGAGGTCCTCGTCGGCGAGGTCGCCAAGCGCCAGGCGGTCACCAACGTCGACCGCACCATCAGCTCGGTGAAGCGCCACATGGGCACCGACTGGTCGGTGGAGATCGACGACAAGAAGTACACCGCGCAGGAGATCTCCGCGCGCATCCTCGGCAAGCTCAAGCGCGACGCCGAGGAGTACCTGGGCGAGCCCGTCACCGACGCGGTCATCACCGTCCCGGCGTACTTCAACGACGCCGAGCGCCAGGCGACCAAGGACGCCGGCCAGATCGCCGGACTCAACGTCACACGCATCGTCAACGAGCCCACCGCGGCCGCGCTCGCGTACGGCCTGGAGAAGGGCAAGGAGGACGAGCTCATCCTCGTCTTCGACCTCGGCGGCGGCACGTTCGACGTGTCCCTCCTCGAGGTCGGCAAGGACGACGACGACTTCTCCACGATCCAGGTGCGTGCGACGTCGGGCGACAACCGCCTCGGCGGCGACGACTGGGACAACCGCATCGTCGAGCACCTCATCAAGCAGGTGAAGAACAGCTCGGGCGTCGACCTGTCGAAGGACAAGATCGCGCTCCAGCGCCTGCGCGAGGCGGCCGAGCAGGCCAAGAAGGAGCTGTCGTCCGCGACGAGCACCAACGTCTCGATGCAGTACCTCTCGATGAGCGAGAACGGCCCCATCCACCTGGACGAGAAGCTGACGCGCGCGCAGTTCCAGCAGATGACGCAGGACCTGCTCGACCGCACGAAGGCGCCGTTCCACAAGGTCATCTCCGACGCGGGCGTCTCCGTCTCGGACATCGACCACGTCGTCCTCGTGGGCGGCTCGACCCGCATGCCGGCCGTGGCCGACGTCGTGCGCGAGCTCACCGGCGGCAAGGAGCCCAACAAGGGCGTCAACCCGGACGAGGTCGTGGCCGTCGGCGCCGCGCTCCAGGCCGGCGTCATCTCGGGCGACCGCAAGGACGTCCTGCTCATCGACGTGACCCCGCTGTCCCTCGGCATCGAGACCAAGGGCGGCGTGATGACCAAGCTCATCGAGCGCAACACGGCCATCCCGACCAAGCGCAGCGAGATCTTCTCCACGGCCGAGGACAACCAGCCGTCCGTGCTCATCCAGGTCTTCCAGGGCGAGCGCGAGTTCGCGCGCGACAACAAGCCGCTCGGCACGTTCGAGCTGACCGGTATCGCGCCGGCCCCGCGCGGCGTCCCGCAGATCGAGGTCACCTTCGACATCGACGCGAACGGCATCGTGCACGTGTCCGCCAAGGACCGCGGCACGGGCAAGGAGCAGTCGATGACGATCACCGGCGGCTCGGCCCTTCCCAAGGAGGACATCGACCGCATGGTCAAGGAGGCCGAGCAGCACGCGGCCGAGGACAAGCAGCGTCGCGAGGAGGCGGAGACCCGCAACCAGGCCGAGGCGTTCGTGTACTCGACCGAGAAGCTGGTCAACGAGAACAAGGAGAAGCTCCCGGCCGACGTCGTGACCGAGGTCGAGGGCGACATCGCCGGCGTGAAGTCCGCGCTCGAGGGCGAGGACGCCGCCGCCGTGAAGACGGCCCACGAGAAGCTCGTCGCGTCCTCGCAGAAGATCGGCCAGGCGCTCTACGCGTCGGCCGAGCAGCAGCAGGCCGCGGGCAACCCCGGTGCCGCCACCGACGACGCCACCGCGGCCGCGGGCGCGAGCAGCGCCCCGGACGAGGACGTCGTCGACGCCGAGATCGTCGACGACGAGGACGACAAGAAGTGACGGCGGAGAACCCTCGGGGTCCCGAGGAGCAGGCCGGGCGCGAGCCCGGTCAGGGCCCCGAGGACAAGCCCTTCCAGTTCACCGACAAGCGCAAGGTCGACCCGGAGACCTCCCGGCCGCGCGAGAGCGCGGCCGGGGCCGAGGGCGGCTCGGCCGGCGAGGGCTCCGAGCAGCCCCCGGCGGCCGACCCCCTCGCGGGGCTCGACTTCGAGCCGTC
Organism: Cellulosimicrobium cellulans; assembly: GCF_001722485.1. Taxonomy (GTDB): domain Bacteria; phylum Actinomycetota; class Actinomycetes; order Actinomycetales; family Cellulomonadaceae; genus Cellulosimicrobium; species Cellulosimicrobium cellulans_A. Next base: position 4,486 of record NZ_LWGL01000051.1, on the reverse strand, counting down.
CGGCGAGGCAGAGGTCGACGCGGCGGTCCTCGCCGCCAAGGCCGAGGCCGCCGAGCACCTCGACGCCCTGCAGCGCGAGCGCGCGAGCTTCACGAACTACCGCAACCGGGCGCTGCGCGACCAGGAAGCCGCGCGCGCCAAGGGCGTGGAGGACGTGCTCACGGCGCTCCTGCCCGTGCTCGACGACGTCGACCGGGCGCGCCAGCACGGCGAGCTGACAGGGCCGTTCGCGGCGATCGCCGACAAGCTCGGGCAGAGCCTCGAGCGGTTCGGGGTCGAGCGGTACGGCACGGTCGGGGAGGAGTTCGACCCGACCGTCCACGAGGCGCTCATGCACCAGACCGACGCCGACGCCACCTCGACCACGATCAACCTCGTGATCGAGGCGGGCTACAAGATCGGGGACCGCGTCGTGCGCGCCGCGCGCGTCTCGGTCGTCGGCCCGGAGTAGGCCGACCTCCCGTGCCCGACGACGGGGCCGCGCCTTCTCGGGAAGGTGCGCCCCGCCGTCGGGCACGCGACGATCGGCGCACCTGCTGAGCGGCCCGGCCGCCCGGCAGGACGCGTGCAGCGCACCAGCCACGAGGACGAGGACGAGACGACGAGGATGCACAGGAGGGAGGCGTCGTGACCGGACAGGACTGGATGGAGAAGGACTTCTACGCCGCGCTCGGCGTCCCCAAGGACGCCGACGACGCCGCGATCAAGAAGGCGTACCGCAAGCTGGCGCGCCAGTACCACCCGGACCAGAACCCGGGTGACGCCGCGGCGGAGGCGAAGTTCAAGGAGATCGGCGAGGCCTACGCGGTCCTGTCCGACGCGAAGGAGCGCGAGCAGTACGACGCGATCCGCGCGATGGCGGGCGGGGCGCGGTTCTCCGCGGGCCCGGGCGGCGCGGGCACGGGCGGGTTCGAGGACCTGTTCGGCGGGATGTTCGGCGGCGGCGGAGCGCCCGGTGGCGCGCGCGTGCGCTACTCCACCGGGGCCCAGGGCGCCGGCGGGTTCGAGGACATCCTCGGCTCGATGTTCGGCGGCGCGGCCGGCGGCCAGCGCTTCGGCGGCGCGGGCTTCGGCGGGCCGCAGACGGGCGCCGACGTCTCGGCCACCACGACGCTGCCGTTCCGGCAGGCCGTCGAGGGCTCGACGGTGACGTTCACCGTGGACGGTCGTCCCGTCACCACGCGCATCCCGCCGGGCGTGCGCGACGGCCAGAAGATCCGGCTGCGCGGCAAGGGCCGCCCGGGCCCGAACGGCGGCCCGGCGGGCGACCTGGTCGTCACCGTGCACGTCACGCCGCACCCCGTCTTCGCGGCCGACGGCACCAACCTGCGCGTCACCGTCCCGGTGACGTTCGCCGAGGCGGCGCTCGGGGCGACCGTCGACGTCCCGACGCTCGACGGCTCGACCGTGCGGGTCAAGGTCCCGGCCGGAACGCCGTCGGGGCGGACGCTGCGCGTCAAGGGCCGCGGCGTGCGGACGGCGAAGGCGACGGGCGACCTGCTCGTGACCGTCCAGGTCGTCGTGCCGCAGAAGCTGTCGCGGGCGGCGCGCGAGGCGGTCGAGGCGCTCGCCGCGGAGACCGACGGGCAGGACGTGCGGGCCGACCTCGCCCGCCAGGCGGCGGAGTGAGGGGGCGGTCGTCGTGACCGCGCACGCGGACGGCGCCCCGGAGCGGCCGGACGTGCCCGAGGACGCGCCCGTCCTCGTCATCTCGCAGGCCGCGGCGCTCGCCGGGATGCACCCGCAGACGCTGCGGCAGTACGACCGGCTCGGGCTCGTCGTGCCGCGGCGCGCGGCGGGCCGGGGCCGGCGCTACTCGCTGCGCGACGTCGCGAAGCTGCTCGAGGTGCAGCGCCTGAGCCACGACGAGGGCATCAACCTCGCCGGGATCCAGCGGATCCTCGCCCTGGAGTCGCAGGTCGAGCGGCTCGAGCGGCGCGTCGAGGCGCTCTCGGCGCGCGTCGAGCCGGGCGGCCGCGTGTTCGCCGCGGCGGCGAGCGGCGACGTCGTGGTCGTGCCGCGCGGGCGCAGCGTGCGGCGCGGCGTCGAGGAGGCGCTGCGGCAGTCGCTCGTGGAACGGTCGGAGACGCGCGCGCTCGTCATCTGGAGCCCCGGGCGCGACGGCGGGCCGGAGCGCTGACCGGCACCTCCGCACATTTCGCAACAATGAGGTGCGCTGATTCGCATTCTCTCGCGCATTCTTGAGCAAGGCCTTCCTTGCTATCCAGAGGCGAATTCCGGGAATACCGTGGACGATGAGATCACGGCCCCCAGGCCCCGGAGAACGGAGAGATCGATGAGCAGCCTCATGGAGATGCCCCAGGTCGTCGAGTGCTCGATCGAGGGGTGCGGCTACAACCACGACCACGGGTGCCACGCCGGCGCGGTGACGATCGCCGGCCACACGGGTGACGCCGAGTGCGCCACCTTCATCCCGCTCGGCACGAAGGGCGGACTGGAGAAGGTGCTCGCCCACGTCGGTGCGTGCCAGCGCACGGAGTGCGTCCACAACGCGTCGCTCGAGTGCACCGCGCCGTCGATCCGCGTCGGCGCCGGCGGCTCGGGCGAGGCCACGGCGGACTGCCTGACCTTCAGCCCGCGCTGACCGGTTCCCGACGCCCCGGGTCGCGCGCTCGCCCGCGTGGTCCGGGGCGTCGTCGCGCGCTCAGCGCTGCAGCGTGCCGAGGAGCTGGACGGCCGCGGCGTGCGTCGCCGGCAGCGGCTCCGTCCACAGGCGCGGGGGACGACGCAGGATCGCCGACACGCCGAGCGCGAGCCCGGTCCTCTCGATGCGGTGCCGCAGCTCGGTGCGCAGCCACTCGTCGTCGGCGTCGCGCTCGCCGAGCACGACGAAGAGCCCGTTGCCGAGAGCGGCCATCGGGTGCCCCTCGCCGAACGTCTGCGTCAGCGCTCGCCCCATCGCCGCGGACCGGGCGAGACGCTGCCAGCCCGTGAGCTCGTCGAGAGCGACGTCGACGACGAGGAGCCCGTGGGACCGCGTCACGGGGATGCCCGTGCGCCGGGCCTGGTCGTACGTCTCGCGCAGGCGGTGCGTGAGGTACTGCGTGGTCGCGAGGCCCGACTCGGGGTCGAGGACGTCGGGCGAGATGGGCATCGTCTCGTAGCCCTCGGCCCAGCCGACGGCGACGGCGCGCAGCAGCTCGAGGTCGGGCGCGCGGTCGGAGGAGCGGTAGAGGCAGGCCACGTCGTCGATCGCCTCGCCGATGCCCACGCCGGCCTCGCCGCGCGCGCGCCCGAGGCGCTCGGCCGCAGGCGTGACGTCACGGCGCTCGCAGAGCGCCTCCGTGAGGGCGTCCACGGCCGGGTGGTACCAGTCGCCGGGGCGCAGCCAGACGCTCGCGACGCTGGCCGCGCGCCACGCGTCGCGCAGCGTCTCCGGGGCGTCTGCGGGCACGGCGTACCCAGCATGGAGGTGATCCATGTGGACGAGACGGCTGAGCGGCTCGGTCATGACGCGAGTTCGGCCGGGTGAAACGCCGAGAGCTCGGGGATGGGGCTCGGGACGCACGGGTGCGACGTCGCTCGTCCCGCTTCGCGCGGCCCCCTGCCGGACGCGATGGTCATACGTCTAGTATGGGGCGCGTTGTGAGCCCTGCGGGAGCCGGGCGACGTCCGGGGCGGTGGCATGACCGAAGCACGATCCGACGTGTGGAGCGAGGCGTTCAGCGACGCAGAGCTCATCACGGCCGTGCGCGCAGGCGACACGGGTGCCTTCGGCGTCCTCTACGAGCGCCACGCGGTGGCTGCCCGGACGGTCGCGCGCCAGTACGTGCGCTCCACGGCGGACGCGGACGACGTCGTCTCGGACGCCTTCGCCCGCACGCTGTCGGTGCTCCAGGGCGGGGGCGGCCCCGACGTCACGTTCCGCGCGTACCTCTTCACGGTCGTCAGGCGCCTGTCCTACGACCTCGTCAACGGCGCCCGCCGCACGCAGCCGACCGACGACGAGCGCACCTTCGAGACCGCGTTCGGCCCCATGGCCTCGACCGAGGACCCGACGCTCGAGGGCTTCGAGCGGTCCGTCGTCACGCGGGCGTACCAGACGCTGCCCGAGCGGTGGCGCGCGGTGCTCTGGTACACGGAGGTCGAGAACCTCACCCCGGCGCAGATCGCGCCGATCCTCGGGCTCACGGCCAACGGCGTCTCCGCGCTCGCGTACCGGGCCCGCGAGGGTCTGCGCCAGGCGTACCTGCAGCAGCACCTCACGGCCGCGCCCGCCAAGGAGTGCGAGAACGTCAACCCGCTCCTCGGGTCGTACGTGCGCGGCGGCCTGGCCAAGCGCGAGACGGCGCGCGTCGAGGAGCACCTCGAGGGCTGCGGCGAGTGCCGCGCGCTCGTGCTCGAGCTCGGCGACGTCTCGCACGGCATGCGGGCCGTCATCGCGCCGCTCGTCCTCGGCGTCGGCGCGCTCGGCCTCGTCGGCACCGCGCTGCCGGTCGGCGGCGGCGCGGCCGTCGGGGCCGGC
>NZ_LWGL01000050.1 GCF_001722485.1 Cellulosimicrobium cellulans | reverse complement strand
GCGGCGGACCGCGGGGTGCTCGAGGCCCTGGCCGCGGTCCCGGTCCCGCTCGCCGACGGCCGCACCGTCCGCGGCGCGCGCGGTCTCCTGCTCCTCGACGACCGGCCCGCGGCGGACGTCCAGGCAGGTGCCGCTGCGCTCGCGCCCGACGACGTCGCCGCTCTCGGCCTGCGCGTCGTCGACCCGGCGGTTGCGCACCCGCTCCTCGAGCGGCTCGGTGCCCGGAGGGCAGACCTGCGGGCCGTCGTCGAGGACGCGGCCGTGCGCGAGCGCGTGCTCGCGGCCGCGGCCGCGGCGGAGGCCGCGGGGGACGATCGTGACGGCGAGGGCCCGGGGAGGAGCCTCGTCGAGACCCTCCTCGCGCTCGTCGCGGCGGCCGTCGCCGAAGGACTCGACGAGGCTCCGTTCTGGTGGGGCGAGCTGCCGCTGCCGACCGCCGGCGACCGGTCGCCGGCGCGCTCCCTGGCCGTCCCGGGGTCGTGGGCGGCGCAGGTCCTCGACGTCGACGTCGTGGACGCCGCGGTGGCCGACCGCTGGGGCGAACCGGTGCTCCGGGCCGTGGGGGTCGCCGTCGGGCCCGCCGCGCTCCGGGTGTACGACGTGCTCACGCCGCAGCCCGGCGAGGAGCCCGACCTCGACCCGCACGGGCCCGAGGGGTGGCTGTCGGACTGGACCGGGTACCTCGACCACCTCGCGGGCGTCCTCGGACCGGGCGTGCACGTGGGCGACGTCGCGGCCGTCCCCGACCTCGACGCCGTCGCGGACGACGCGTGGCCGGAGGTGCTCGCCGCGATCGCGGCCGACCCGGCGACGCGGGCCGCCCTCCTCGAGCCGGTGCGGGCGCCGGCCACGCCGCGTGCCGCGGTCTCGTACACCGCGTGGTGGTTGCGCGAGGAGCTCGGCGGGCCGTTCGCGCTCGGGGACGTGCCCGTCCTGCGCCCGGCGCCGGACGAGGTGCGTGGGCTCGACGACGCGGTGCTCGTCGCGCTCGGCGGCGTGCACGACCTCACCGACCTCGCCGCCGAGGAGTGGCCCGACCTGCTCGACCGGCTGCCGTCCACGGGAGAGACGTTCCCGGCCGAGCACGCCGTGGGGGTGTGGCGGGCGCTCGCCGCGCTCGCGTCCCGCGGGGAGGTGCTCGACCCGGCGCCGGACCGCCTGCCGGCGCTCGGGCGGGGGAGCTCCGCCGTCGTCGTGGCGGACGCGGAGGACGTCGTCGTCGCCGCCGACCCGATGTGGGCGCCGCTGCGACCCGTCGTGCCCGCGCCCGCCGGGCTCGTCGAGGACGTGGCGGACCTCCTCGACCTCGCGCTGGCGCCCGAGCCGGAGGTCCTCGACGGGCCGGGGGAGAGACGTGCGGTGCCCGCAGCGGTACGGCGGGTCGCGCCCGGCCTGCCTGCGACGTGGTCCTCCCACGACGAGCTCCGCGTCGACGGCGTGCCCGTGCCGTGGTGGGTGGTCGGCACGGGCGAGGAGGCGCGGGTGCACGCGACCGACGACCGCTCGCTCGGGGAGGCGCTCGCGGCCGCGGCGGGGCGGTACTCGCTGCGGCACGTCCTCGCCGAGGTGCTGCGCGACCCGGACGCGGCGGACGCGGTGGTCGCGCGCGGGGTGTGGGACGGTGACGCGCGGTGACGCCGGGCGTCGTCGGCTCGCGTCAGGACGCGTCGTGCCCGGGGTGCCGGACGGACGGGACCTCCGAGGTGCCCGCCCGGTAGGCGGCGCGGTGCCCCTTCTCCCACCACAGGCCCGCGACGCCGAGCGCGAGGCCGGCGGCGCACGTCGCGACGGCGCGGGGGCCGAGCACGCCCGTCACGAGGAGGACGACGCACACGACGAGCGCGGCCGCCCACAGCGCCATGCCGCCGAGGATCACCGCGCGCAGGTCGACGCGCAGGGGCGGCGGGTCGGGACGACGACGCTCGGGCCGGAGCAGGAGCGTGACGGTCGAGGGCACCCGTGCATCGTACCGTCACCCGCTTTTCACCCGGTGACCCCTGTCACAGCGGGTGAAGGAGCGACATCCTCTCTGCTGTGGCCGGAGTCGAGGCAGTCGGGGCGACGCGCTACGATGCCGAGGCGCCGCCACTGCCCCGATCCGGGGCGCATCGCGGCTTCCGGGCGGTGTGCCACCGCCTGGTGCATCCGCCCGTCCCGGGCTGCGGTGCCGCGCTCACCAGCCTTGTGCGACGACGCACGTTGGACAGGCGTCCAGCACAATTCGTGACCTCCGCTCGGGCGCCCAGAACCGTTGAGATCCCGCCGTTCCTGAGTGGTTGGTCGCTCGTCCAGGTGCTTGTTTTCTCACCCGGGTGAAAGCCGGGGAAATGCCCCCGGGAAAGTCCTTCCGCCCCCCTAGGATGAGTCCTCATGCACGGGATCGACCAGACCGGAGGTGGACGCATGTCCCACAGCGCCACCGAGGAGAAGCGACGCACGTTGCGCGCTCTCCTCGCGTCCTCCCCGGCGGCCCGTGTCCGCGCCGCCCGTGCCGCGTTCGACGACCACCGGTGGGAGGTCGCCTACCGGCGGCGCCTGGTCCTGACGGACACGCTGGCGGTCGTCGTCGGCGTCTTCGTGGCCTACTGCCTGCGCTGGGAGCAGTTCACCGTCGAGCCGGTCCGGCCCGACGTGCACGTCCCGTACGCCGTGCTGTCCCTCCTCGTCGGCCTCGCGTGGTCGGTCTCGCTCGTCGTGTCGCGCAGCCGTGACGTCCGCGTGATGGGCAGCGGTCCGACGGAGTACCACCGCGTCTTCGACGCGTCGTGGCGGCTCTTCGCGGTGCTCGCCGTCCTCGCCTTCCTGCTCCGTTTTCCCGAGGCTCGCGGATATCTCGCGTTCGCCTTCCCGATCGGCCTCGGTGGTCTCCTCCTCGGGCGGTACGGGTGGCGGCAGTGGCTCCACCGTCAGCGCGCGAACGGGCTGGCGCGCTCCGCCGTGCTCGCCATCGGGCACCGCGACCAGGCCGAGCGGCTCATCCGCGACCTCAACGGGCGCGACGAGTCCGGGTACCGCGTCGTGGGCGTCTGCGTCCCCTCGGGTGTCGTGGCGAACGGCGAGGAGATCCACGGCGTGCCGGTGCTCGGCGAGCTCCGCCAGGCCGGTGAGGTCGCGACCCGCGTGGGCGCCGACATCGTGGCCGTCTCCGGGTCCGACGCCATCACGGCCGAGGTCGTGCGCCGGCTCGGCTGGGAGCTCGAGCCCTACGGCGTGGACCTCATGCTCACGGCCGAGCTCGCCGACGTCGCCGGACCGCGCATCACGATCACCCCGGCGGAGAGCGTGTCGCTGCTGCACGTCGACGCCCCGCGGTTCACCGGGCCGCGGTTCGCGGTGAAGACGGCGGCCGACTGGGCCGGCGCGGCGCTGCTCACGTTCCTCCTGCTGCCCGTGCTCGTGCTCGTCTCCCTCGCCGTGCTGCTGACCAGCCGCGGCGGCGTCTTCTACACGCAGGAGCGCGTGGGCCGCAACGGCCGCACGTTCCCGATGTTCAAGTTCCGCTCGATGCGCGTCGGGGCCGACCAGGAGGTCGCCACCCTCGTCGAGCAGAACGACGGCGCCGGCCCGCTGTTCAAGATGCGCGAGGACCCGCGCGTGACGCCCGTGGGCCGCATCCTGCGCCGCTACTCGCTCGACGAGCTGCCGCAGCTGCTCAACGTGCTCCGCGGCGACATGAGCCTCGTCGGCCCGCGCCCGCCGCTGCCGCGCGAGGTCGCGAAGTACGAGCAGAAGGTGCGTCGCCGGCTCCTCGTCAAGCCCGGCCTCACCGGCCTGTGGCAGGTGGGCGGCCGCTCCGACCTGTCGTGGGAGGAGAGCGTGCGCCTCGACGTCTACTACGTCGAGAACTGGACGCTCTTCGGCGACTTCCTCATCCTCGCCCGCACCGCGCGGGCCGTGTTCTCCGGCCACGGCGCCTACTGAGGTCGTGAGGTGGTGCCCCGTGCGCGTCTCCGTCGTCGGGTGCGGACGCCGCGGCGTCCTGCAGGCGGCGTGCCTCGCCGCGGCGGGGCACGAGGTCGTCGTCCTCGAGTCGGACGTCGAGGTGCGCCGGTCCGTGCGGGCGGGCGTCCCGGCGTCCGCTGAGCCGCGCCTGCGCCGGCTGCTCGCGCTAGCCCTCGTCAGCGGGCGCCTGCGCGTGACGGGGGACCGGACGGCGGTCGCGGGCTCACGCGTCCACGTCCTGTGCACGGGACGCGGCGGGGAGCGCCGCACGGCCGACCCCGCACCCGCCCGCGTCGACACCACGACGGGTGCCGCGACGGACGCCGCGCGGTCGCGCGCGGTGCTCGCGGCCCTGGACGCCCTCGTGCCGCACCTCGGTCCCGGCGACCTCGTCGTCGGCCGCGAGCGCGTCGCGCCCGGGACGGCGGCGTGGCTCGCCGCGGACCTCGCGGCCGACGGCGTCCCGGCGGGCGTCGTGTGGGTGCCGGACGAGCACCGGCCGGGTCACGCCGTCCTCGACACCCTGCGGCCCGCACGCCTCGTGTACGGCGTGCCGGCGGGGGAGCGGGGCGCCCGTGCGACGGCGATCCTCGACGCCCTGCACGGCGTCCAGCTCGGCGCGGGGGCGCCTCGGACGACGACGGACCTCGCGACGGCCGAGCGACTCGGCGGCGACGTCCCGGTGCCGGTCCCCGCGAGCGCCGTGACGGAACCCACCCGTCGACCGGTCGCCGCCGGGGTCGCGTGACGTGGACCGCGTTACCTCGCCGACACGTGCCTCTGGCAGCATTCTCCTCATGCCCACCCCCAGTCCGGTCCAGGACGCCCGCGCGTCCTCGCCCGCCCCGAACGCGATCGACCGCTTCTTCAAGATCACCGAGCGCGGCTCGACCATCGGCACCGAGGTCCGCGGCGGCCTCGTCACGTTCTTCGCGATGGCGTACATCGTCGTGCTCAACCCGCTGATCATCGGGACCGTCCAGGACGGCACGGGCGCGTTCCTCGGCGGGGGCGCGGAGCCGGACTTCGGGAAGGTCGCCGCGGCGACGGCGCTCGTCGCGGGTCTCATGACGATCGCGATGGGGCTCTTCGCGAACTTCCCGCTCGGGCTCGCCGCGGGGCTGGGTCTCAACGCGGTCGTCGCCTACTCGATCGCGTCGCTGCCGGGCGTCACGTGGGCGGACGCGATGGGCCTCGTCGTCATCGAGGGCCTGATCATCCTGCTGCTCGTGCTCACGGGCTTCCGCGAGGCCGTGTTCCGCGCGGTCCCCGTCGAACTCAAGACGGCGATCAGCGTCGGCATCGGGCTGTTCATCGCGCTCATCGGCCTCGTCAACGCCGGGTTCGTCACCGCCGGCAGCGGCACGCTGCTCGCGTTGGGCAACCTCGGCACGTGGCCGATCCTCGTGTTCGTCGTGGGCCTCGTCCTGACGATCGTGCTGTGGGTGCGCAAGATCAAGGGCGCCCTGCTCATCGCGATCCTCACGGCGACGGCGCTCGCGGTCGTGCTGGAGAACACGCTGAACATCGGCGCCAAGGCTCCCGACGGCTCGAACCCGAACGGCTTCAACCTCAACGCGCCGACGTTCGACGGCGTCGCGCAGGTCCCGGACTTCGGCCTCATCGGCCAGTTCTCGCTGCTGGGCTCGTTCGAGAACATCGCGACCGTCTCGGTGATCCTGCTCGTCTTCTCGCTGCTGCTCGCCGACTTCTTCGACACGATGGGCACGATGGTCGCCGTCGGCGCGGAGGCGAAGCTGCTCGACGCCGAGGGCACCCCGCCGCGCTCGCGCGCGATCCTCGTCGTGGACTCGATCGCCGCGGCCGCGGGCGGCGCGGGCTCGGTCTCGTCGAACACGAGCTTCGTGGAGTCGACGACCGGCGCCGGCGAGGGGGCCCGCACGGGCCTCGCGTCCGTCGTCACGGGCGTCGCGTTCCTGCTGGCGACGTTCCTGTCGCCGCTCGTCGCGCTCGTGCCCTACGAGGCGGCCGCGCCGGCGCTCGTGTTCGTCGGGTTCCTCATGATGACGCAGATCGCGGGCATCTCGTGGCGCGACGTCGAGATCTCGATCCCGGCGTTCCTGACGATCGTCATCATGCCGTTCACGTACTCGATCGCCGACGGCATCGGCGCCGGGTTCCTCGCGTTCGTCCTCATCAAGCTCGCGCTGGGCAAGGTGCGCGCGATCCACCCGCTCATGTGGGTCGCCTCGGCGATGTTCGTCGTCTACTTCCTGCTCGGCCCGATCCAGGAGGCGCTCGGCCTGTAGGCCGTGCGGGGGGAGCGGGCATGACGACGGTCGAGCAGACGGCGGCGTTCTTCCGCCTGCGCAACACCGTCCAGCGCTACGACTGGGGCTCGACGTCGGCCATCCAGGACCTCCTCGGGCTGGAGGCCGACGGTCGCCCCGCGGCCGAGCTGTGGATGGGCGCGCACCCGCTCGCTCCGTCCGTGGCCGTCCCGGTCGACGGGATGGTCGACCGCGACGTGGCGGGCGAGGGCGCGCCGGACGGTGAGGGCGCGACGTCGCGCACGCTGCTCGACCTCGTGCGGACCGGACCCGCGGCGGCGCTGGGGCCGCGCGTGCTCGACACGTACGGGCCGCGGCTGCCGTTCCTGCTCAAGGTCCTCGCGGCTGAGCGGGCGCTGTCGCTGCAGGTGCACCCGCACCCGCACCGCGCCCGCGCAGGCTTCAACCGGGAGAACCGCGAGGGCGTGCCACGCGACTCGCCGCTGCGCAGCTTCCACGACGACCAGCACAAGCCCGAGATGGTCGTGGCGGTGTCGCGGTTCGAGGGGCTGTCGGGCTTCCGGCGCCCGCGGCGGATCCTCGAGCTCCTCGACGGACTCGACGGCGATCTCGTCGCGCGGATGCGCGCGGCTCTCGCGGCGCGGCCCACGGAGGCAGGCGTGCGGGAGGCGTTCACGCTCGCGCTGCACGCCCGCACGGCGCCCGACGTCGCGGCCGACCTCGCGCGGACCGTCGCCTCGGTGCGCGGCCGCGACGAGGCGGGCGCGGTGGCCGGCGCGAGGTCCCGGCGCGCGGACGCGACGGTCCTCGCCCTCGCGGAGCAGCACCCGGGCGACCCGGGCGCCGTCGTGTCGCTCATGCTCAACCGCGTCACGCTCGAGCCGGGCGAGGCCATGTTCGTGCCCTCGGGCCACGTGCACGCCTACCTGTCGGGGTGCGCGGTTGAAGTCATGGCGAGCTCGGACAACGTGCTGCGCGCGGGCCTGACGAGCAAGCTCGTCGACGTCGACGCGCTGCTCGAGTGCGCGACGTGCGTGCCGGGACCGGCGGCGCGGCCGAGCGTGGCGGTGGACGCCGCGTCGGGTCTGACGACGTACCGGCCCCCGGTCGCGGAGTTCGCCCTGCAGGCGGGGCCGGTGCGGCCCGGGACCGCGGTGGACCTGCCGGACGCCGGCCCCCGCGTCGTCCTCAGCCTCGCCGGGGAGCTCGTGCTCGCCGCCGGCGCGGGTGGCGAGACGCGGCTGCGGCAGGGAGAGTCGGTGTTCGTGCCGCACGCGGCGGGGCCGCTGTCGGTGCGCGGGGACGGGCACGTCGTCGTGGCCTACGTGCCCTGACCGCACGTCGCCACCACGCGCGGTCGCGCTCACGGAAGAGCCGTGCGCTCCACCCTTCATTGCCCAAGGTAATGAGTTAAGGTAATGATCATGCCCGTTGCGGATCCCGCTGCTCCCGAACGTGACCAGTGCCGGCCCGCGACGCTCGGCGGCGAGCTGCGCGTCGCGCTCACCCGGATCTCCCGCCGCCTGCGTGCCCAGCGCGGCGAGGCCGACCTGCCCGAGGGCCAGTTCGGCGTCCTCACCGTGCTCCACAAGGAAGGCGCGATGTCGCCCGGCGAGCTCGCCGCGCACGAGCGCGTCCGGCCGCCGTCCATGACGCGCGCCGTCAACCGGCTCGTCGAGCTCGGCCTCGTCGAGAAGGTCGAGCACGAGACCGACCGCCGGCAGGTCGTCGTCCGGCTCACCGCCGCCGGCGTGGACGAGGTCACCGAGACCCGACGCCGCCGCGACGCGTGGCTCACGCAGCAGATCATCAGCCTGACCGACGACGAGAGGGAGACCTTGGCCCGCGCCAGCGAGCTGCTGATCAGGATCGCCGCCCGATGAGCGCGACGTTCTCCTCCCTGCGCTACTTCAACTACCGCGTCTGGTTCGGCGCCGCCCTCGTCGCCAACATCGGCACGTGGATGCAGCGCGTCGCCCAGGACTGGCTCGTCCTCACCGACCTCACCGAGAACTCGGGCGTCGCCGTCGGCGTCGTCACCGCGCTGCAGTTCGCCCCCGTCCTCGCGCTGTCCGCCTGGGCGGGCCTGCTCGCCGACCGGCTCCCGCGCCGTCGGCTCCTCATGGCGACCCAGGGCGCGATGGGTCTCCTCGCGCTCGGCCTCGGTGCGCTCGTGCTGTCCGGGCACGTCCAGCTGTGGCACGTCTACCTGTTCGCCGGCCTCCTCGGCGTCGTCACCGCGTTCGACAACCCGGTGCGCCAGACGTTCGTCGCCGAGATGGTGCCGTCCGAGCGCCTCTCCAACGCCGTCGGGCTCAACAGCGCGTCGTTCAACGCGGCACGCCTCGTCGGCCCCGGCGCCGCTGGCCTGCTCATCGCCGTCGTCGGCACCGGCTGGATCTTCGTCATCAACGGCGTGACGTTCGCCGCCACCATCGCCGCGCTCGGCCTCATGCGCGCCCGCGAGCTCCACGCCATGCCCAGCGCGCCCCGCAGCAAGGGCCAGATCCGCGAGGGCATCCGCTACGTCCGCAGGCGCACCGACATCGTCGTCATCATGGTCGTCGTCGGCGTCGTGTCCACGTTCGGCCTCAACTTCCAGCTCACCTCCGCGATGATGGCGCGCGTCGAGTACGGCAAGGGCCCGGAGGAGTACGGCATCCTCGGCTCCGTCCTTGCGATCGGGTCGCTCACCGGCGCGCTCCTCGCCGCGCGGCGCGAGCGCCCCCGCGTCCGTCTCGTCATCGGGTCCGCGTTCGCCTTCGCCGTCACCACCGGCGTCATGGCGCTCATGCCGACGTACGAGAGCTTCGCCCTCGCCTGCATCCCCGTGGGCCTCGCGTCGCTCACCATGATGACCGCGGCCAACTCGACCATCCAGATGTCCGTCGATCCCGTCATGCGCGGCCGGGTCATGTCGCTCTACATGATCGTCTTCCTCGGCGCGACGCCCGTCGGGTCGCCCCTCGTCGGCTGGGTCGCCGAGGTCCTGGGCCCCCGCTGGGCCATCGGCATCGGGTCCATCACCGCCGCGCTCGTCTCCGTCGGCGCCGCGATCTGGGCGGTCCGCCGCTGGAACCTCCAGGTCCGCTACCGCGTGCTCCAGCGGCCGCGCCTCCTCGTGCGCTACCTCGACGCCGGGACGTCCGCCGAGGACGCGGCCCGCGACGAGACGCGCCGCCGGCTCGGCGCCGACGACGCAGAGGACGCCGCGCGCGCGGCCTGAGCTTCTGGTCGTCCGGTCGGCGGTCGGGGCGGCCGTGCCGGGTCTACCATCCGCGCCGCTCGTCCCTCGCGCCGCTCCCGCCAGACCCGCCACGACCCGGCACAGCCGCCCCGACCACCGCCCTCGTGCAGCACGTCACGGCCCGAACGTGGCACGCCGGGCTCGGTGACACGACGGCCCAGCAGGTGGCCCGACATCGGCTGATACGACGGTCGGGCGCGCTGGACGGTGCCAAGGGCATGGCGGCGGTCGGTCGGCGCCGGTGACGTGGCCGTCGACAAGCGGGCAACGGGTGGTGACGCGACGGTCGAGCGGGTGGGGCGACGTCGGATGCGAAGGGCGTCAGAGCCGCGCGCGGTCACCGACGGCCGGCCGCGCGCGGTGACGGCGCGGCAGCCCGAGCACCGACGGCGCCCCGCACGCGGACCCGAGCACCGACGGCGCCCCGCACGTGGGGCGACCTGCTGGACGAGACGAAGCTCAGCCCAGGCGCTCGACGACGTGGTCGACGCAGGCGGTGAGGGCGCGGACGTCGTCGGGTTCGATGGCGGGAAACATCGCGACGCGGAGCTGGTTGCGGCCGAGCTTGCGGTAGGGGAAGACGTCGCGGATGCCGTTCGCGCGGAGCGCGGCGATGACCTGGGTGGCGTCGACGGACGCGTCGAGGTCGATGGTGCCGACGACGGTCGAGCGCTCGGCCGGGTCGGCGACGAACGGCGTCGTCCACTCGCGCGACTCGGCCCAGCCGTAGAGGTGGGCCGCGGACTCCGCCGAGCGGGCCGACGCCCACGGCAGGCCGCCCTGCTCGAGGAGCCACTCGACCTGCTCGGCCAGCATGACGAGCGTCGCGATCGCGGGGGTGTTGAGCGTCTGGTCCTGGCGCGAGTTCGCCGCGGCGGTGCGCAGGGACAGCGACTCGGGGACCCAGCGCGTGCCGCTCGACTCGACCTGGTCGGCGCGCGCGAGCGCGTCGGGGGAGCAGAGGGCGAGCCACAGCCCGCCGTCCGACCCGAAGACCTTCTGCGGGGCGAAGTAGTAGACGTCGGTCTCGGAGACGTCGACGGGCAGGGCGCCGGCGCCCGACGTCGCGTCGACGAGCGTCAGTGCGCCGCGCTCGCCCGACCCGGGGACGCGGCGCACGGGCGCCATGGCACCCGTCGAGGTCTCGTTGTGCGGCCAGGCGTGTACGTCGACGTCGTCCGCCGGCTCGGGGTGCGCGACGGTCCCCGGGGGCGCCGTGATCACCTGCGAGTCCTCGAGGAACGGGGCGGCCGACGTCGCGGTGGCGAACTTCGCGCCGAACTCGCCGAACGCGGCGTGCTGGGCCTTGCGGCGCACGAGGCACGCCGTCGCGAGGTCCCAGAACGCGGTCGAGCCGCCGTTGCCGAGCACGACCTCGTAGCCGTCGGGCAGGTCGAAGAGCGTGGCGAGGCCCTCGCGCGTGCGCCGCACGAGCGACTTCACCGGCGCCTGCCGGTGGGACGTGCCGAGGAGCGAGGTTCCGGCGTCGGACAGCGCGCGCACCTGGGCGGCACGGACCTTGCTCGGGCCGGAGCCGAACCGGCCGTCGGACGGCAGCAGGTCGGCCGGGATCGTGACGTGGGTTGGGTTGGTCTCGCTCACGTCCGTCACCCTACGCGCGCGCGTCCCGCGCGTGAGGCGCCGTCCGACGCGTGGCAGGACGTCACCTTCTCGTCGCCCGCGGTTAGCCACGTCACACACCCTGAAATCGCCGTGACCAGGCACGATGTGGCCCGCGGACACGAATCGTAATGCGAACGTGACTTTTGCCGAGGGGTCATGTACGGTCAGTGCTGCTCGATCGGAACGTCCGTCCGATGGAGCCCTCGAGCGGAACGCCTAACCCTGTCGCCGCAAGAGGTTCACGACGACCCGACGACAGGGGCGGGGGACCCACTTCCGGGCGCTGGAGACAGCGTCCTCGGGGTGAAGCCCGGCAGACCTCGGTCTGCAGGGCCGGGTGTTTCTCCCACCCGAACCCGACAGCTGACTTCGTAGGCGTCCAGGAGAGGCAACAAGTGACCGTGAGCTCGACTCGCGCCCGCCACCGCGCGGCGCGGCGTCCCGTGACGCCACTCAGCACCATCGCCCAGGCCGCATCGGAGCAGATGTCGACCGTCGGTCGCCGGACCGCCGTCGTCGCCGCGTCCTCCGGCCTCGTCGTCTCGATGATCGGTGCGGCCGCCCCGGCCAGCGCCGCCCCCGTCGACAACGAGTCCAACAAGCTCAACTCCGTCGACCTCAGCGCCGTCACCGCGCAGGCGCGTCAGGCGCTCGAGGCCGCCCCCGCCGTGACGGTCGCCGCCGACGCCGCCTTCACGATCGAGGCCGCCCCCGTGACGGTCACCCCGGCGCCGGAGCCCGAGCCGGAGCCGGAGCCCGAGCCCGTCGTCGAGCGCACCGAGCGCACGAGCCGCACGCAGGAGCGCCAGTCGGTCCAGGCCGAGGCTCCCGCGCAGGAGGAGGCGGCGGTCTCCGTCCCGGCCTCCGCGCACGGCAGCGCGATCGTCTCGATCGCCGCCCGCTACGTGGGCGTCCCGTACGTCTACGGCGGCACGACGCCCGACGGCTTCGACTGCTCCGGCTTCACCAGCTACGTCTACGCCCAGGTCGGCATCGACCTGCCGCGCACCTCAGGTGCGCAGGGCTCGGTCGGCACCAAGGTCCCGCGCTCGCAGGCGCAGCCCGGTGACCTGATCTGGACCCCCGGCCACATCGCCATCTACGCCGGCGACAACATGCAGATCGACGCCCCGCGTCCGGGCAAGACCATCCAGTTCCGTCAGATCTGGCAGTCGAACCCGACGTTCATCCGCGTCGCCTGATCCTCTCCACCGCCGGTCGGCCACCGCGCCGACCGGCAGCGGGTCCACGAACCCCGTCCGCCTCGCGACGTTGTCGCGGGTGGGCGGGGTTCGTGGCATTCTTGACGTATTCGTGACCCGCCGTCGACGTGGGGCCCGGTCACCTCGGCTAGGTTGGTCGCCTGATGGCACCCCGCCGTCGAGAGGAGAGTCGACGATGACCCGCACGGATACGGTCCTGGTCGGTGTGGACGGCTCTGCGCCGAGCCTCCACGCCCTCGACTGGGCGGCGGCGTACGCCCGGCGGGTCGGGTGGCCCCTGCACGTCGTGTGCACGTACTCCCTGCCGTCCTTCACCGCGGCCTCCCTCGACGGCGGCTACGCCGCGCTCGACGACAGCGCCATCCAGGAGGGCGCCCGTGCGGTCCTCGAGGAGGCACGCGCGCGGGCGGAGGCGTCCGGCGTCCGCACGACCGCGACGGTGACGACCGGCGACGCCGCGGGCGTCCTCGTCGAGATGTCCCGCGAGCACGCGCTCGTCGTCGTGGGCACCCGCGGGCGCGGCGGGTTCACCGAGCGGCTCCTCGGCACCGTCTCCTCGGCACTGCCCGCCCACGCGCACTGCCCGACCGTCGTCGTGCCGTACCGCGGGGAGAGCGGCGGGTCCGGTGGTGGCGAGCTGCCGACGGTCCGGCCGCTGCGGCGCATCGTCGTCGGCGTCGACGGCTCGCCGTCGGCGGAGATCGCCGTCCGGCACGCCATTCGTCAGGCCCAGGCGTGGGACGCCGAGCTCGTCGCCGTCGCGGGCGTGCCCGTCGGCGCGGGGGCCGGCCTGCTCGCGTGGCTGCCGGCGTCCATCGACCACGAGCAGGTGCTCGCCGACATCACCGAGGGCCTCAACGTCATCATCGACCGGCACGAGGCCGAGAACCCCGGCCTGTCCATCAAGCGCATCGTGCTCGACGGGACGGGCGCGGAGCTGCTCACGGAGTTCTCCACCGCGTCCGACCTCATCGTCGTCGGCTCGCGCGGCCGCGGCGGCTTCCGCGGGCTGCTGCTCGGGTCGACGAGCCAGGCCGTGCTGCACCACTCGTCGTGCCCGGTGATGGTCGTGACGAAGAAGTGCGACGAGGACGAGCCGCAGGAGCGGTGAGCGAGGCGCGTCACCTGGCAGGATGACGCGATGCAGGTCCACCGCCTCCCCGTCCACGCCCTGTCCCGGTTCGACAGCTCCGGTGTCGAGCTCGTCCCCGTCGGCCGCGCGCTCGGGACCGCACTCGTGCACGTCGTCCGCGTCGAGGCCGGCGGGACGATCGGCGAGCATCCCGCCACCGTGGACCAGGTGCTCACCGTGGTGAGCGGGCGCGCGCGAGTCTCGGGCGAGGACGGGGCGGTCGCCGAGGTCGGCCCGGGGGACGCCGTGGAGTGGCGGGCGGGCGAGACACACCAGACGTGGGCCGTCACGGATCTCGTGGCGACGATCGTGGAGTCCGGTGACGGGATCGAGGTCGCCGGCGCGCAGGCCTGACCCCGTCACCGGTCCGGTCAGCTGCGGTTGCGGTACAGGCGCATCGTGATCGGGGCGAGCACGGCCGTGAGGATCACGGACGCGACGAGCACCCACATGATGCCGGTGAGGTCCGGGTCGCCACCCATGAGGCTGCGGACCGCCGTCACGAGGTGCGTGACCGGGTTGACGTCGACGAAGCGCTGCAGCACCACGGGCATCGTCGACGGGTCGACGAAGATGTTCGACGCGAACGTCAGCGGCATGAGGACGAGCATCGACGTGCCCATGACGGCGTTGGGGGAGCGCAGCACGAGGCCGAGCGCCGTGAACACCCAGCTGAGGGCGAACGCGAACACGAGCAGCAGCAGGATGCCGAGCGCCACGCCCACGACGCCACCCGGCGGGCGGAACCCGAGGACGAGGCCCAGCGCCAGGGTCACGAGCGACGCGATGGTGTAGCGCACGGTGTCGCCGAACAGGGCGCCGACGATGGGCGCGGGCCGCCACACGGGCAGCGAGCGGAACCGGTCGAACACGCCCTTGGAGATGTCCGTGTTCATCGTGTAGCCGGTGTAGATCGTCGTGAAGAGCACCGCCTGCACGAGGATGCCCGGCAGGAGGAACTGCAGGTAGCTCTGCACGTCGCCGGCGAGGGCGCCGCCGAACAGGTACGTGAACATCAGCGTGAAGATGATCGGCGACACGGTGACGTCGAAGAGCTGCTCCGGCACGTGCTTGATCTTCAGCAGCGCGCGCCACGTGTAGGTGAGCGTCGCGGAGACCGGCGAGGGCCGGCTCGGCCGCGTCTCGAGCGCGACGGCCTCGCGCAGCGCGCTCGCCTCGGGCGCGCGCAGCTCGGCCGCGGTGGTGGGTTCGGTCGCCATCAGGCCACCTCCTCGATCGTCTCGTCGGCGTCCTCGACGGGCTGGCCGGTGAGAGCCAGGAACACCTCGTCGAGGCTGGGCTGGCCGAGCGTGAACTCGGGAACCGCGATGCCCTCGTCCGAGAGGGCGGGCAGGATGCGCGCGACGGCCGGGGCACCGTCGTCGGGCACCCGGGCGGAGAACGCGTACGGGTCGTTCGCGAGGGCCACCTCGGTGCCGAGCAGCACGCCGACGACCTCCGCCGCGCGGGCGCGCTGCGCGGAGTCGGCGAGCCGCAGCTGCACCGAGCCCTCGCCGACGGACCGCTTGAGCTCGGTCGCCGTGCCCTCGGCGATGACCTTGCCGTGGTCGATGACCGCGATCTTGTCGGCGAGCTGGTCCGCCTCCTCGAGGTACTGGGTCGTGAGGAGCACGGTCGCGCCGTCCGCGACGAGCACGCGCACGATGTCCCACACCTGGTTGCGGCTGCGCGGGTCGAGGCCGGTCGTCGGCTCGTCGAGGAACAGCACGCGCGGGCTCATGACCAGGCTCGCCGCGAGGTCGATGCGGCGGCGCATGCCGCCGGAGTACGTCTTGACCTGCCGGCCGCCCGCGTCGCCGAGCCCGAACGCCTCGAGCAGCTCCTGCGAGCGCCGTCGTGCCGTCCCGCCGAGGAACCCGTAGAGCCGCGCGAGCATCACGAGGTTCTCGGTGCCGGTGAGGTCCTCGTCCACGGACGCGTACTGCCCGGTGAGCCCGACGACGGAGCGCACCTTGTCGGCGTCGCGCACCACGTCGTGCCCCAGGACGGTCGCGGTGCCCGCGTCCGGCTGCAGGAGCGTGGCGAGCATGCGGACCGCCGTGGTCTTGCCGGCGCCGTTCGGTCCGAGCACCCCGAGCACCGTGCCCTCGGGGACGGCCAGGTCGACGCCGTCGACCGCCTTCGTCACGGACTTGCCGGACGTGAAGTGCTTGACGAGCCCGCGGGCCTCGATCGCCAGACCGCCGCTCGGCGATGAGCTCATGTCCCCTCCTCTGGTCGCGGAGCGCGGGTCCTCGCGCTCACGTGGCTGCACACCCTCGCTCCGACCGGGACGGCGTCGAGAACTCATCGGGGTGCGTGCACTCCATCGTGCTCCCCGGGGGTGACAGGAGACCAGTGAGTTTCGTCAGGGCTCGCGCCCGACGGCGAGGGCTACCGCGCGGCGGCCTGCTCCGCCGCGGCGAGCAGCACGCACGTCGCGACGCCGTCCATCGCGACGCGCACCTCCTCGAGCGGCGGCAGGGACGGGGCGAGCCGCAGGACCTTGTCCTCGGGGTCCTTGCCGTAGGGGTAGGCGGCGCCCGCCGGGGTGAGGGCGATGCCCGCGCCCTTCGCGAGCTCGACGACGCGCGACGCCGTGCCCGACGGCACGACGAGGCTGACGAAGTAGCCGCCTCGCGGGGCGTTCCACGAGGCGACGTCCCAGGGGCCGAGCCGCTCGGCGAGCGTGTCGGTGACGGCCTGGAACTTGGGCGCGAGGATGCGGCGGTGCTCGCGCATGTGGGCGCGCACGCCGTCCGCGTCGCCGAAGAACAGCGCGTGGCGCAGCTGGTTGACCTTGTCGGGCCCGATGGACTGCGCCGAGAGGTGCGTGCGGAACCACGCGACGTTGGCGGGGGAGGAGCCGAGGAACGCGACGCCGGCGCCGGCGAACGTGATCTTCGACGTCGAGGCGAAGAGCACCACGCGGTCGGGGTTTCCGGCCTCGGCCGCCATGCGGATCGCGTCGGCGCTCGTGACCTCCTCCTCGGTGAGGTGGTGCAGGGCGTACGCGTTGTCCCACAGGATGCGGAAGTCCGGCGCGGCCGTGGGCATCGACACGAGGCGGCGCGCGATGTCCTCGGTGACGACGGAGCCGTCCGGGTTGGCGTAGGTGGGCACGACCCACATGCCCTTGATGCTCGGGTCGTCGGCGACGAGCGCGGCGACGGCCTCGGCGTCGGGGCCGTCCGGCGTCATGGGCACGGAGACCATCTCGATGCCGAGCTCCTCGCACACGGTGAAGTGGCGGTCGTAGCCGGGCACGGGGCAGATCCAGCGCACGCGCTCCTCGCGGCCCCACGGGCGCTCGGACCCGGGGACGCCGAACAGCGTCGCGTAGACGAGCGTGTCGTACATGAGGGTGAGGCTCGCGTTGCCGCCCGCGAGCAGCTGCTCGACGGGCAGCCCGAGGAGCTCGGCGAAGATGCGCCGGAGCTGGGGCAGGCCGTCGAGGCCGCCGTAGTTGCGCACGTCCGTCCCGGTGTCGTCCGTGTGCACGCCCTCGCCCGGGAGCGCGAGCAGCGCCTCGGACAGGTCGAGCTGCTCGGCGGACGGCTTGCCGCGCGTGAGGTCGAGCCGCAGCCCGAGGGACCGCAGCTCGGCGTAGGCGCGGCGGAGGTCGTCGAGCGACGCGGCGAGCTCGGCGGTGCGCTCGCTCGAGCCGCTGGTCGCGACGGCGGGGACGTGGGGCTCGGACGGCTGCGCGGTGGTCACCCCCCGGACTCTACCGACGGGTCGCCAGCCACGTCAGGGCGTCCTCGAGCGCGGACAGCCCGACGTCGAGGTCCTCGGCGGAGACGGTCAGCGGCGGGGCGAGCCGGATCGTCGAGCCGTGCGTGTCCTTGGCGAGGACGCCGCGCGCGAGCAGCGCCTCGCACAGGTCGCGGCCGGTCCCGCGGGCCGGGTCCAGGTCGAGGCCGGCCCACAGCCCGACGCCGCGGGCGCCGTCGAGCAGCCCGGCCTCCACGAACCCGGCGAGCCGGGCGTGGAAGGTCTCGCCGAGCGCGCGGGCGCGGGCCTGCGGCTCGCCCGACGAGAGCAGGTCGACGACGGCGAGCCCGACGGCGCACGCGAGCGGGTTGCCGCCGAACGTGCTGCCGTGCGTGCCGGGCGTGAGGACCTCGAGCACGTCGCAGCGCCCGACGACCGCTGACACGGGCAGGATGCCGCCGCCGAGCGCCTTGCCGAGCGTGACCAGGTCGGGCCGCACGCCCCACAGCTCGCACGCGAGCGTCGTGCCGGTGCGCCCGAGGCCGGACTGGATCTCGTCCGCGACGAGCAGCACGTCTCGCTCGGCGGTGAGCCGGCGCAGCGCGGGCCAGAACCCGTCCGGCGGCACGATCACGCCCGACTCGCCCTGGACCGGCTCCATGAGCACCGCGACGGTCGTGTCGTCGATCGCGGCGGCGACCGCGTCGACGTCGCCGTACGGCACGACGCGGAAACCGGGCGTGTACGGGGCGAAGCCGTCCCGCGCGTCGTGGTCGTCGGAGAACGACACGATCGTCGTGGTCCGGCCGTGGAAGTTCCCGGTCGCGACGACGATCGTCGCCTCGCCGGGCGCGATGCCGCGCACGTCGTAGCCCCACTTGCGCGCCGTCTTGATCGCGGTCTCCACCGCCTCGGCGCCCGTGTTCATCGGCAGGACCATCGCGCCTCGCCCGTCCGTGCCGCCGCCCGCTGTGAGGGGCCCGACGAGCCCGGCGAGGGCATCGGCGAACGGGTGCAGCAGGTCGTGGTCGAATGCCCGCGACGTCAGGGTGACGCGGCCGAGCTGGCGCGTCACCGCGTCGACGAGCGCGGGGTGGCGGTGCCCGAAGTTGAGCGCCGAGTACCCGGCGAGCATGTCGAGGTACCGGCGGCCCTCGACGTCGGTCACCCACGCGCCGTCGGCGGTCGCGACCGTGACGGGCAACGGGTGGTAGTTGTGCGCGAGGCTGTCGGGCCGCGGCGTCGCGAGGGGGCGCAGCTCCTGCGCGGTCACGACGCGCCGCCGTGCCGGGCGGGGCGGATCTCGAGCGTGCAGCACTTCGCCCCGCCGCCGCCGCGCAGCAGCTCGGACGTCTCGACGGGCACGGGCTCGTAGCCGCGCTCGCGCAGGGCGCCCGCGAGGTGCTCCGCGCGGGGGTTGAGCACCACGTGGTGGCCGTCGCTCACCGCGTTCAGGCCGAGGACGACGGCGTCCTCCTCGCGAGCGCGCAGCGCGTCCGGGAACCGCTCGCGCAGCACCTCCTGCGACGCCGGCGAGAACGCCGCGGGGTAGTAGACGACGTCGACCCCCGCCCCGAGCGCCTCGCCCGGGCCCGCGGCGTGCCCGCGCCGCGGCGTCGTCGGCGCGACGGACCCGGTCGTCCCGGTGTTGCCGCGCAGCACCGTGAGCGCGGTGTCGAGGTGGTAGAAGCGCGGGTCGACGAGCTCGAGCGTGACGACCTCGCGCCCCCAGAGCGCGGCGGCCTCGGCGTGCGCGGCGCGCGTCGTGCGGAACCCCGTGCCGGCGAGCACGACGTCGCCCGCGACGAGCAGGTCGCCCTCGCCCTCGTTGACGTGCTCGGCGAGGTGCGTGACGTACCCGTGGTCGGCGAACCACTTGAGGTACGCCGGCCCCTCGGGGCCGCGCTCGGCGTGGTGGAAGCGCGCGGAGTAGACGAGCCCGTCGACGACGGTCGCCCCGTTCGCCGCGTACACCATGTCCGGCAGGCCGGGCAGGGGCTCGATCGTCTCGACCGTGTGGCCGAGGTCGCGGAAGGTGTCGCGCAGGCGCTCCCACTGGGCGACCGCCAGCGGCGTGTCGACCGGCCTGCTGCGGTCCATCCAGGGGTTGATCTCGTAGCTGACGGTGAAGTACGTCGGCCGGCACATGAGGTAGTGCCTGGGGTGCATCGTCGCCTCCGATCTCGTCGGCCCGCGCGCACGGTGGTGCGGTGCCGGGCGCCACCCGGGCGGCGGGTGTCCGGCCGGGTGACGTGCTGGACGCCAGCGTACGTCCGGACGGCGCGCCGGTCCTGGTGGCCGGTGCACGCTCCGAGAGCGTTGACGGCGATAGTGCAGCGATATATCGTTACTGTGTCGCTGAGGCCGGAGATCTCCAGGCCCGCGACCACGACGTCCGCGGCCGCCCCGTGCGGCCGCCACGCAGCGCGGCCCGTCACCCGCTGCCCCGCCCGAGCTCCGACCCGGGCGCACGAGCTCCCGCCGACTGCAGGAGACCCCGATGAGTCACACGCACGACGACCACGGCTGCGGCCGCGGTCACGCACCCGATCTCTTCTCCCGCCCCGCGGGCGCACGTCGACGTCGCGGCGGCTTCCCGCCCGTGCCCGACGACACGGCGTGGTTCCGCGGCGACGCCCCGTCCGGCCGCGGTGGCGGCGGTCGCGGAGCCCCTCGCGGGCCCGGTCGCGGCAGCTTCGGAGGCCCCGGCGACGGCGGCCCC
>NZ_LWGL01000005.1 GCF_001722485.1 Cellulosimicrobium cellulans | reverse complement strand
CGGGCGCGGTCTGCGGCTCCTGCAGGCCGCCGACCGGCCGGGCGACGCACGACGCGACGACGGTCCCGGTGACGACCGGCCCGACGGTGCCGACGGTGCCGCCCGGCACGACACCGACGCCGAGCTGGCCGTCGTCGGGCGGTGGTGGTCGTGGGCCGTGGCGCACGAGGTGGCAGCGGCGTCGGTCGCGCACGACGTGCTCACCCGCGTCGACGCGGCGCTGGCCGCGTCCCCGTCCGCCGCGCCCGTGCCCACGCACCGCGACCTGCACGACAAGCAGCTCCTCGTGGACGAGCGCTTCCCCGACCGGGCCGGCCTGCTCGACCTCGACCTCGCGACGACGGCGCACCCGGCGCTCGACCTCGCGAACCTGCTCGTCCACCTCGAGCTGCGCGCCCTCCAAGGCGTGTGCACGGCCGCACGCGCCGCGGTCGTGGCCCGGGCGGTGCTCGACGGCTACGGACCGGCCGACCACGTGCTCCCGGCGCTGCCCGCGTGGGCGACCGCGGCGCGGGCGCGGCTCGTCGCGGTCTACGCCTTCCGCCCCGCACCCGGCGACGTGCCGGGACGACTGCTCGACGCCGTCCTCGACGGCACCCGCCGACCGACCCTCCTGGAGGAAGCATGAGCACCACCGACACCCCGACCACCGCCTCCGGCGAGACCGCCCGCCCGCGCGCGACCGTCGTCGGCACCGGGTACCTCGGCGCGACGCACGCGGCGTGCCTCGCCGAGCTCGGGTACGACGTCCTCGGCCTCGACACCGACCCCGCGAAGGTCGAGGCGCTCGGTCGCGGCGAGGTGCCGTTCTACGAGCCCGGGCTCGCCGAGCTCGTCGAGCGGCACACCGCGAGCGGGAGGCTGCGCTTCACGACGTCCGCCGCGGAGGCCGCCGCGTTCGCCGACGTGCACTTCGTGTGCGTGGGTACGCC
Organism: Cellulosimicrobium cellulans; assembly: GCF_001722485.1. Classification (GTDB taxonomy): domain Bacteria; phylum Actinomycetota; class Actinomycetes; order Actinomycetales; family Cellulomonadaceae; genus Cellulosimicrobium; species Cellulosimicrobium cellulans_A. The sequence continues at coordinate 50,090 of NZ_LWGL01000005.1, read as the reverse complement.
GCAGCGCCGCGACTCCATGGCCGCGGACACGAGCCACGTCGTCGCCGCCGTGCGCGCGCTGGTGCCCGGGCTGCGGCACGACGCGCTCCTCGTCGGGAAGTCGACGGTGCCCGTCGGCACGGCACGGGCGCTGCAGGACCTCGCGACGTCGCTCGCGCCCGAGGGCGTCGAGGTCGGCGTCGCGTGGAACCCCGAGTTCCTGCGCGAGGGCCGCGCGGTCGAGGACACGCTGCGGCCCGACCGCCTCGTCGTCGGCGTCACGGACCCGCGGCACGAGAAGGTGCTGCGCGAGCTGTACCGGCCGCTCGTCGACGCGGGCGTCCCGTTCCTCGTGACCGACCTCGCGACCGCCGAGCTCGTCAAGGTCTCGGCCAACGCGTTCCTCGCGACGAAGATCTCGTTCGCCAACGCGGTCGCGGAGCTGTGCGAGGCGGCGGGCGGCGACGTCGTCGCGCTCACCGAGGCGATCGGGCACGACCCGCGCATCGGCCACCAGTTCCTCAGCGCCGGGCTCGGGTTCGGCGGCGGGTGCCTGCCGAAGGACATCCGCGCCCTCATGGCCCGCGCGGGGGAGCTCGGCGTCGACGAGGCGCTGACGTTCCTGCGCGAGGTCGACGCGATCAACATGCGGCGCCGGTCGCGCACCGTCGCGCTCGCCGTGGAGGAGTGCGGCGGCAGCGTGCTCGGGCGACGGATCGCGGTGCTCGGCGCGGCGTTCAAGCCCGGCACCGACGACGTGCGCGACTCGCCCGCCCTCAACGTCGCCGCGCAGCTCCAGCTCCAGGGCGCGCACGTGCGGGTCTACGACCCGCAGGCCGCGCGCACCGCCGCGCGCACGTTCCCGACGCTCGGGTACGCGACGTCCGTCGAGGAGGCGGTGACCGACGCCGACCTCGTCCTCCACCTCACGGAGTGGGACGAGTTCGCCGCGCTCGACCCGGCGGCGCTGCGGCCGGCGCGGCGCGTCGTCGTCGACGGGCGCAACGCGCTCGACCGCGAGCGGTGGACGGCGGCCGGCTGGCGGTACCGCGCGCTCGGCCGGGCCGTGGTCGGCGCGGCCTGACGCCGGTCACGACAGCCACGCGCGCACCACGTCGTCGCCGCAGCGCGCGAGCACCTCGCCGGCCGACGCGAACCGTGCCGGATGGCCCGGGTCCGCGACCGTCCGCTCGAGCGCCAGCTCGCCCAGCACGACGGCGAGCCGCGCGGTGGCGCCGTAGTCCGACATCGCGCGGAGCACCCGTTCGCGCCGGACCGTCGCCCCGTCGAGGGTGCCCTGGACCCGCACCGCGAGGGTCACGGCCTCCGGGCGACGCGGGTCGTGCCGGACGAGCGACGCCACGCGCGGGGTGGCGACGAGCCCGAGGAGACGGGTCCGGCGGAGCATCGCGACCGTGGCCGTGAGCCGCCCGTCGTCCCACCCCGTCCAGTACCGCGCCTCCGGGTGCCCGACGGCGGGCCCCTCGGGGTGCTGCAGGGGCAGGACCCGGACGTCGACGCCGGCCACGCCCGGGGCCGGGCCGGAGGTCGGCGCCGACCCGGCCAGCATCTGCAGCATGCGCGCCGTGCCCGATCCGCCGACGTGGGCGTTCGCGCTCTGCACGAGGACGACGTCGGCGGCTCGGACCTCGTCGAGGCCCTTGGTGAGCTCGTCCAGGAGCAGACCCGACAGCCCGGGGAAGAGACCCGCCATGACGAGCGACGGCGAGCCCGGCCCGAGGTCCTCCACGTCGGCGAGGGTCCGCGGCGACGTGGACACGTCGACGCACGGCACGCCGGCGGTCCGGCAGACCTGCTGGACGAGCGCGCCGTCCTGCTCCACGGCGACCAGCACCAGGGCGGCCGCGGTGACGGCGCGCTCCAGGTCCTCGGCCGACCGGACGTCGACGACGGCCGACCGGGCCGGTCCGGGCAGGGACGCGGCGGTCGCCCGGCCCCGGTCGGCGACCCGGTCACCGACCACGACGCGCCAGCGGTCCCTCGACGCCGCCTCCGCCGCGATCTTGCGACCGAGCACTCCGGAACCACCGAGGACCAGCACGTCGAGCATCCGGGCACGGTAGACGCCGCAGGTGAACGGGACGGGACGCCCGGGCCACGAGGGGGCGACGCGCGTCAGGCCGGTGCGGCGTCGCGGTCCTCCGGGACGGGCTCGAGGAACGGGTCGAGCAGCCCGGGCGCGGCCTCGACCGCGAACGCGAGCGCCTCGTCGGCCCCGACGTCGGGCGCCTCGTAGACGCCGTAGCCCGCCGCGGTCATGAGCGAGACGGTGCGCAGCCCGAGGCGGCGCTGCAGGAAGGACTCGCGCAGCGCGACCGTGCTCACGGCGTCGCGGCGCAGGGCGGTCGTCGCGCGGCTGAGGAAGCCCGACCGGACGACGAGGAACGCGCCGGAGATCGCGTGGCCGAGGGCCCGGTATGCGACGAGGGCGCCGGCCAGGCCGACCGCCCACAGGCCCGCTCCGACCCAGAGGACCTCGGCCGGCAGCACGCCGTTGGCCACGAGCCAGCCGAGCGCCGCGGTGACGACGCCCGCGGTGGCGGTGGCCCACCACAGGCGGCGGCGCAGCGCGGGGCGCGGGTGCGGGGCCAGGGGCGCACGCAGCGGGTCCGGGTCGGCGCCGAGCACGCGGCTCGCGACCGGCCACGCCACGGAGGCGGGCCCGCGCGGCAGGACGGACGCGGGCTGCGACGCCGACATGATCGACAGGCCGGTCGTGACGACCTGGGTGTCGGCCATGCCCATCCACCGCCAGAGCACGGGCTCGGAGACCTGGACGCCGCGCAGGCGCCGGTCGTCGCGGTTGACCTCGCGCGTGGTGAGCAGGCCCTGGCGCGTGCGCAGCTGCGTGCCGTGCTCGCCCGGCACGCGGGCGAGCTCGAAGCCCCACGACGTCGTGAGGAACGTGACGCCCATGCCGACCGCGCCGACGACCGCCGTGACGCCGACGGCGGCCGCGACCGTCCCCGCCGTCCCGAGGTCCGCGCGGTCGACGAGGTCGTCCACCCAGCCCGCGGCGTCGAACCCGAACGTCGACGCGAGCCCGTACGCGCCCCACAGCAGGCCGGCCGCCGTGAAGAACGACCAGACGCCGACCACGTTGTAGACGACCCACCACGGGCGGAAGCGCGCCATGACCTCCTCCGCCGGCGGCTCCGCACCCTCGGCGACGGGCGACGCGGCGAGCAGCGTGGCGCGCAGCGCGTCCGCGTCGCGCCGGGAGACGGCGTCGAGCGCGAGCGCGGACTCCATGGCGGCGAGCTGCTGCCCCGCGCCGACGAGCACGACGCGCAGCCCGGCGATCCGGTGGCGCAGGCGCGCGGTCGTGTCGACGCTGCGGATCCGGTCGCGCCGTACCGACCGGTAGCGGCGCACGAAGATGCCGGTGCGGCGCTCGACGTACTCCTCCGTGACGCGGTACCGCGTGAACGCCCACCGCAGCGCGTTGCGCACGGCCCCGAGCACGCCGAAGGCCCCGGCGAGCAGCAGCGGCCACAGGCTGTCCCAGCTCGCGTCGACGCCGAAGACCCACACGGCGATCGCCGTCGGCGAGAGGGAGAGGACCGTCTGGGCGAGGTCGACGGCGATCATGCGCGCGTCGAGGCGCGACCACGGGACGTCGTCGCGGCCGGCGGGCTCGGCGGCCTCACGGACGGCGTCGTCGACGGCGTCCGCCTCCACCTCGTCGGTGCCGACCGGGAGCGGCTCGCCCGTCATGTCGCGTCGCCGGGGATCTGCTCGGTGACGAGCGTGAGCCGCTCCGCGAGGTCCGCCGCGACGTCCTTGTCGAGCCCCCGGATCCGTACCGCGCCGCTCGACGACGCCGTGGTGACCGCGAGCGTCGCGAGGCCGAGCGCCTGCTCGAGCGGACCGCGGACCGCGTCGACGGTCTGCACGCGCGACAGCGGCGCGACGCGCCACTCGCGCACGACCCACCCCGAGAGCGCGTACACCGCGTGGTCCGTGGTCTCCCAGCGGTGGACGGCGTAGCGCCACCGCGGCTCGACGAGGGTCCGGGCGAGCGTCCAGACGGCCGCGGCGGCGACGAGCGGCAGGAGCCACACGCGCGCCGGCTCCCACAGCCACGCCACGACGCCGAGCACCACGGTCACGAGGCCGGCCGACAGCAGGCCGCGCAGCACCCACCAGCGCACCGCGCGCGGGTCCACCCGGTGCTGCGGCGGCCGCAGGCGCAGCGGCCGGCCGGCGGGGGTCTGGGGGTCGTCGGGGTGGTCGAGGTCGTCGAGGTCGTCGGAGTCGCCCATGTCGCGCACGATCCCACGCCGGCCGGGCGGTGCGGATCACCCGAGCGGCGTATCTGCGGCCGACGGCGTCGCCCCGGCGGGCGAGGGCGTTCCCCACGGCCGGCCCCGCCCACGAGGAAGGGCCCCGGTCGTGGCCGAGGCGATGCCTCGGGCGACCAGGGCCCTGCTCGGGGACGGCGCGGGCGCCGCCGGGCGTCAGCCCTTGACGGAGCCGGACATCAGACCGCCGACGAAGTACTTGCCGAGGATGATGTAGACGACCAGCGTGGGCAGCGACGCGAACAGCGCGCCGGCCATCGAGACGCCGTAGTTCTGCAGCAGCGCGCCGTTGGCCAGGTTGTTCAGCGCGAGCGTGACGGGGCCGTTCTGGCTCGAGGAGAAGAACACGGCGAAGAGGAAGTCGTTCCACGCCGAGGTGAACTGCCAGATGAGCACGACGACGAAGCTCGGGATCGAGATCGGCAGCACGATCGACCAGTACGTGCGGAGCATGCCCGCGCCGTCGACGCGCGCGGCCTCGACGAGCTCGTGCGGCACCGTCATGTAGTAGTTGCGGAAGATCAGCGTCGTGATCGGGATGCCGAAGATGACGTGGAGCAGGATCAGCGTCGGGATGCCGCTCGGGATGCCGAGGTCGAGCACGAGCTGGTTCAGCGGGATGATCACGGCCTGGTACGGGATGAACATCCCGAACAGGATCAGCGTGAAGACGAGGTTCGCGCCCTTGAACGACCAGCGGGACAGCACGAAGCCGTTGAGGGAGCCGAGGAACGCGGCGATGACCGCGGACGGCACGACCATCTGGAGCGTGCGGGCGATGGCGGGCGCCAGCGCGTCCCACGCGGCCCGCCAGTTGTCGAGCGTCCACACCTCGGGCAGTGCCCACGCGCGCGCCGGGGACGCGTCGCCCGCGCCCTTGAAGCTCGTCACGAAGAGCACGTAGACCGGGACGAGCACGACGAGCACGAAGAGGATGAGCGCGGCGTACCGCAGGGTGCGCGCGAGGCCGAACCGGTTCCGGGTGCGCTCGGGACGCACCTCGCGCGGCGTGCCGACGACGTCAGGGGTGGGGACCGCCGGGGTCGAGGTGGTGGTCATCGCTTCTCCTGACGGTTGGTGCGGACCAGGTACGGCACGATGACGACGGCGACGATGATCAGCAGGATCGAGCCGACGGCCGCGGCGTTCGCGTAGTCGAAGCTCGACTTGAACACGAACATGTCGACGGCCGGCACCTTGGTCTGGTAGTTCGCGGGCTTGGAGATCGACATGATGAGGTCGAACGCCTTGAGCGACATGTGGCCGATGATGATGAGCGCCGAGAGCGCGATGGGCGACAGCTGCGGGAACAGGACGTGGCGGTAGAGCTTCCACTCGCTCGCGCCGTCCATGCGCGCCGCCTCGCGCAGCTCCTCGGGGATGCCGCGGAACCCGGCGAGGAACAGGGCCATGACGTAGCCCGACAGCTGCCAGATGGCGGGGATGGCGATCGCGACGATGCCGACGGTGACGTTGTTCCACCAGTTGTTCTGCAGGGCGTCCAGGCCGATGATCTGGAACAGCCGGTTGAGGCCGCTCGCCGACTCGCCCTGGTTCGAGTTGAGCAGCCAGCGCCAGACCACGCCCGAGGCGACGAACGACACGGCCATCGGGAAGAGGTAGATCGAGCGGAAGATGCCCTCGCCGCGGACCGGCTTGTCGAGCAGCCACGCCCAGACGAAGCCCATGAGCATCGTCCCGGCGAGGAACACCACCGTGTACAGCACGAGGTTCTTCAGCGAGTGCTGGAAGGCCTCGTCGCCCAGCAGGGCGACGTAGTTCTGGAACCACACGACGACCGACGGCTGCTGCCCGGTCGCCTGGGCGGCGGTGTGGTTGTCCGTGATCGACGTCTGGAAGTTCGCCCCGATGAGGCCGTAGACGAAGATGCCGACGAGGACGATCGAGGGGGCGAGGAGCAGCAGGGGTGGCCCCGCTCGTCGCAGTGACTTCAGCATGGTGGTCTTCCCGTCCTGGGCGCGGTGCGCCTGGTTCCTGGTGGCCGAGCGGTTCCCGGGTGCTGGGCGCGCAGCCGCGCGCCGTCGGGACCTGCCCGACGGCGCGCGGCCGCGCCAGTGGCGCCGGCTCAGCTCTGTGCGGCGGAGGCGAGCTCGGACTGGAACGTCGCGAGGTCGGAGCCGCCGGAGGTGAACTTGCTCGTCGCGTCGGAGATCGCGTTGAGCGTCGCGACCGGCGTGGCGGCGCCGTGCGCGAGGGACGACACGATCGTGTCCTGCGCGAACGACTCGATCGCCGTCTGCTGGTACTCGGAGAACTCCGCCGGGTCGGCGTCCGTGCGGGCCGGGATGGAGCCCTTGGCCTTGTTGAACGCGACCTGGCCCTCGAGCGAGCCCACCGTCTCGAGCCACGCCTTCGCGCCCTCGGGGTTCGGCGCGCCCACCGGCAGGGTGAACGAGTCGGCGAGGAAGTCGAACACGCCGTCGGTACCGGGCACGGGGAACGCGAGGAAGTCGGTGCCGAGCGCCTTGCCCTGCTCCTCGAACGCCGCGACGGCCCAGTCGCCCATGACGTTGAACGCGGCCTGCTCGTCGATCACCATCTGGGTCGCCTCGGGCCAGTCGAGCCCGTCACGGTCGGAGTTCGTGTAGCTCATGAGCGTCTCGAAGTCCTCGAGGGCGGCCGTGACCTCGGCGCCCTCCCAGTCCGTCGAGCCGTCCCAGAGGCCGTTGTAGGCCTCCGGGCCGAGGTTGGCGAGGAGCACCGTCTCGAGCAGGTGGACCTGGGTCCAGGTCGTCGCGACCGACAGCGGCGTGACGCCGCCCGCGTCCTGCAGCTTCTGCAGGTCCGCCATCCACGCGTCGAGGTCGGCGTACTGGGCGGCCGGGTCGATACCGTTGGCCTCGAGCACCGTCGGGTTGGCCCACACGACGTTCGCGCGGTGGACGTTCGACGGGATCGAGTAGATCGCGCCGTCCTCGGCCGTGACGCGCTCGACCAGGTCGGCGGGGAAGACGTCCGTGAGTCCGAACTCGTCGTAGAGGTCCGAGACGTCCTCGATCTGCGCGGCGTCGATGTAGTCCTGCAGCTCCGCGCCGGCGTGCGCCTGGAACGTGTCCGGCGGGTCCTGCGCCTGGAGGCGGGACTGCAGCAGGTCCTTGGCGGCCGAGCCGGCGCCGCCGGCGACCGCGCCGTTGATGAACTCGATGTCGGGGTGCTGCTGGTTGAACGCGCCGACGAGCGCGTCGAGACCGGCCTTCTCGGAGCCCGCGGCCCACCACGTGAAGACCTCGACCTCGTTGCCGCCGCCGTCGCCACCGTCGGTGCCGCCGTCACCGGAGCCGCCGCTGCCGCACGCGGCGAGTGCGAGACCCACGAGGGCGGCACCGGCCACCGTCGCGCTCGTCCTGCGATTGAGTCGCATCGTGTCTTTCCCTACGCCTTCTTCGGTCGTGGGGGACCGGCGGGGTGGGGAGCCCCCGCTCGCCGGCCGGGCGCATCGGTGCACCCTCGAACCCGGTGCCCATCCAACGGTCGCGGCGACGTTGGTGTCAAGAAGTGAACGCAAGCGACGCCCGATCGTGATGTACGGGTCACGTCCTGTATCCACGCTGGGCGAAGACCGTGCCGAGGCGGCCCTCCAAGCGGCTCCGGGGACACGGCAGGCCCGCCGTTCCCCCGGTTCCCGGCGAGAGCAGGTCTATCCTTCGGCTGTGCGCGCTGACCGGGTGACCCCGGGCTCGCAGACTTCACTGCGTGAGGCCAACCGAGCTCGGATCGTGAGCGCCGTCCAGCAGCGTGGCTCCCTCACGCAGATCGAGCTGGCCGGCGTCACGGGGCTGTCCCCGGCCACCGTGTCCAACATCGTCAAGGAGCTCACCGGCGCCGGCGTCCTGCACACGTCGCCCTCGACGCGCAGCGGACGGCGCGCGCTCCAGGTCACGCTCGCGCGCACCCTGGGCCTCGTCGCGGGCGTCCACTTCGGCACCCGGTCCCTGCGCGTCGCGCTGGCCGACGCCTCGATGCGCGTGCTCGCCGAGCAGCGCATGCCCCTCGCGCCGGACCACCGGGCCGACACGGGCCTGCAGCGCGCCGCGATGCTCGTCGAGGAGATGGTGGCGTCCGTCGACGCCGCGCCGGGCGAGCTGCTCGCCGTCGGGGTGGGGGTGCCGGCGCCCGTCGACGTCCGCAGCGGGCGGATCTCGACGGTCGGGATGATGCGCGGGTGGGACGGCGTCGCGGTCGCCGAGGTCCTCGAGACGGAGCTCGACGCGCCCGTGAGCGTCGACAACGACGCCAACCTCGGCGCGCTCGCGGAGACGCGGTTCGGCGCCGCGGCCGGCCACGACCCGGTCGTCTACCTGCGCGTCTCCCACGGCGTGGGCGGCGGCCTCGTGCTCGGCGGGCGCCTCGTGCACGGCCGCGGAGGCGTCGCGGGCGAGATCGGGCACGTGACGATCGACGAGAACGGGCCGATCTGCCGCTGCGGCAACCGCGGGTGCCTCGAGATGTTCGTCGGGGCGAACGTGCTGCTCGGCATGCTGTCGGGCAGCCGCGGGCACCTCACGCTGCGCGACGTCATCACGCGCGCCCAGGAGGGCGACCCGGGCTGCCGCCGCGTCCTGTTCGACGCCGGCCAGCACCTCGGCGTCGCCGCGGCCAACCTGTGCAACCTCCTCGACCCGGAGGTCGTCGTCGTCGGCGGCGACCTCGCCGAGGCGGGGGACATCCTCCTCGCCCCGCTGCGCACCGTGCTCGAGCAGCGCACCGTGCCGAGCGCGTCGGGGCCCGTCACCGTGGTGCCCTCGGAGCTCGGCGCCGCCGCGGAGGTCCGCGGGGCCCTCGCCGTCGCGCTCGACGCCGCGCGCGTCAGCGGCGCGCTGGGGGTGAGCGCGTGAACGTTCACACGCCAGGGGCCGCACGGCGCCGGTCCGTGCGCCGCGGCCGGGCGGCCGCGGCCCTCGCCGCGCTCGCCCTCGTCGCGGGCTGCGCCACGGGCTCGGGGGAGGCGTCCGCCGCGGACGCCGAGGGGACGATCGGCCTCCTCCTGCCGGAGGCCAAGACCGCGCGGTACGAGACCACGGACCGGCCGACGTTCGTCGGCGTCGTGGAGCGCCGCTGCCCGACGTGCGAGGTGCTGTACGCGAACGCCGCGCAGGACGCCGCGAACCAGCAGCAGCAGGCCGAGTCCATGCTCGCGCGCGGCGCGGACGTGCTCGTGCTCGACGCGGTCGACACGACCGCGGCGGCCAGCGTCGTCGCCGAGGCGCAGCGCCTCGGCGTGCCGGTCATCGCCTACGATCGCTTCGTCGCCGGCGCGGACTACTACGTGTCGTTCGACAACGAGCTCATCGGCTATCTCATGGGAGAGTCCCTCGTCGGCGCCGTCCTGGCGCGCGCGGAGGAGGACCCGCCCCCGGACGGCCGGCGGCCGGGGGTGCTGCTCGTCCACGGGTCTCCGACGGACCCGAACTCTGCTGCGCTCGCCGCCGGCGCCCACCGCGCCCTCGACGGAGAGGACATCGACGTGCTCGCCGAGTACGACACGCCCGACTGGAGCCCCGACAAGGCGACCGAGTGGGTCGAGGGGCAGCTCACCCAGTACCCCGGGCGCGTCGACGGCGTGCTCGCCGCGAGCGACGGCATCGCCGGCGGGGCGATCGCGGCGATGAAGGCCGCCGGCCTCGACCCCGTGCCGCCCACGACCGGCCAGGACGGCGAGCTCGCCGCGGTCCAGCGCGTGCTCACCGGCGACCAGTACATGACGGTCTACAAGGCGACCACCCAGCAGGCGCGCACCGCGGCCGAGCTCGCCGTGCGCCTCCTGCGCGGCCAGGACCCGCAGGCCACGGCCGTCATCGACGGCGTCCCGAGCCTCCTGCTCGCGCCGCGCGCCGTCGGGCCCGACGACGTGCGGCGCGTGATCGTGGACGGCGGCGTGCACTCCGCCGACGAGGTCTGCACGCGGTACTACGTCGACGCGTGCCTGCGCACGGGCGTGCTGGAGGCGGCCTCGTGACCGCGGGCGCGGACCGTCCCGTCCTCGCGGTGCGCGGCGTGTCGAAGAGCTTCGGCGGGGTGCGCGCGCTCGTCGACGTGGACGTCGACGTGCACGAGCACGAGGTGCTCGCGGTGGTCGGGGACAACGGCGCCGGGAAGTCCACGCTCGCCGGCGTCCTCGCGGGGGCCTTCCGCCCGGACGAGGGGCAGCTCCTCGTCGACGGCGAGCCCGTCGTGCTCGGCTCGCCGAAGGACGCCCGCGCGCACGGGATCGCCGCCGTCTTCCAGGACCTGGCGCTCGTCGACGACCTCGACGTCGTGGAGAACCTCTTCCTGGGCCGCGAGACGCGCCGCGGGCCGTTCCTCGACGAGGTCGCGATGGAGCGCGAGGCCTGGACCCTGCTCGACCAGCTCGCCGCGACCGTGCCCTCCGTGCGGCTCCCGGTGCAGGCCCTGTCGGGGGGGCAGCGTCAGGTCGTCGCGGTCGCCCGGGCGCTGCTCGGGTCGCCCCGCGTCATCGTCCTCGACGAGCCGACAGCCTCGCTCGGCGTGCGCCAGTCGGCCGAGGTGCTCAACCTCATCGAGCGCCTGCGTGCCCGCGGCCACGCCGTCGTGCTCGTCAGCCACCAGGCCGGCGAGCTGCAGGCCGTGGCCGACCGCATCCTCGTCCTGCGCCTCGGCCGCGTCCACGGCGAGTTCGCCGGCGACGCGTCGTACGAGGACCTGCTCGCGGCGATGACCGGGGCGGTGCGGCCCGTGCGGGCTGCGCACGACGCTCGCCCGCACGGCGCGCGGCACGCCGGCGGGGCGGGGGTGGCGCGGCGATGAGCGTCCCGGGCCCCACGGCCACGCGGCTCGGGCCGTCCGCCCCCGGCGGGCTGCCGGGGTCGGTCCTGCAGCGCGTGCGCGGCGCGCACCTCGGCATGGTGCCGATCGTCGGCGCGCTCCTCGTCATCTGGGCCGTCCTCGGCGTGGTCAACCCCGCGTTCCTCTCGGCCGAGAACCTCGTGAACCTCACGCTGCAGAGCGTGCCGGTGGGCGTCATCGCGCTCGGCGTGGTGCTCGTGCTGCTCGTCGGGCAGATCGACCTGTCGGTCGGGTCCGTGAGCGGGCTCGCGGCCGCGCTGCTCGCCGTCGGGACGGTGAGCCTCGGCTGGCCGGCGTGGCTCGCGGTGCTCGTCGCCCTGTCGGTGGGCGTCGTCGTCGGCCTCGGGTACGGCGCGCTGTCGACGCGCCTCGGGCTGCCGTCCTTCGTCTTCACGCTCGCCGGCCTGCTCGTGCTCGCCGGGGTCCAGCTCGTGGTCCTCGGCCCGAACGGGTCGATCAACCTGCCGTTCGAGTCCTGGCTCGTGCGGACGGTGCAGCAGGGCTTCCTCCCGACGCCGGTGGCGTGGGCGCTCGTCGTCGCGGTCGTCGTGGGCTACGCGGCGCTGCACGCGCTGGACCACGTGCGCCGCGTGCGCGCCGGCCTCCGCGGGCCCGGCACCGGGATCGGGTGGATCGCCGCGCGCACCGCCGTCCTCGCCGCGGTGCTCGTCGCGACCGTCGCCTACCTCGGCACGGCGCGCGGCGTCGGGTACACCGTCGTGCTGTTCGTCGCGCTCGTCGTCGTCGTCGACGTGCTGCTGCGGCGCACGCGCTGGGGCCGCTCGGTGCGCGCCGTCGGCGGCGACCGCCGGTCGGCGCTGCTCGCCGGCGTCGCCGTGCGCCGCACGGTCGTCTCGTGCTTCGTCGCGTGCTCCACGTTCGCCGCGCTCGGCGGCGTGCTCGCCGCCGGGCGGCTCGCGGCGGCGAACCAGGGGACCGGGGCCGCCGACACCTACCTCACGGCGATCGCGGCCGCCGTCATCGGCGGCACGAGCCTGTTCGGCGGGCGGGGCAGCGCGTGGTCGGCGCTGCTCGGCGTGCTGGTCATCCAGTCGATCGCCAACGGGCTCACGCTGCTCAACCTCGACACGGCGACGCGCTACATCGCCACCGGAGCGGTGCTCCTGCTCGCTATCGTCGTCGACATGCTCATCCGGGGCCGACGGGAGATCTGACACATGGTGATGCAGGGCGGGGCGGACGTCGCGGCGTCGGCCGGGGCGACGACCAGGCGCGCGGGGGGCGCGCGCAGCGGTCGGCGGCCGACGCTCGCGGCCGTCGCGGACCTCGCCGGCGTGAGCCTCAAGACGGCCTCGCGCGTGCTCAACCACGAGCCGAACGTGGCCGACGCGACGCGCGCGAAGGTGCAGGACGCCGCGCAGCGCCTCGGCTTCCGGCGCAACGCCGTGGCGGCGGACCTGGCGCGCGGCGGCTCGTCGCGCCTCGTCGGGTTCGTCACGGGCGACCTCGCCAACCCCTTCTACTCCGCCCTCGCGAGCGGGATCGAGCGCGAGCTGCGCCCCCACGGGCTCCAGCTCATCACCACGAGCTCGGACGAGGACCCGGCGCGCGAGCACGCGCTCACCGAGGCGCTCGTCGAGCGCCGCGTCGGCGCGCTCGTCGTCACCCCGACCGCGACGGACCACTCCGCGCTGCAGCCCGAGATCGAGGGCGGCACCCCCGTCGTCTTCGTCGACCGCCCCGCCGAGGGCATCGAGGCCGACACGGTCGTCATCGACAACCGGGGCGGGGTGCGCGCCGCCGTGCAGCACCTGCTGGCGCACGGCCACCGGCGGATCGCGCTCGTCGGCGACGAGTCGCGCCTGTGGACGTTCCAGGAGCGGTGCGACGAGTTCGTCGCGACGCTCCAGGAGGCGGGCGTCGCCGACCCCGGCCGCTACGTGCGCGCCGGCGCGCACGACGCCGACCTGGCCCGTGACTTCGTCGCCGAGCTGCTGGCCCAGCCCGAGCCGCCGACGGCGCTGCTCACCGCCAACAACAAGATCACCGTGGGCGCCCTCCACGCCCTGCGCGACCACCTGGCGGCGTCGCCGGGCGCGGCGCCGGACGTCGCGCTCGTGGGGTTCGACGACTTCGAGCTCGCGGACCTGCTCGACGTCACCGTCGTCGGGTACGACGTCGTCGAGATGGGGCGTCAGGCGGCGGCGCTCGCGGTCTCGCGCGCGGACGACCCGGACCTCCCGCCGCGGCTCGTGGTCGTCCCCACGCACCTCGTCGTGCGGGGCACGGGGGAGGTGCCCGGACCCGCGTCCTGACGCGGCTCGGCAGGGTTCTCGCGGGGTCGCCCGGACCGTTGACAAGGGCCAGGGCGCCCCGTAGGTTCGACCTGACATTTGACAGCGCTGTCCGATCGATCGAAGGAGATCGCGCGTCATGACCCTGCACTCCCCCCGAGGTACCGCGCCGCGGAGACGCTCCGCCGCGCGCGGCAGGCCGCTCGGCATGGCCGTCGCCGCCGCCCTCGTCGTCCCTCTCGCGGTCACGACGGCGCTCCCCGCCGCCGCCGCGGAGCCGGGCGACTTCGCGTCGTCGTTCGAGGAGGGCGACGCCGCCCCGCTCGAGACGACCGTCGCCCAGCGCGACGGCGCGCCCTGGCAGCACAACATCGCCGCCGGGACCGCCGGCCTGCCGGGCAGCGTGCTCGGCGGCCTCACCGCGGTGACGGCCAGCGCGCAGAACCTGCCGAACGAGGGCGCCGAGAAGCTCGCCGACGGCTCCCCGAGCAGCAAGTGGCTCGCGTTCGCGCGCACCGGCTGGGTCGTCTACGAGTTCGCCGAGCCGGTCGCCGTCGAGGCGTACGCGATGACGTCGGCCAACGACGCGGCCGGTCGTGACCCGAAGACCTGGACGATCGAGGCGTCGGACGACGGCCAGACGTGGACGCCCGTCGACCAGCGCACCGACGAGGACTTCCCGCAGCGCCTGCAGCAGCGCGTGTTCGAGCTCGACGCGCCGACCGAGGCGCACCGGTTCTACCGCTTGAACGTCACGGCGAACTCCGGCGACGGCATCGTCCAGCTCGGCGACTGGGACCTGTCCGCCGACCTCGACGCACCGCCGGCCGAGGCGCCGATGACGACCGCGGTCGGCTCGGGCCCGGACGTCGACCTCACCAGCAAGCCGCGCGTCGGGTTCACCGGCACGCACTCGCTGCGCTACGACGGCGCCCACGCGGGCGACGGCGAGGCGTACGCGACGAACGTGCTCTACGACGACGTCGACGTGCTCGTCGGCGAGGACACGCGCCTCAGCTACGTGATCTTCCCCGAGCTGCTCGACGACCTGCAGTACCCGTCGACGTATGCCGCGGTCGACCTGCTCTTCACCGACGGCACGTACCTGTCCGACCTCGGCGCGCGCGACGCGCACGGGACCGTCGCGTCGGCGCAGGCGCAGGGCGAGGGCAAGATCCTCTACGGCGACCAGTGGAACTCGGTGCGCGTCGACCTCGGCGAGGTGGCCGCGGGCAAGACGGTCGACCAGGTGCTGCTGGGCTACGACAACCCGGGCGGCGACGCGGGCACGCGGTTCGCCGGGTGGCTCGACGACGTCGCGCTCACGGCCCAGCCGGAGACGATCGACGGCTCGAGCCTGGCGAACTACGTCGACACGCGCCGCGGGACGCTGTCCACCGGCAGCTTCTCGCGCGGGAACAACATCCCCGCGACGGCCGTGCCGAACGGCTTCAACTTCTGGGTGCCCATGACGGACGCGGCCTCCGACCGGTGGCTGTACGAGTACCAGAAGGCCAACAACGCGAACAACAAGCCGGTCCTCGAGGGCCTCGGCATCTCGCACGAGCCGAGCCCGTGGATGGGTGACCGCAACCAGCTCGCGTTCCTGCCCGCGGCGGGGCCGGCCACCGGCGCGCCCACGGGCACGCTCGACCAGCGCGGGCTCGAGTTCGACCACGACGACGAGACCGCCCGCCCCGACTACTACGGGGTGACGTTCACGAACGGCACCGCGCTCGAGGTGGCCCCGGCCGACCACGCCGCGGTGCTGCGCTTCACGTACCCGGGCGACGTCGGCCACGTGCTCGTGGACAAGGTCCTCGGCACGTCGGAGCTCTCGTTCGACCAGGCCACGGGCACGCTGTCCGGGTGGGTCGAGAACGGGTCCGGCCTCTCCGTGGGCCGTACGCGCATGTTCGTCGCCGGCACGTTCGACCGCGGTCCGACGGCGGTCGGGACGGCGGCGGGCGACCGCGCCGACGCGCGGTACGCGACGTTCGACACGGCCGAGGACGACACCGTCGAGCTGCGCGTCGCGACGTCGTTCCTCAGCCTCGACCAGGCGCGCAAGAACCTCGCGCTCGAGGTCGAGGGCAGGTCGTTCACCGAGGTCAAGGCGGCGGCGACCGACGCGTGGAACGAGCGCCTCGGCGTGATCGAGGTCGAGGGCGCGAGCGAGGACCAGCTCGTCACGCTGTACTCCAACCTCTACCGCCTGAACCTCTACCCGAACGCGCAGCACGAGAACACGGGCACGGCCGAGGAGCCGGTGTGGCGCTACGCGAGCCCCGTGTCCCCGACGACGGGCAGCGCGACCGACACGCAGACCAACGCGAAGGTCGTGGACGGCAAGATCTACGTCAACAACGGGTTCTGGGACACGTACCGCACCGCGTGGCCGGCGTACTCGCTCCTCTACCCGGAGGTCGCGAGCGAGCTCGTCGACGGGTTCGTCCAGCAGTACCGCGACGGCGGCTGGGTCGCGCGCTGGTCCTCGCCGGGCTACGCCGACCTCATGACGGGCACGAGCTCGGACGTCGCGTTCGCCGACGCCTACCTCAAGGGCTCGCTGCCCACCGACCGCGCGCTCGACGCGTACGACGCGGCGCTGAAGAACGCGACCGTCGCGCCGCCGAACAACGCGGTGGGCCGCAAGGGCTTGCAGACGTCGCCGTTCCTCGGCTTCACGCCGGAGTCGACGCACGAGTCGGTGTCGTGGGGCCTCGAGGGCCTGATCAACGACTTCGGCATCGGCAACATGGCCGCGGCCCTCGCCGAGGACCCGGCCACGCCGGAGGAGCGCCGGCAGACCCTGCGCGAGGAGTCGGCGTACTTCCTCGAGCGGGCGACGCACTACGTCGAGCTGTTCGACCCGGCGATCGACTTCTTCCAGCCGCGGCACGAGGACGGCACGTGGCTCAACGCGCCCGAGGACTACGACCCGCGCACCTGGGGCGGCGGCTACACGGAGACGAGCGGCTGGAACTTCGCGTTCCACGCGCCGCAGGACCCGCAGGGCCTCGCGAACCTGTACGGCGGGCGCGAGGGTCTCGAGGCGAAGCTCGACGAGTTCTTCGCGACGCCCGAGGACGCGACCCACACCGGCGGGTACAACGGCGTCATCCACGAGATGCGCGAGGCCCGGGACATCCGTCTCGGCCAGTGGGGCATGAGCAACCAGGTGTCCCACCACATCCCGTGGCTGTACGACGCCGCGGGCGCTCCGTGGAAGACGCAGGAGATCGTCCGCGAGGTCACGCGCCGCCTGTTCGTGGGCAGCGAGATCGGCCAGGGCTACCCGGGCGACGAGGACAACGGCGAGATGTCGTCGTGGTGGGTCTTCGCCGCGCTCGGCTTCTACCCGCTGCAGGTCGGGTCCGACCAGTACGCGGTCGGCTCGCCGCTGTTCGACAGGGCGACCGTCCACCTGCCGGGCGGCGACCTCGTCGTCAACGCGGCGAACAACTCCGTCGAGAACGTCTACGTGCAGTCCCTCGCCGTCGACGGCGAGCCGCGCACCTCGACGTCCCTGTCGCAGGAGGACCTCTCCGGCGGCGCGACGCTCGACTTCGTCATGGGTCCCGAGCCGTCGGCCTGGGGCACGGGCGAGGCCGACGCCCCGCCGTCGCTCACCGAGGGCGACGAGGCGCCGGAGCCCGTGAAGGACGCGACGACGCCGGGCCTCGGCACGACGACCGTCGCGGACGGCGACGCGTCGACCTCCGCGGCGGCGCTCGTGGACAACACGTCGGCGACGCGCACGACGTTCGCGACCGGCACGCCCACGGTCACGTGGGCGGGCGCCGGCATCCGGCCGACCGTCGGCACCTACACGCTGACCTCCGGCGCGAGCGGGACGGCGTCGCCGTCCGCGTGGACGCTCGAGGGCTCCGACGACGGCGAGACCTGGACGACGCTCGACGAGCGCTCGGGCGAGGAGTTCCGCTGGGCGCTGCAGACCCGTCCGTTCACGGTCGCCGAGCCCGGTGCGTACGCGCACTACCGGCTCGTCGTCACGGGGGCCGCGGGGGAGGGCGACCTGTCGCTCGCCGAGGTGGAGCTGCTCGCCGACCCGTCCGACCCGGGCGCGGAGGGGCTCACGCTCACCGCGGTCGCGGACGGCGACGGCGTCACGGGCCGCGAGGTCTCGGGCACGTTCGCCACGCTCACCGGGGTGGAGGGCGATCCTGCCGCGGTCGACGTCCGCGTGTCGTTCGGCGACGGCAGCGAGCCGGTCGCGGGCACGCTCGTGCCGGGTGCCTTCGGCTCGTACGCGGTGCGCGCGGCGCACACGTGGACGACGCCGGGCGTCTACCCGGTCACGGTGACGGCCACGGCCGAGGGCGCGGAGCCGGTCACGGCGACGTCGCACGTGTCCGTCGCGCTCCTGCGCGAGGGCTCGCTCGTCGGCGCGTACGACAACGTGTGCATCGGCGACCCGGGCACGTCCGTCGGCTCGTGCGACGGGCAGGGCGTGTTCTTCGACCGCGGCCAGCTCGAGGACAAGGGCTTCGTCCAGGGCGAGCGCCTCACGGTCCCGGGCACCGACCTGCGGTTCGACGTGCCGGCGGTCGCCGCCGGCGAGCCGGACAACGCGACAGGGGACGGCCAGACGATCGAGCTCGAGGTCCCCGCGGACGCCGAGCAGCTCTCGGTCGTCGGCACGGGCACGGAGAAGAACCAGCAGGCCTCGGGCACGCTGACGTTCGACGACGGCTCGACGCAGGCGATCGACCTCAGCTTCGGCGACTGGTCGGGCGCGGCCCGCAACCCCGTGTTCGGGAACATCCCCGTCGCGGTGACGGACCACCGCCTGCGCGGCGGCAGCCCGCAGACCGGCACCCCCGCGGCGATCTTCGCCACGGCGCCGGTCGACCTGCCGGACGGCAAGCGCGTCGTCAGCCTCACGCTGCCGGACCAGCCGGGACAGCTCTCGAGCGACGGCCGCATCCACGTGTTCGCGGTCGCACACGACGGCACCTTCGCCGAGCAGAGCCCGCTCGAGGTGACGCCGGCGGACGGCGTGACCCTCGCCGTCGGGCAGGAGGCGGAGGCGGTCCTCGCGACGGTCGCCGGCGGTCGTGAGGGTGCGGACCTGCGGGCCGCGATCACCTGGGGCGACGGGTCCGACGTCGTCGCCGGCACTGTGTCCGCGGAGGGGGCGGGCGCCACGGTCTCCGGGTCGCACGCCTACGCCGCCCCGGGGTCGTACACCGCGCACGTCGTGGTCGACGACGGGTGGACGAGCTCCGTGGTCGAGGTCCCGGTGACCGTGACCGAGGCCGGGCCCGCCCTGGCCGTCGAGGTCACGGCGAGCGCCCGCTGCCTCGCGGGCAAGGTGTACGTCGCGGTGCGGGCCGACAACGGCGAGGACGTCCCCCTCGCCATGACCCTCACCACGCCGTGGGGCACGAAGGAGTTCGCGTCGGTCGAGCCCGGCCGGTCCGCGTACCACTCCTTCGCGGTCCGGGCGGCGTCCGTCGAGGCGGGCACCGTGAGCGTCGAGGCCGTCCGCGGCTCCGGCGCAGAGGAGGTCCGCGCGACGGTCGAGGCGGGGCACGACGCCCTCGCCTGCGGCTGACACGACGTGAGCGGCCCCTCGTCCCGCCGGGTGATCCCGGCGGGGCGGGGGGCCGTCGCGTGCCCGCGCGACCTAGGCTGGCTTTGACACGACCGGCGGCCGCGCGTACGTTCAACTCCCTGACAGCGCTGTCCAGCAGCCCCGAAGAAGGACATCATGAGCACCGACCTCCCCCCGACGCCCGGCGACGCCACGCAGCAGGCGTGGCGCCGGCACCAGCTCGCCGAGCTCCTGCGCTTCGGGGAGGCGTCGCTGCGGCCGGACGGCGCGGCGTGGTGGCTCGACGACGCGGGCCGTCCGGACCCGTCGCAGCCGGTGCACACGTGGATCACGTCGCGCATGGCCCACGTCTACGCGTTCGCGTCGCTCCTCGGCGTCCCGGGCGCGGGGGAGCGCGCGGACCTCGCGCTGCGCGGGCTGCGCAGCGTGCTCGTCGACGCGCAGCACGGCGGCTGGGTGTCGTCCCGCGGCCCCGCGCCGGTGCCGGGCGACGTCGTCGACGCCGAGACGCAGCCGGTCGACGGGACGAAGAGCGCGTACGCGCACGCGTTCGTCGTGCTCGCGGCGGCGTCGGGGACGCTCGCCGGCCGCGACGGCGCGCGCGAGCTCCTCGACGCGGCGCTCGCCGTGCTCGACCAGCGGTTCTGGGAGCCCGGCCCGCGCATGCACGCCGACGAGTGGGACCGCGGCTGGTCGCGGCTGGACGACTACCGCGGGGTGAACGCCAACATGCACGCCGTCGAGGCGCTCCTCGCCGCGCACGACGCGACGGGCGACGCCGAGTGGCTCGCCCGCGCGACGTCGATCGCCGACCGCGTGGTGGGCTGGGCGGCGGAGAACGGGTGGCGCATCCCCGAGCACTTCGACAGCGCGTGGACGCCGCTGCCCGAGTACAACGCCGACCGGCCGCGCGACCCGTTCAAGCCCTACGGCTCGACGCCGGGGCACGGCCTCGAGTGGTCGCGCCTCCTGCTGCAGCTCGACGTGGCCGCGGGCACGCCCGGCGCACGCACCGACGTCGCCGTGCGCCTGTTCGACCGCGCGGTCGCCGACGGCTGGGACGGCGAGCACGGCGGGGGCTTCGTCTACACCGTGGACTGGACCGGCACGCCCGTCGAGCCGCGCCGGTACCACTGGGTCGCGGCGGAGGCCGTGGCCGCCGCGGACGTGCTCGGCCGCGTCACGGGCGACCCGCGGTTCGCCGAGGCCGCCGCGGGCTGGTGGGCGTGGATCGACCGGTTCCTCGTCGACCACGAGCGCGGGTCGTGGCACCACGAGCTCGACACCGACAACCGGCCCGGCGGCCTCACGTGGGTCGGCAAGCCGGACGTCTACCACGCGGCGCAGGCCGTGATCCTGCCCGACCTGCCCCTCACCGGGTCGCTCGCGGCGTCCGCGAAAGCGGCGGGCCGGATCCTCGGCTGAGCCGTCCGCGCCGCTAGGGTGCCGGGCGTGAGCACCGACCCCACCGCCGTCCGCACCGGAGCACGTCCCGACGTCGTCGACCTCGCCGCGGACGACCCGCGCTGGGCCGCCGCCCTGCCGGTGCTCCAGGCCCTGCGCCCGCACCTCACGGCCGAGCTCCTGCGGCAGGTGCTCGCGGACGACGCGCCCGGCCCGCGCTTCCTCGCGGCGTTCGACGGCGACGTGTGCCTCGGCGTCGCGGGCTGGCGCGTGGTCGCGTGCACGAGCGCGGTCCGCAAGCTCTACGTCGACGACCTCGTCACGGCGCCCGAGGCGCGCTCGCGCGGCGTCGGCGCGGCGCTCCTCGGCGAGCTCGAGCGGCGCGCGCGAGAGGCGGGGTGCACGGTGCTCGACCTCGACTCGGGCGTCCAGCGGTTCGACGCCCACCGGTTCTACCTGCGCGAGCGCATGAGCATCGTCGCGCACCACTTCGCGAAGGAGCTTTGAGCCGGGGCGCCGCTCCAGGGGTGGTCGCCCGGGACGACGAGAGCCCCGCACCTCGTGGTGCGGGGCTCTCGTGCGCTGAGCGGGTGACGGGAATCGAACCCGCGCTGTCAGCTTGGGAAGCTGAAGTTCTACCATTGAACTACACCCGCGCGGCGCCGGTGGCGCTCGCCCTGATCGCTCTGGGAGGATCGCGGCGAACCAGCGCGCGCCCCGATCATAGCGGACGTCGCCGGGGATGTCCGAACCGCTCCCGAGGAGGCTCCGTGCCCGACGACCCGTACCAGCAGCAGCCCGCACCGGGGCCCGAGGCGCCCTACGGCACCCCGCCCGGGTACGGCCAGCCGTACGGGTACGCGCCGGGCGGGCCGTCCGCGTACCCGCCGCCGGGACACCCCGGCGGCTACGACCCGAACCTCGACCCGGCGGCGAAGTCCCGCCTCGCGGCGGGCCTGCTCGGCATCCTCCTCGGCACCTTCGGGATCCACCGGTTCTACCTCGGGCACACCGGCATCGGGCTGCTCATGCTCCTGCTGACGGTGCTGTCGTTCGGCTTCCTCGCCCCGGCCGTGGGGGTCTGGGGTCTGGTCGAGGGCATCCTGTACCTCACCGCGAAGCAGGGGAGCTACGCGGTCGACGCGACGGGCCGTCCCCTGCGGGCGTGACGCCCGCTCAGATCTTGTAGTCGTCGCGCGACGCGTCCGGCGACGTGCCGTTCGAGTGCCCCGCCTCCGAGGAGCCGGAGGACTCCGACGACGAGGACTGGCTCTTCACGGCCTCGGCCATCTTGCCGCCCTGCTCCTTCGCGATGCCGGCGACCTTCGCGCCCTGCTCCTTGGCGACGGCCGTCACCTTCTCCTGCGCGGTGTGCACCGCCTGCTGCACGTCGTCCGACTGCCACAGCTCCTTGGCCTTGCCGCGGAGCTCCTCGAACCGCTCGCGACCGGCACGGGTGCCGAGGACGTAGCCGACGCCGATCCCGACGACGAGGGCGAGCTTCGACTTCATGGTGGTCTCCTTCGTTCGGGTGTGCCGGGGCCGGGCCCCGGAGTGCGCTCCCTTGCGACCGTAGCGACGCGTCGGCCTGCTCGCGCGGGCAGGCCCGGGCCCGCCGCGAGACCCGCGCCGGGTGCGCGACGGCGTCGGCTAGCGTGTCCCCGTGCTGCTCTCCGACCGCGACATCCGCGCCGAGCTCGACGCCGGTCGCGTCCAGCTGGACCCGTACGACCCGTCGATGCTGCAGCCGTCGAGCATCGACGTCCGGCTCGACCGGTTCTTCCGGCTGTTCGACAACCACAAGTACCCGTACATCGATCCCTCGCAGGACCAGCCGGACCTCACGCGCCTCGTGGAGGTCGACGCCGCGGAGCCGTTCGTGCTGCACCCGGGGGAGTTCGTCCTCGGGTCGACGTTCGAGGCGGTGACGCTGCCCGACGACGTCGCGGCGCGCCTCGAGGGCAAGTCGAGCCTCGGCCGCCTGGGTCTGCTCACGCACTCCACGGCGGGCTTCATCGACCCCGGGTTCTCCGGTCACGTGACGCTGGAGCTGAGCAACGTCGCGACGCTCCCCATCACGCTGTGGCCCGGCATGAAGATCGGCCAGCTGTGCTTCTTCCGCCTCTCGTCACCGGCGGAGAACCCGTACGGGGCGAGCGTGTACGGTTCGCGCTACCAGGGGCAGCGGGGGCCGACGGCGTCGCGCTCCTGGCAGAACTTCCACCGCACCGACGTGTGAGGCGCTCGTGACCACGCTCCCCCCGCTCCCGCACCCCGACGGCCCTGGCGCCGCCCAGGCGCACCAGGCCCGCCACCTGGTCGGCCTCCCCGAGGACGTCCTCGTCGACGAGCTCGAGAGCAGCTGCGTCGAGTCGAGGCCGCCGAGCGCCTTCTGCACGTCGGCGAGCGAGCGGTCCTTGCGGGCGAGGTCGACGTAGTCGCGGATCACGAACTCGCGGTCCGAGCCGATCCCGCCGATGAGCTCGTCGAGCTGCAGGGCGAGGAGACGGCCGTCGGTGCCGAGCTCGATGACGTAGCCCGCGATCTCCTCGGAGATGCGCGCGACCATCTCGAGCCGCTGCACCACGGAGCAGACGTCGCGCACGGTGACGAGGTCCTCGATCTCGAGCGCCGACAGCGTGCCGGAGACCTCGTCGAGGCGTGCGCGGTACCGCTCGAGGGTCGCGAGCGCCTGGTTGGCGCGCGAGAGGATCGTGTCGGAGTCCTCGAGCACGTGCCGCTGACCGCCGACGTACAGCGCGACGATCCGCATCGACTGGCTCACGGAGATGACGGGGAAGCCGCTCTGCTTGGCGACGCGCTCGGCGGTGCGGTGCCGCGTCCCGGACTCCGTGGTCTCGATGGTCGGGTCGGGCAGCAGCTGGACCGCGGCGCGCAGGATGCGGTTCGCCTCGTGGTCGAGGACGACCGCACCGTCCATCTTCGACAGCTCGCGCAGGCGCGTCGCCGAGAAGCCGACGTCGAGCTCGAAGCCGCCGGAGCACATGCCCTCGACGACCTTGTCGAGACCGAGCACGATGAGCGCGCCCGTCCGGCCGCGCAGGATGCGTTCGAGGCCGTCGCGCAGCTCGGTTCCGGGCGCCACGGCGGCAAGGGTTTCCCGGAGCAGCTCGTCAGGGTGCGCGGGGGAGTTGGCCACGACGCGATCCTACGCTGCGGGCCCCCGCGAGGCCCGGGACCACGCGGATCTCGACCGTGGGAACGTCACGATCCGGTCACGAGGACCCCCCTCGTCAGGCCCGGGCGAGCTCGAACGCCTCGCCGAGGTGGCGGGCCGGCAGGACCGTCATGCCGTCCACCGGCTTCGGGAACGAGCCGCGCGGCACGACGGCGCGCGTGAAGCCCAGCCGGGCGGCCTCGGCGAGGCGCCGGTCGAGGCCCGTGACCTGCCGGATGTCGCCCGCGAGGCCCACCTCGCCGAACGCGACCGTCCCCGCCGGCAGCGCCGTGTCCTCGCGCGCCGAGAGCACGGAGAGGGCGATGGACAGGTCGGCGGCGGGCTCGGCGACCTTCGCGCCACCGACGGTCGAGACGTAGACGTCCTGGTCGACGAGGCGCACGCCGGCGTGGCGGTGCATGACCGCCAGGATCATCGCGAGGCGGCTCGCGTCGACGCCGTTCGTCGTGCGCCGGGGGTTGGTCAGCGAGCTCGGCACGACGAGCGCCTGGATCTCGAGCGCGAGCGGCCGCCGGCCCTCCACCGTCACGGAGATGCACGTGCCGGGCACGCCCGCGCCGGTGTGCGAGAGGAACAGCCCGCTCGGGTCCGCGAGGCCGACGATCCCGTCCTCGGTGAGGTCGAAGCACCCGACCTCGTCCGTGGGGCCGTACCGGTTCTTCACGGCGCGCACGAGGCGCAGTCGCGAGTGGCGGTCGCCCTCGAACTGGCACACGACGTCGACGAGGTGCTCGAGCGTGCGCGGCCCCGCGACCGATCCGTCCTTCGTCACGTGACCGACGAGGATGACCGGCAGGTCGCGGGCCTTCGCGGCGCCGATGAGCGCCGCGGCGACCTCGCGCACCTGGCCGACGCCGCCCGGGGCGCCCTCGACCTGGGCGGACGCGATCGTCTGGACCGAGTCGACGACGAGCAGGTCGGGGTCCGTCGCCTCGACGTGGCCGAGGACCGTCGCGAGGTCCGTCTCGGCCGCGAGCAGCAGCCCGGGGGCGAGCGCCCCGACGCGTTCCGCCCGCAGGCGCACCTGGCCGGCCGACTCCTCGCCGGTGACGTACAGGACGCGCTTCGGCGGCGTCGTCGTGCCGGGCGCAGCGCCGCGGTCCGCCGTGGGCAGGTCCGACGCGCCGGCGGCGACGTTGCTCGCGACCGCGAGCAGGAGCGTGGACTTGCCCACGCCCGGCTCGCCCGCGAGCAGCACGACGGCACCCGGCACGATGCCGCCCCCGAGGACGCGGTCGAGCTCGGCGACGCCGGTGGGTGCCGCGCGCGCCGCCTCGACGTCGATCTCCGCGATGGGCCGCGCGGGCGAGCGCGTGGGCACGACCGCCGTCGTGCGAGGGCCTGCGGCCGCGGGCGCGTCCTCGGTGACCGTGCCCCACTCCTGGCACTCGCCGCAGCGCCCCGCCCACTTCGCGGTGGTCCAGCCGCACTCGCTGCAGCGGTAGGCGGGGCGGGTCCGCTTGGCGCCGGACCCGGACCGGGCGGGCGCGCTCGTCGTCGACGTCACGCCCCCACGCTAGCCACGGCCCCCGACACGGCCGTCCGCCCTCGACGGGCTCCGGTCCCCGGGTCCACCCGACCGGCGAGGCGCGCCGCGAGATGCCGGTCGCGAGGCACCGCGAGCCCTAGGCTGGC
The DNA here is from genome assembly GCF_001722485.1 of Cellulosimicrobium cellulans. GTDB lineage: Bacteria > Actinomycetota > Actinomycetes > Actinomycetales > Cellulomonadaceae > Cellulosimicrobium > Cellulosimicrobium cellulans_A. The sequence continues at coordinate 24,887 of NZ_LWGL01000005.1, read as the reverse complement.
GCCCGTCGAAGGAGGAGCACCGATGGGCGAGCCGACGAGCAGCCGCACCCCCCAGGGTCCCGTCCGGCCGCGGGACGCGGTGGGGGCGAGCGACCGTCGGCACACCCGACCCGTCCCGACGTCCGTCTACCGGCGCCGCCGCCTCGTCGCGGCGCTCGGCCTCGTGCTCGTCGTGGCGCTCGTGGTCGTGCTGCTCGCGTTCGTCTGGCCCGGCTTCGCGCGGTCGGGCGGGGAGGTCGAGCCCGCGCCGACCGTGACCGTCACCGGGGACCCTGCGACGCCGACGCTCGAGCCGGTCGAGCGCACGGCGAGCACCCCGTTCGCCCAGGCGCTGCCCGCGACCGTCCTCGACCTCGCGCTGCGCAGCGACGCCGCGACCGACGCGTGGACGGAGTCCGGCGCGCTCGAGGCGTACGAGCTCGTGTACGCCGACGGCGAGGGCCCGGACGCCACGACGGTCACCGTGGTCGCCGGCCAGTGGCCCACGCCGGAGGAGGCGGAGAACGCCGCGGCCGCCCTGCTGGGCGGTGCCGAGCCGTCCACGCAGGAGGACGTGACCGTCGACGGCGAGACCGTCGGGACCGTGGTCGTCGTCCCGGGCGAGGGCGGCGCGGCCACGGTCACGTGGCGCAACAGCACCGCGGTCCTGCAGGCGACGGGCCCCGCCGACGTCGTCGAGGACGTCTACGCCGCGTACCCCATGTGACGACCCCGTGCGACGACGCGCCGCGTTCCGCGGGGACGGCATCTGCGCAAGAATGCCCTGTCCACCGCTGATCGGAGCTGACCACGCATGACCGACACCCCGCACCGTCCACGCCTCGCCGTCCTCGGCGCGGGGGTCATGGGCGAGACCGTCCTGGCCGGCGCTCTCGCCGGCGGGTGGGACCCCGGCGACGTCGTGGCGACGGTCCGCCGCGCCGCGCGTCGCGACGAGCTCGTCGACCGGCACGGGGTCGAGGTCACCGAGGACAACGTCGCGGCCGTCCGGGGCGCGGGCGTGGTCGTCGTCGCGGTCAAGCCGAAGGACGTCGACGCGCTCCTCGCCGAGGTGCGCGACGCGGTCGGCGTCGGGACGGTCGTGGTGAGCGTCGTCGTCGGGCTGCCCACGGCGTTCTACGAGGAGCGGCTGCCCGCGGGGACGCCCGTGGTGCGCGTCATGCCGAACACGCCGTCGGTCGTGGGCGCGGGCGTGAGCGCGCTGAGCGGCGGCGCGGCCGCGACGGACGAGCACCTCGCGCTCGTCGAGCGGCTGCTCGCCTCCACCGGTCTCGTGGTCCGCGTCGCGGAGAAGGACCAGGACGCCGTGGGCGCGCTGTCGGGCTCGGGGCCGGCGTACGTCTTCTACGTCGTGGACGCGCTCGCGGAGGCCGGCGTGCTGCTCGGCCTGACGCGCGCGACGGCGCTCGAGCTCGCGACCGCGACGGTGCGCGGCGCGGCGACCATGCTCGCCGAGACCGGCGAGCACCCGGCGATCCTGCGCGAGCGCGTGTCGTCGCCCGGCGGGACGACGGTCGCGGCGCTGCGCCGGCTCGACGCGGGCGGCGTGCGCGCCGCGTTCCTCGACGCCCTCGAGGCCGCGCGCGACCGCTCGGCCGAGCTCGCGCGGACCCTGGGCGGGGGGACCGCGGGATGACCACGACCGGGCCGTCGCCCCGCACGCGCCCGCCGGCGATGGCCGACGTCGCACGGCTCGCCGGCGTGTCGCACCAGACGGTCTCGCGCGTGCTCAACGACCACCCGAGCGTGCGGCCGGAGACGCGCGACCGTGTGCTCGACGCGATCGCGACGCTGGGGTACCGGCGCAACAGCGCCGCCCGCGCGCTCGTGACGATGCGCTCGGCGACGGTCGGGGTCGTGACGACGGGGTCGGCGCTCTACGGCCCGACGTCGACCCTCATCGCCGTGGAGGAGGCTGCGCGCGAGCAGGGCTACTTCGTGAGCGTCGCGACGATCCGCCGCTACGACGCCGCGACCATGCACCGCGTGCTCGAGCACTTCATGGACCAGGGCGTCGAGGGCATCGTCGTCATCGCGCCGCAGGAGGACGTCGCCGCCGCGGTCGACTCCTTCCGCGCCCCCGTGCCCGTCATCATGATCGCCGCGCGCGACCGCCCGGGTGTCGCCGAGGACGCGCCGCCCGACGCCGTCGGCGCGGGCAGCATCCTGCCGATCGCCGTCGACCAGCGGCTCGGTGCGCGGCTCGCCGCGGAGCACCTCCTCGGTCTCGGGCACCGCACCGTCTGGCACCTGTCCGGCCCGCTCGACTGGTTCGACGCGCGCGAGCGCGAGACCGGGTGGCGCTCGGCGCTCGAGGACGCCGGCGCGCCCGTGCCCGAGCCGGTCCCCGGCGACTGGTCGTCGGACCGCGGCTACGCCGTGGGCCGCGAGCTCGCCGGCGCGGTGCGGGCGGGCGAGGGCCCGACGGCGGTCTTCGCCGGCAACGACCAGCTCGCCCTCGGCCTGCTGCGCGCCTTCTGGGAGTCGGGGGTGCGCGTGCCGGACGACGTGTCGGTCGTGGGCTTCGACGACATCGCCGGCGCGGGGCACTTCATCCCCCCGCTCACGACGGTGCGCCAGCCGTTCGGGGCGCTCGGGCGGCGCGCGCTCGCGCTCATGCTCGACGCGTTCGCCGGGGCGACGGTGCGTCCCGTGTCCATCCCGCCCGAGCTCGTGGTGCGCGAGAGCACGACGAGCCCGTCGCGCTGACCGCGGACCCCGCGCCCGGGCCGACGAGCATGGTTGGCCGCACGGCGTGTGAGCGCTAACATCGGCAGGAGACGTTTGACGCGACGACGCGGCGAGGAGAGACGGCGATGGTGCAGCAGGACGACGTGACGGCGATCAGGGAAGCGGTCACCGCGGGGACGACGGCGCTCGGCATCGAGCTCGGGTCCACCCGGATCAAGGCTTGCCTCGTCGGACCGGACGGGACGCCGCTCGCGAGCGGCAGCCACGCCTGGGAGAACGAGTACGCCGACCGCACGTGGACCTACTCGCTCGACGCGGTCGAGACCGGGCTGCGCGAGTGCTACGCCGACCTCGTCGCCGACGTCGAGCGGCGCTACGGCGTGCGCCCGACGACCTTCGGGGCGCTCGGCGTGTCGGCCATGATGCACGGCTACCTCGCGTTCGACGCGAGCGGCGGGCTCCTCGTGCCGTTCCGCACGTGGCGCAACACGTCGACCGGGCCGGCCGCCGCCGAGCTCACCGAGCTGCTCGGTCACAACGTGCCGCTGCGCTGGTCCGTGGCCCACTGGTACCAGGCGGTCCTCGACGACGAGCCGCACGTCGGCGACGTCGCGTCCCTGACGACGCTCGCCGGGTACGTCCACCGCCGGCTCACGGGCCGTCACGTGCTCGGCGTCGGCGACGCCTCGGGCATGTTCCCCGTCGACCCGGCCACGCGCGGCTACGACCGGCGCATGCTCGAGCTGTTCGACGAGCGCGTCGCGACCCGCCGCGCGCTGCCGAAGCTCGAGGAGCTGCTGCCCGAGGTGCTCGTCGCGGGGGAGGAGGCCGGCACCCTCACGCCCGAGGGCGCCGCGTGGCTCGACCCGACGGGCACGCTGCAGGCCGGCGTGCCGCTGTGCCCGCCGGAGGGCGACGCCGGGACCGGCATGGTCGCGACCGCGTCCGTCACGCCCCGCACCGGCAACGTCAGCGCCGGCACGAGCATCTTCGCGATGGTCGTGCTCGAGCGCCCGCTCACGAGCGTGCACCACGAGATCGACGTCGTGACGACGCCCGCGGGCGACCTCGTCGCGATGGTCCACTGCAACAACGGCGCGAGCGAGCTCAGCGCGTGGGCCTCGATGCTCGGCGAGCTCGCCACCGCGCTCGGCAGCACGGCGACGCCCGACGACGTGTTCGGCGCGTTCTTCCGCGCGGCGCTCGACGGCGACCCCGACGGCGGCGGGCTGCTCGCCTACAACTACCTCGCCGGCGAGCCGATCACCGGCCTCGAGGAGGGGCGCCCGCTCGTCGTGCGCACCCCGGACAGCCGCCTGACCCTCGCGAACTTCGCGCGCACGCAGGTCTACGGCGCGTTCGGCACGCTCGCCCTCGGGATGCGCGTCCTCGCGCGGGAGGGCGTCGCGGTCGACGCGATGTTCGCGCACGGCGGGATGTTCCGCACCGCGGGCGTCGCCCAGCGCCTGCTCGCGGCCGCGATCGACGCGCCCGTGACCGTGGGCCGCACGGCCGGCGAGGGCGGCGCGTGGGGCATCGCCGTGCTCGCCGCGTACCTGCGCGACCGCCTGGACGCGGGGAAGGGGGACGGCGACGCGCGCGGTCCCGCCGACCTCGGCGCGTACCTGCGCGAGCACGTGTTCGCCACGGCGGAGCTCGACACCGTCGAGCCCGACGCGGCCGACGTCGCCGGCTTCGCCACCTACCTCGAGCGCTACGACGCCGGGCTCGCCGTCGAGCGGGCCGCGACCGCCGCGCTCTGACCCGACGCGCGCTCTCACCCCGACGAAGGAGACACGCAGCATGACCACCTCGACCCCGACCGGATCCGCCACCCCGCTCGCCGGCGTGCCGGCCGAGCTCCGCGCCGCCGTCGACGCGGCCAAGGAGCGCGTCGCCGCGCTGCACGCCGAGCTGCCCCGCTGGGAGCTCGTCGTGTGGACGGCGGGCAACGTCTCCGAGCGCGTGCGCGCCGCTGCCGAGGACGGGAGCCAGGACCTGCTCGTCATCAAGCCGTCGGGCGTGTCCTACGACGACATCACGCCCGAGGCGATGGTCGTGTGCGACCTCGACGGCAACCTCGTCGAGGGCGACCGCTCCCCGTCGTCCGACACGGCGGCCCACGCGTACGTGTACCGGCACATGCCCGAGGTGGGCGGGGTGGTGCACACGCACTCGACGTACGCGACGGCCTGGGCCGCCCGCGGCGAGGCCGTGCCGTGCGTCCTGACGATGATGGCCGACGAGTTCGGCGGCGACATCCCCGTCGGCCCGTTCGCCCTCATCGGCGACGACTCGATCGGCCGCGGCATCGTCGAGACGCTGCGCGAGTCGCGCAGCCCGGCGGTGCTCATGCGCAACCACGGGCCGTTCACGATCGGCAAGGACGCCCGAGCGGCGGTCAAGGCCGCGGTCATGTGCGAGGAGGTCGCCCGCACCGTGCACGTCAGCCGCCAGCTCGGCGAGCCGACGCGCATCGCGCAGTCCGACGTCGACTCGCTGTACGCCCGCTACCAGAACGTCTACGGCCAGCAGCCCGCCACGCGCTGACGCCGGTCGCCGCCACCGCGACACCCGGCCACGACCACCCGGCGCCCGCACCGACGCGGCCGCCGCAGCCACCGACACGAGAGATGTGGACTGAGATGAGCAAGCCCTACGCGGACCGCGAGATCTGGTTCCTCACCGGCAGCCAGGACCTGTACGGCGAGGAGACGCTGCGGCAGGTCGCCGAGCAGTCGCAGGAGGTCGCGCGCGCCCTCGACGCGTCCGCCGACGTCCCCGCCACCGTCGTGTGGAAGCCGGTCCTCAAGGACTCGGCGTCGATCCGTCGCGCGATGCTCGACGCCAACGCGGACGACCGCGTGCTCGGCGTCGTCACGTGGATGCACACGTTCAGCCCCGCCAAGATGTGGATCGCCGGGCTGGACCAGCTGCGCAAGCCGCTGCTGCACCTGCACACGCAGGCGAACGTCGAGCTCCCCTGGGACACCATCGACTTCGACTTCATGAACCTCAACCAGGCCGCGCACGGCGACCGCGAGTACGCGTACGTCGCGACGCGCCTCGGGGTCGCCCGCACGACCGTCGTGGGCCACGTGTCCAACCCGGCCGTCACGGCGCGCGTCGGCGCGTGGGTGCGCGGCGCGGCGGGCTGGGCGGCCACGCACGAGCTGCGCCTCGTGCGCTTCGGCGACAACATGCGCAACGTCGCCGTGACCGAGGGCGACAAGACCGAGGCGGAGCTGCGGTTCGGCGTCTCGGTGAACACGTGGGGCGTCAACGACCTCGTCGCGGCCGTCGAGGCGGTCTCGGACGCGGACGTCGACGCGCTCGTCGCGGAGTACGAGGACCTGTACGACGTCGTGCCGGAGCTGCGCAAGGACGGCGACCGTCACGAGTCGCTGCGCTACGCGGCACGCCAGGAGATCGCGCTCGAGACGTTCCTCGAGTCGGTCGGCGCCAAGGCGTTCACGACGAACTTCGAGGACCTCGGCGACCTGCGCCAGCTCCCCGGCATCGCCGTGCAGCGGCTCATGTCGAAGGGGTACGGCTTCGGCGCGGAGGGCGACTGGAAGACGGCCGTGCTCGTGCGCGCCGCGAAGGTCATGGGCGAGGGCCTGCCCGGCGGCGCGTCGCTCATGGAGGACTACACCTACGACCTCACGCCCGGCAGCGAGAAGATCCTCGGCGCGCACATGCTCGAGATCTGCCCGTCGCTGACGACGGCGAAGCCCCGCGTCGAGATCCACCCGCTCGGGATCGGCGGCAAGGAGGACCCGGTCCGCATGGTGTTCGACGCGGACCCCGGCGTGGGCGTCGTCGTGTCCCTCGCGGACATGCGCGACCGCTTCCGCCTCACGGCGAACGTCGTGGACGTCGTCCCGCCGAGCGCGCCGCTGCCGCACCTGCCCGTCGCGCGCGCCGTCTGGGAGCCCCGCCCCGACTTCGCGACGTCCGCGGAGGCGTGGCTGACGGCGGGCGGCGCGCACCACACGGTGCTGTCGACCGCGGCCGGCGTCGAGGCGTTCGAGGTCTTCGCCGAGATCGCCGGCACGGAGCTGCTGGTCATCGACGAGTCGACGACGCGGCGCGGCTTCCGCGACCAGGTGCGCTGGAACCAGGTGTACTACCGCCTGGCCCAGGGGCTCTGACATGCACGGGCGTGCCTCTCGCCCCGCGGCGAGAGGCACGCCCGGCACCGCCCCCGGTCCGCGCGACGCCGACGCCGACGTCGTGACCGGACCGTGACCGCGGGACTCTTCCCGCGACGTCGTGTGAGCGCTAACATCGACACGGACGTCGGTGTGATCGCTCACACACTCCCGGCCGGCGAACGTCCTCCGGCCGGGTCGCGTGAGCGGCGGCGGGAGTTACCGAAGAGTTATGCGTCGCAGCGGTGCGGGGCTTGCACTCGGGGCTCCGACAACGCTAGACAATGACACATCTGAACACGTACCAACAAGACTCAACAGGCACCGCTGCCTGTCGGGTCTACCGGACCCGGCACGGCGCCGGGCACCGCATCTCAAGGAGGAGAGCATGTTCAGCACGACCAAGGCGCGCACGCGTCTGACTGGTGTCCTCGCCGGCGCGGCGGTGCTCGCACTCGCGGCGTGCAGCAGCGGCGGCGACGGCGGTGGCGACACCGCCGGCGGCGAGGGCGGTGGCGGTGGCGGCGACCTGATCACCGTCGGCTTCTCGCAGGTGGGGGCCGAGTCCGGCTGGCGCGCGGCCAACACCAAGTCCATCCAGGACACCCTCACCGAGGAGAACGGCTTCGACCTGAAGTTCTCCGACGCGCAGCAGAAGCAGGAGAACCAGATCCAGGCGATCCGCTCGTACATCGCCCAGGGCGTGGACGTCATCGCGTTCTCCCCGGTGGTCGAGTCCGGCTGGGACTCGGTGCTCGAGGAGGCCAAGCAGGCCGGCATCCCCGTCGTCCTCACGGACCGCGCGGTCGACTCCGAGGACGAGACGCTGTACGAGTCGTTCATCGGCTCCGACTTCGTCCTCGAGGGCGAGATGGCCGGCGAGTGGGTCAGCGAGAACCTCGCCACCGAGCCGATCAACGTCGTCGAGCTGCAGGGCACCACCGGTGCGGCCCCGGCCATCGACCGCAAGAAGGGCTTCGAGGACGCGACGGCGGACAACCCGAACGTCACGATCATCGACTCCCAGACCGGCAACTTCACGCGGTCCGAGGGCAAGACCGTCATGGAGGGCTTCCTCCAGGCGCACGACGACATCGACCTCGTCTACGCGCACAACGACGACATGGGCCTGGGCGCCATCGAGGCGATCGAGGCCGCGGGCCTCGTCCCGGGCGAGGACATCAAGATCGTCACGGTCGACGCCGTCAAGGACGGCATGCAGGCGCTCGCCGACGGCAAGATCAACTTCATCGTCGAGTGCAACCCGCTGCTCGGCCCGGACCTCGCCGAGGTCATCAAGAAGGTCGTCGCCGGCGAGGAGGTCGAGAAGCGCATCGTCGTCGAGGACCAGTCCTTCACGCAGGAGCAGGCCATCGAGGCCCTGCCGACGCGCGAGTACTGATCCGGCGGACGGCGCCCCTCCCGGGGCGCCACCCCTCGGGCGGGGGAGCGCGCAGCGCTCCACCGCCCCCGCGGACCGGTCGCGCGCCGGGTGCCCTCGAGGCCCCGGCGCGCGGCCGCCATCAGGTGCGGCCGGTCGGGCGTCCGTCGTGAGCCGTCGCCCGCCGCACGTCGACCGCAGTACGGAAGGTCAGCGATGACAAGCCCCAGCCCGGACGGCGCGCCCGTCGTCGAGATGACCGGGATCTCCATCGAGTTCCCGGGCGTCAAGGCGCTCGACGGCGTGGACCTCACCCTGCGCCCCGGCGAGGTCCACGCCCTCATGGGCGAGAACGGCGCCGGAAAGTCCACGCTCATCAAGGCGCTCACGGGCGTCTACTCCATCGACTCCGGACGCATCCTCGTGGACGGCACGGAGCACACGTTCTCCGGCCCCGGCGAGGCGCAGGCCGCCGGCGTCTCGACGGTGTACCAGGAGGTCAACCTCTGCGAGAACCTCTCCGTCGCGGAGAACATCATGCTCGGCCACGAGGTCCGCCGCCTGGGCGCGATCGACTGGCGGGCCACGCGGCGCCGCGCCGGCGAGATGCTCGCCCGGCTCAACCTGCGGATCGACCCGGCGTCGTCGCTGTCGTCCCACTCGCTCGCGATCCAGCAGCTCGTCGCGATCTGCCGCGCGCTCGTCGTCGACGTCAAGGTGCTCATCCTCGACGAGCCGACCTCGAGCCTCGACGCCGACGAGGTCGCCCAGCTCTTCGCCGTCGTGCGCCGCCTGCGCGACGAGGGGGTGGCGATCCTCTTCGTGTCCCACTTCCTCGAGCAGGTCTACGAGATCTCCGACCGCATGACCGTGCTGCGCAACGGCAAGCTGGTCGGCGAGTACCGCACCGCGGAGCTCCCGCGCCTCGAGCTCGTGTCGAAGATGATCGGCACGTCGCTCGACGTCCTGTCCGAGCTCGAGGGGGCTCCCAAGCGCGCCGTCGCCGACCGTGACGGCACGACCCCGTTCGTCCAGGCCGTCGGCCTCGGGCGCAAGGGCTCGATCCAGCCGTTCGACCTCGACGTCTACCCGGGCGAGGTCGTGGGCCTGGCCGGCCTGCTCGGCTCCGGCCGCACGGAGCTCGCGCGCCTGCTCGCGGGCGCCGACCACGCCGACACCGGGCAGACCCGGATCGCCGGCGCCGTCTCGCGGCTGCGCACCCCGCGCGCGGCGATGCGCCAGAAGATCGCGTTCTCGTCCGAGCACCGCAAGGCGGAGGGCATCGTCGGCGACCTGACGATCCGCGAGAACATCGTCCTCGGGCTCCAGGCGGACCGCGGGTGGGCCCGGCGCCTGCCGCGCAAGCAGGTGGACGAGCTCGTCGACAAGTACATCAAGGCGCTCGCCATCCGGCCGGCCAACCCCGACGCCCTCATCAAGAACCTCTCGGGCGGCAACCAGCAGAAGGTGCTCCTCGCGCGGTGGCTCGCCACGGCGCCGAAGCTGCTCATCCTCGACGAGCCGACGCGCGGCATCGACGTCGGTGCCAAGGCCGAGATCCAGAAGCTCGTGGCCGAGCTCGCGCAGGACGGCATGTCCGTCCTGTTCATCTCGGCGGAGCTCGAGGAGGTCCTGCGCCTCAGCCACCGCATCGCCGTCCTGCGCGACCGCGTGAAGGTCGCCGAGATCCCCAACGACGACGGCGTCACCGTGGATGACGTCGTCGAGCTCATCGCGAGCGGAGGCCCCACGTCATGACCGCCACGACGTCCCCCTGGCAGCGCGTGCTCCACCACCGGCTCTTCTGGCCGGTCGTCGCGCTCGTGGTGCTGCTGGCCGCCAACACGATCAACCGGCCGAGCTTCCTGTCGATCCGCGTGCAGGACGGCCACCTGTTCGGGTCGCTCGTCAACCTGCTGAAGAACGGCGCGCCGCTGCTGCTCGTCGCGCTCGGCATGACGCTCGTCATCGCGACGCGCGGCATCGACCTGTCGGTCGGCGCGGTGGTCGCGATCGCCGGCGCCGTCGCGCTGAGCTTCATCGCGTCCTCGCCCGACCCGGGCAGCCTCACGACGGTGCTCGTCGCCGTCGGCATCGCCCTCGCGCTGTCCTTCGTGCTCGGCGTGTGGAACGGCTTTCTCGTCTCGGTGCTCGGGATCCAGCCCATCATCGCCACGCTCGTGCTCATGACCGCGGGCCGCGGCGTGGCGATGCTCATCACGGGCGGCCAGATCACGACCGTCAACAGCGCGCCGTTCAAGGCGATCGGCTCGGGCTTCTGGCTCGGCCTGCCGGTGGCGGTCGTGCTCGCCGGCCTCGTGTTCGCCGCCGTCGCGCTCCTGACCCGGCGCACCGCGCTCGGGATGCTCATCGAGTCGGTCGGCATCAACCCCGAGGCGAGCCGCCTCGCGGGCGTCAGGGCGCGCAGCATCACGTGGACCGTGTACGCGGTGAGCGCGCTGTTCGCCGGCCTCGCGGGCCTGATGATCAGCTCGAACGTCATGGCGGCGGACGCCAACAACGCGGGCCTGTTCATCGAGCTCGACGCGATCCTCGCCGTCGTCATCGGCGGTACGTCCCTCGCGGGCGGGAAGTTCTCGCTGTCCGGCACGCTCGTCGGCGTCCTCGTCATCCAGACGCTCACGCTCACGGTGACGATGCTCGGCATCTCGCCGTCCGTGACGCCGCTGTTCAAGGCGATCGTCGTCATCGCGGTCTGCCTCGCCCAGTCCCCGAAGGTGCGCGACGTCGTCGCGGCACGTCGACGTCGCGCGGCGCGCACGCCCGCCCAGGCCGCGGAGGTGACCGCCTGATGTCCACCGTCCAGACCCCCACGCCCACCTCCCCGCACGAGCCCGGCAACGAGCCGAGCACCGCGGGGGGCACGACCGCCGGGATGGCCCAGCGGTTCGCCACCCGGATCCGGCTCGACCGCCGCTACCTGCCGGTCGTCGGCACGTTCGTCGTCCTCGCGCTCATGCTCGTGGTCGGCGGGAGCCGGTACGAGAACTTCCTGTCCGGGCGGGTCATCTCCAACCTGTTCATCAACAACTCGTTCCTCATCGTGCTCGCCGTCGGCATGACGTTCGTGATCCTCACGGGCGGCATCGACCTGTCCGTGGGCGCCGTCGTCGCGCTGTCGGGCATCACCGCCGCGTCGTTGCTGCAGACCGGCTGGCCGGCCGCCGTCGTCATCCCGCTCGTCGTGCTCATCGGCACGGTGCTCGGGTTCGTCGTCGGCATCATGGTGCACGTCTTCGACATCCAACCGTTCATCGCGACCCTGGCCGCGATGTTCCTCGCGCGCGGCCTGTGCTACGTGATCAGCCTCGAGTCGATCCCGATCACCGACGAGACCTTCGTGTCCATCGCGAGCTGGAGCCAGCAGCTCGGCCCCGAGTGGCGGGTCACGACGGCCGTCGTGGTGGCGCTCGTCGTCGTCGCGATCGCGTTCTACCTGCTGCACTACACGCAGTTCGGCCGCACGGTGTACGCGATCGGCGGCGGCGAGCAGTCCGCGATGCTCATGGGTCTGCCCGTGGCGCGCACCAAGGTGCTGGTCTACGTGGTGAGCGGCACGTGCGCCGGGATCGGCGGCCTGCTGTTCGCGATGTTCTCCCGGTCGGGCTACTCGCTGACCGGCGTCGGCATGGAGCTCGACGCAATCGCCGCCGTGGTCATCGGTGGCACGCTGCTCACCGGCGGCACGGGCTTCGTGCTCGGGTCGGTCCTCGGCGTGCTCGTGCTCGGGCTCATCCAGACGATCATCACGTTCGAGGGCACGCTGTCGTCCTGGTGGACGAAGATCGTCATCGGCGCGCTGCTCCTCGTGTTCGTCATCCTGCAGCGCGTGCTGGTCGTCCGGCGACGCTAGACGCCGGCCGTCGCGGGTCCGCCCGCAGCGGCCCCCGCACGACGCCCCGCTCGGCCGCCCGGCCGGGCGGGGCGTCGTCGCACCCGGGCGTCGTCGCACCCGGGCGTCGTCGCACCCGGGCGTCGTCGTACCCGGGCATCGTCGTGCTCCGGGAGCCGAGGACGGGGCCATTGCGGCATGTGAGCGTTCACACTACGGTGGTGCCTGTTGTGAACGCTCACACGGTCGTGTGAGCGCCTGGGTCTCTCGACGAGGAGAGGTAAGTCCATGGAACGTCCCCTCAGCACGTCCCGGTCTCGGGACAGCCACCGTCGCCGACGGCAGTCGGTCCCGGCGGCGCTGCTCACCCTGACGATGGGGGCCGTCGGCGCGTTCGCCGCGACGGTCCCCGTCGCCGGCTCGGCGACGGCTGCCGAGCCCGACCTGCCGGACGGTGCCTGGGTCGACACGTTCGACGGCGCGTCGCTCGGCGACGACTGGACCGTCGTCAACCCCGTGCCGTCCGCGCTGTCGGTCGCCGACGGCGCGCTGACGCTCACGTCGCAGGCCGGCGACACCTGGCAGACCGCGAACAGCGCGAAGAACGTCGTGATGCTCGACGTGCCCGCGGGCGACTTCACGGTCGTCACGCGCGTCGACGCGCCGGTCGACCGCGTCTACCAGGGCGCGGGCCTCATCGCGTGGCAGGACATGGACAACTACGTCCGGTCCGGCCTGACGTTCGTCGGCAGCCTGTCGCCGTCCGGCCGCGCCATCGAGAACGACGTGGAGAGCGGCGGCACGTTCGCCGCCAACGCGTTCACCGACCGCCCGGGCTCGACGGGCGAGACCCTGCGCATGCAGCGCACGGGCGACACGATCGCGACGTCCTACTGGGACGGCACGGCGTGGCAGCCCGCGGGCTCGGTCGACGTCGACTTCCCCGTCACGCAGGTCGGCGTCTACGCGCTCGCCGCGCAGGACGGCACGGGCCACACCGCGACCTTCGACTACGTCGCGCTCCAGGCGGCGGAGGGTGCCGACCAGGTGCCCGAGGGCGGCTTCACGCTCGCAGGCCCGGGCGACGCGCGCCACCTCGTCGCGACCGAGGACGGGCTCGCCCTCGACGACGAGCGACCCGCGACGACCGTCGTGCTGCAGGCCTCGCCGGCCGGGGAGGCCGCCGAGGGTGTCGCCCCGGTGACGCTCGCCGTCGGCGACCGTCCCGTCGTCGTGACCGGCTCGGCGCTCGCCCTGGGTGACCCGGGCGCCGAGGCGGTGCCGCTGCGCCTCACCGACGCCGGCGGCGGGAAGGTCTGGCTGCGCTCCGCGGCCGACCCCGCGCTGCACGTCGGGCTGCGCGCGGAGGACGGCGCGCTCGTCCTGGGCCCGCGCGACACCGCCACGAAGCTCACCGTCTCGCCCGCCGCCGTCGCCGACCACGAGCTCACGGTCGACCTCGCCGGCGAGCGCACCGAGATGAGCGACGAGCTCTACGGCATCTTCTACGAGGACATCAACTACGCCGCTGACGGCGGCCTGTACGCCGAGCTCGTGCGCAACCGCTCGTTCGAGTTCAACACCCAGGACAACGCGTCCTTCACGGGCATGACGGCGTGGAGCGGCGCGAACCGCGACGGCGCGACGGCGGCGACGCAGGTCGTCGACGACGACGGTCGTCTCAACGCGACGAATCGCAACTACCTGCAGGTCACCACGACGGGTGCGGGCGCCGGCGTGCGCAACGCCGGGTACAACACCGGGGTCTTCGTCGAGGAGGGGGAGTCCTACGACTTCTCCGTGTGGGCACGGTCGGCCACCGCCCAGACGCTCACCGTCCGCGTCGAGGACGCCTCCGGGACCACCGCGTACGCGACCGGCGAGGTCGCCGTGGACGGCTCGGACACGTGGAAGAAGTACGAGGTGACGCTCGACGCGTCGGCGACCACCAACGCCGGCCGTCTCGCGGTGCTCGCGGGGGCCGCCGGCACGCTGAGCCTCGACATGGTGTCGCTCTTCCCGCAGGACACGTGGGTCGGGCCGGTCAACGGGCCCAGCGTGCTGCGCAAGGACCTCGCCGAGAAGATCGAGGCGCTCGACCCGCAGTTCCTGCGGTTCCCCGGCGGCTGCGTGACGAACGTCGGCACGTTCCGCACGTACGAGGAGTCGGGCTTCACCGACCGTCGTCGCACGTACCAGTGGAAGGAGACCATCGGCCCGGTCGAGGAGCGCGCCACCAACTGGAACTTCTGGGGCTACAACCAGTCGTACGGCATCGGCTACCTCGAGTACTTCCTCTTCGCGGAGGACCTCGGTGCGACGCCGCTGCCCGTGGTGTCGGTCGGCGCAAACGGCTGCGGCAGCACGATCCCCGAGATGACCGACCCGGTGCAGATCCAGCGCTGGGTGCAGGACACGCTCGACCTCATCGAGTTCGCCAACGGCGGCACCGACACCGAGTGGGGCGCGGTGCGCGCCGAGCTCGGCCACCCGGAGCCGTTCGGCCTGAAGTACATCGGGCTCGGCAACGAGGAGAACACGAAGACGTTCGAGGCGAACTTCCCAGCCTTCCGTGACGCGATCGCGGCGGAGCACCCGGACGTCACGATCATCTCCAACTCCGGGCCGGACGACACGGGCGCGCGCTTCGACGAGCTGTGGGAGTTCAACCGCGAGCAGGGCGTCGCGATGGTCGACGAGCACTACTACAACGACCCGCAGTGGTTCCTCGAGAACGACGAGCGCTACGACTCCTACGACCGCGAGGGACCGCACGTGTTCCTCGGCGAGTACGCGTCGCGCGGCAACACGTTCGCCAACGCGCTCGCGGAGGCGGCGTTCATGACGGGCCTCGAGCGCAACTCCGACGTCGTCGAGCTCGCGTCGTACGCGCCGCTGCTCGCCAACGAGGACCACGTCCAGTGGTCGCCGGACGCGATCTGGTTCGACAACGACGAGTCGTGGGGCTCGGTGAACTACTACGTCCAGCAGATGTTCTCCGAGAACGTCGGGGACCAGGTCGTCCCGAGCACCCACTCCGGCCCCGCGCCGGCGGACGCGGTCCTCGACGGCGGGGTCTTCCTGTCGACGTGGAACACCGCGGCGCAGTACGACAACGTCCGCGTCACCGACAACGCCACGGGCGAGGTCCTGTTCTCCGACGACTTCGCCGACGGCGCGGAGCAGTGGGAGCCGCAGTCCGGCACGTGGGCCGCGCAGGACGGTGCGTACGTGCAGTCCGCGACGGACGTCACGGACGCGCGCTCGATCGTCTCCGGCGCGTACGCCAAGGACTGGTCGAGCTACACGCTCGAGCTCGACGCCCGCAAGACGGCGGGCTCGGAGGGCTTCCTGATCGGCTTCGCGGCCGGCGGGCCGAACGACTACTACTGGTGGAACCTCGGTGGCTGGAACAACACCCGCCAGGCCCTCCAGCGGGCGTCGGGCGGGAGCGCGAACGAGGTGAAGGCGGTCGAGAACCACCGCATCGAGGACGGCCAGCCGTACCGCGTCAAGGTCGTCGTCGAGGGCTCGACCATCGAGCTGTACCTCGACGGCGAGCTCCAGATGTCGTACGAGCAGGCGTCGACCAAGTCGCTCTACCAGGTCGTCACGCGCGACGACGACACGGGCGACGTCGTGGTCAAGGTCGTCAACCCGACCTCGACCGCGGCCCGCACCGACGTGCACGTGGAGGGTCTCGCCGCCGGCGCGAGCATCGGCGAGGAAGCCACGGTCACCGAGATGGTGGGTGCGCCGTCCGACACCAACACGAAGGCCGACCCGGAGCACGTCGTGCCGGTCGAGCGCACGCTGAGCGGCGTGGGGGAGGAGTTCTCGTACGAGTTCCCCGCCCACTCGATCACGTTCGTCCGCCTGCACGTCGAGGAGACGGCGCCCGCGCTCGACCTCAAGGTCACGGCGCAGCCGCGCTGCCTCGCGGGCAAGGTGTACGTCGCGGTCCGGGCGACCAACGGCGAGGACGTGCCGGTCGACGTGACGCTGTCGACGCCGTACGGCGAGAAGGTGTTCGCCGACGTCGCGCCCGGCCGGAACGCGTACCAGTCGTTCCCGGCGCGTGCCACGACCGCGCCCGCGGGCTCGGCGACGGTGACAGGGACCGCGGTGGTCGACGGCGAGGAGGTCACGGCGAGCGTCGACGTGGCCTACGACCCGCTCGACTGCGGCTGACGCCGCCCGGGAGGGGGAGCCGCAGCCGGCGGCTCTCCCTCGCGGGACCTGACCTCACCCTCGCGGCCGGTCCGACGGGCCACGAGGCCGGACGGCACGGGCCCACCGTTCGTTCCTGATCGCTCCGGGCCGCGGCCTGTCCCTTCCTGTGCGGTCCTGTTAGCGTTCACATCCACCGGTCCGACGACGGGCCGCGCCGCCCGGCGACGTCGCCGGGGCACGACGACGAGGAGTCATCGATGACCTCACGCCATGCACCTCCACCCGTCCGACGGCCCGCGCCGCGCGCCCGTCGGCGCGCGCTCGCCGGCGCCCTCGGTCTCGCCCTGGTCGCGCCGCTGGCGACCGCCGCGCACGCCACCGCGACGACCGGGCCGGCCACCTCCGCGCTCGCCGCCGACGTGGTCGCGGCCGCACCCGCCGACGGGCTCCGCCTGTGGTTGCCGCTCGACGAGACCTCGGGGACCGTGGCGCGCGACGCGTCCGGCAACGGGCTCGACGCCACCCTCGCCGGCAGCGGGGGCGGCTGGCGAGAGGGCCAGGGGCTCGCCTTCGCGGGGACCAACCACGTGGACCTGCCCGACGACCTGCTCGCCGGCACGGACGCCGTGACGGTGAGCGCCGACGTCTGGGTCGACCCGTCGCTCTCGGGCAACTACTTCTTCTACAACCTCGGGAACCCGGCCGTCGGCACCCCGCAGTCGGGGAACGGCTACCTGTTCTCGACGGGCGACGCGAACTACCGCGCGAGCATCTCCGACCTCGCGTGGGGCCGTGAGCAGAACACGGCGAAGGCCCCGGCCGGCGCGCTGCAGCGCGGCGTGTGGAAGACCATCACCTACACGCTCGCCGGCGGCACCGCGCGCCTCTACGAGGACGGCGCGCAGATCGGGCAGAACACCGCGGTCACCATCACGCCGGGTGCGATCGGCGGCGGCACCACGACTGCCAACTTCCTCGGGAAGTCGGCGTACGCCGCGGACAACCTCTTCAAGGGCCGCATGAAGGACTTCCGGCTGTACGACCGCGCGCTCACCGCGCAGGAGGTCGCCGGGCTCGCCGCCGACGGCGCGGCAGACGCCGTGCAGGCCGACGCCGCGGCGCTCGACCTCGGCGACACGAGCGCCGTCGTCACGGACCTCGCGCTGCCCGCGAAGGGCGTCGGCGGGTCCGCCGTGACGTGGGCGTCGTCGGACGACGGCGTCGTCGCGGCCGACGGCACCGTGACCCGTCCCGCCGCGGACGAGGAGCCCGCGACCGCGACCCTCACCGCGACGGTCGCGCTGCGCGGCGCGAGCGCGACGCGGGCCTTCGAGGTCACCGTGCTCCCGGGCGACGGCGACCAGGCGAAGGCGGAGGCTGCCGTCGCGGCGGTCGAGGTCCCGAACCTCGACGACGTGCGCGGCCACCTGACCCTGCCCACGACCGGCCTGCACGGCGCGAGCGTGAGCTGGGCGTCGTCGTCGGGCACGATCACGCCGACCGGCGAGGTGACGCGCCCCGCGCACGGCGAGGACGCCGAGACCGTCACGCTCACCGCGACGGCCACCGTCGGCGCGGCGACCGCGACGCGCGAGCTCACGGCCCACGTGCCGCCCTTGCCGCAGCAGGAGGAGCTCGAGGGCTACCTCTTCTCGTACTTCGTCGGCGAGGGCACCGCCACGGGCGAGCAGGTGTACTTCGGCCTGAGCCAGGGCAACGACCCGCTGAAGTACCGGAACCTCAACGACAACCAGCCGGTGCTGACGTCGGAGCTCGGCGAGAAGGGTCTGCGCGACCCGTTCATCATCCGCTCGCCCGAGGGCGACAAGTTCTACCAGATCGCCACCGACCTGCGGATCTACGACGGCAACGGCTGGGACGCGGCGCAGCGGCACGGCTCGCGGTCGATCATGGTGTGGGAGTCCACGGACCTCGTGAACTGGACCGACCAGCGCCTCGTCGAGGTCTCGCCGGAGACCGCGGGCAACACGTGGGCGCCGGAGGCGTACTACGACGAGTCGATCGACGCGTACGTCGTGTTCTGGGCGTCGAAGCTCTACGCCGAGGACGACCCGCAGCACACCGGGAACAGCTACAACCGCATGATGTACGCGACGACGCGCGACTTCGTGACGTTCTCCGAGGCGAAGGTGTGGGTCGACCCGGGCTACTCGGTCATCGACTCGACCGTCGCGCAGGACGACGACGGCACGTTCTACCGGTTCACCAAGGACGAGCGGAACAACACGTCCTCCACGCCGTGCTCGAAGTTCATCCTCGCGGAGCGCTCGGAGGAGCTGCTCTCGACCGACTGGGAGTACGTCACCGACTGCATCGGCAAGGCGAACTCGATCAGCGGCGGCATCAACCAGGGCGAGGGCCCGACGATCTTCAGGTCGAACACCGAGGACAAGTGGTACCTGTTCATCGACGAGTTCGGCGGTCGCGGCTACGTGCCGTTCGAGTCGACCTCCCTCGACGCGGCGGAGTGGACCATGTCCACCGACTACCAAATGCCCTCGCGCCCGCGCCACGGCACGGTGCTCCCGGTGACGCAGGCCGAGTATGACCGCCTGCTGAAGGCGTACCAGCCGGACGCGTTCGTCGAGTCCGTCGAGGACGTCGCGGTCACGGTCGAGACCGGCTCCGAGCCGGTCCTGCCCGCGCAGGTCACCGCGCACTACGCGGACGGGTCCACCGGCCCGGCCGACGTCACGTGGGACGCCGTCGACCCGGCGTCGTACGCGCAGCCCGGCACGTTCGAGGTCGGCGGCTCGCTGGGCGGCGGCGTGAGCGTGCGCGCCCGCGCGGTCGTCACGGTCACGGACGAGGCGGTGCCGGTCGAGGGTCTCAGCGTCACCCCCGAGTCCGTCCAGGTGGGGGTCGGCGGCACGCGGCAGCTCACCGCGACCGTCACGCCGGCCAACGCGAGCGCCCGCGCGATCACGTGGGCGTCCGACGACGAGGCCGTCGCCACGGTCTCGGCCGACGGCCTCGTCAGCGGCGTCGGCGAGGGCCACGCCATGGTCACCGCGACGACGGCCGACGGGTCGCGCACCGCGTACGTCGCGGTGGAGGTGACCGAGGAGATCCCGGGCCTCGTCGTGCGGTACGCGCTCGACGAGGCGAGCGGCACGACGGCGGCCAACTCCGCGCCCGACGCCAGGATCGGCGCGGCGACGCTCATGGGCGGCGCGGCCTTCAGCGGGAACGGCGAAGGCGTGACCCTCGACGGCACGGACGACTACGTCGACCTGCCCGATCACCTGCTCGCCGGCCTTACCGACATCACCGTGAGCCTCGACGTGAAGATCGCGACGGACCAGGCGACGCCGTACTTCGTCTACGGCCTCGGGAACTCGAGCGGGTCGGCGGGCAACGGCTACCTCTTCACGACGGGCAACGCCTACCGGACGTCCATCGCGACGGGCAACTGGAACACCGAGCAGACGGTGAGCAAGAACGCCGACCTGCAGCGCGGCGTCTGGAAGCACCTCACGTACACGCTCGAGGGCACGACCGCCGTGCTCTACGAGGACGGCGTCGAGGTGGCCCGCCAGCAGAACGTCACCATCGACCCCGAGGACATCGGGAACGGGTCGACGCTCGCGAACTACATCGGCCGCTCGCTGTACTCGGGCGACCGGTACCTCAAGGGCTCGGTGCGCGACTTCCGGGTCTACGACCGCGCGCTCACGGCCGACGAGGTGTTCCAGGTCGGCGCCGACCACACGGCCGTCACGGGCGCCGAGCTCGACGCGCTCAAGGTGCCCGCGATCGTCGACGGGGCGAGCTCGACGGTCACGCTCCCGGTCGAGCCGGGCACGGATCTCACGGCGCTCGCGCCGGTGCTCGCCGTCTCGCCGCGCGCGACGGTGTCGCCGGAGAACGGGTCGACGCACGACTTCACCGCGCCGGTCGAGTACACCGTGACCGGGCCGGACGGGTCGTCGCGCACGTGGACGGTCCAGGCGAAGGAGATGAACAGCCCGGTCCTGCCGGGGAGGTACGCGGACCCGAACATCGCGCAGTTCGGCGACACGTTCTACCTCTACGCGACGACCGACGGCACGCCCGGCTGGGGCGGCAAGGACTTCTACGTCTGGAAGTCCACCGACCTCGTCGACTGGGAGCGCTCGGAGGAGCCGTTCCTCACGCTCGACGGCGCGAACGGGAACGTCCCGTGGGCGACCGGCAACGCGTGGGCGCCGACGATCATCGAGCGGGACGGGAAGTACTACTTCTACTTCTCGGGCCACAACCCGACGTACAACCGCAAGACGATCGGCGTCGCGGTGGCCGACAGCCCCGAGGGGCCGTTCACCGCGGAGCCGACGGCGATGATCACCAACGGCGAGGCGATCGCCTCGGGCCAGGCCATCGACCCGGCGGCGTTCCACGACCCGCAGACCGGGAAGTACTGGCTCCTGTGGGGCAACGGCGGCCCGTCGAACGGCCCGGTCATGGCCGAGCTGTCCGACGACATGACGTCGATCGAGCAGGACACGCTGCGCCGCATCCCGGGGCTGACGGACTTCCGCGAGGGCCTGTTCGTGAACTTCCGCGACGGGATCTACCACCTCACGTACTCGATCGACGACACCGGGTCGCCGAACTACCGCGTGGGGTACGCCACGGCGACGAGCATGGAGGGCCCGTGGACCTACCGCGGCGTCATCCTCGAGAAGGACCCGTCGCAGGGCATCCTCGGGACCGGGCACAGCTCGATCCTCAACGTCGCCGGCACGGACGACTGGTACATCGCGTACCACCGCTTCGCGATCCCCGGCGGCAACGGCACCAACCGCGAGACGACGATCGACCGCCTGACCTTCGGTGAGGACGGCCTCATCGAGACGGTCACGCCGACGCTCGAGAGCGTCGACCCGGTCGACGTCGCCCCGCAGCCCGAGGTCGAGCTCACCGTCGAGGCTGCCCCGCGGTGCCTCGCCGGCAAGGTCTACCTCGCGGTCCGCGCGACGAACGCGGGCGACGTGCCCGCGGACGTCACGCTCACGACGCCGTTCGGCGAGAAGGTCGTCGCCGACGTCGCGCCGGGGAGGTCCGCGTACCAGTCGTTCCCGGTCCGCGCGGCGTCGGTCGCGGCCGGCACGGCGACGGTCACGGGCACCGCGGTGCTCGACGGCAAGCCCGTCACCACCGAGTACGAGGTCGCGTACGACGCGGCCACCTGCTGACGCGAGATAGAGGGCTTCCGCCGAGGTAGAGGGAGATATCCCTCTACCTCGGCGCGAAACCTCTATCTCGCGGTCCACGACCGCACGGTTTCCCATCTCGACGAGGAGAAGGACGACATGACAGGACTCAGGACCCGCGCCCCACGGCGCCGGACGGCGGGCATCGCCGTCGGGCTCGTCGGCGCGCTCACCGCGACGATGCTCGCGGCCGCCACCGCGCCGGCGGCCGCCGACGTGGGCGGCCCCACGGACGAGGGGCTCGTCGCGTGGTACCCGCTGGACGCGGCCAGCACCACGGGCAGCACGACGGCGAACCTCGCCGAGGGATCGACGTTCGGCCCGGCCACTGTGCACGGCGCGACGGCGACCCCCGACGGCCTCGCGCTCGACGGCACGGACGACTACGTCGACCTGCCGGACCACCTGCTCGCCGGGATCACCGACGCCACGGTGAGCCTCGACGTGCTCGTCGACCCGACCCAGGGCACGCCGTACTTCGTCTACGGGCTGGGGAACACGAGCGGCACGGCGGGCAACGGCTACCTGTTCACGACGGGCAACGCGTACCGGACGTCGATCGCGACCGGCAACTGGTCCACCGAGCAGACCGTCACCAAGGGCTCGAACCTCACGCGCGGCGTCTGGAAGACGCTCACGTGGACGCTCTCGGGCACCACGGCGACGCTCTACGAGGACGGCGTGCAGGTCCGCCAGGCCACGAACGTCACGACCGACCCCGGCCAGATCGGCGGCGGGCAGACGACCGCCAACTACGTCGGGCGCTCGCTGTACTCGGCCGACCGGTACCTCAAGGGCCAGGTCCGCGACTTCCGCCTCTACGACCGGGCGGTCACCGCGGCCGAGGCCTCGCAGCTCGCGGCCGAGACGTCGACGGCGGCGGCCGACGCCGACGTCGCGGCGCTCGACCTGGGCGACACGAGCGCGGTCACGGCCGACCTCGCGCTGCCGACGACGGGCGCCCAGGGCTCGGCGATCACGTGGACCTCGTCCGACGAGGCCGTGGTCTCCACGGCCGGGAAGGTCACGCGGCCCGCGGCCGGCGCGGACGACGCGACGGTGACGCTCACCGCCACGGTGACGCGCGGCGCCGTGACCCGGACCGCGACCTTCGCGGTGACCGTGCTCGCGCAGCTCGAGCCCGCCGAGGCCGCGCAGTGGGACGCCGAGCACGTGGTGATCCCGCACCTCGACGACGTGCGCGGCAACCTCACGCTGCCGGCCACCGGGGAGAACGGCTCGTCCCTCAGCTGGGCGACGTCCGACGCGGCGACCGTCTCGGCCACGGGAGAGGTGACGCGCCCTGCGCACGGCGAGGAGGCCGTCGTCGTGCAGCTCACGGTGACCGCCACGAAGGACGGCGCGACCGCGACGCACACGTACGACGCGACGGTGCTCCCGAGCCCGGCGGACGCCGACTACGAGGGGTACTTCTTCCCGTACTTCGAGGGGGAGAGCACGCCCGACGGCGAGTCCGTCTACTTCAGCGTGAGCGAGGGCAACGACCCGCTGAGCTGGCTCGAGCTCAACGACGCGGAGCCGGTGCTCACCTCCTCGCTCGGCGAGAAGGGCCTGCGCGACCCGTTCATCATCCGCTCGCCCGAGGGCGACCGGTTCTACCTGCTCGCGACCGACCTGCGCATCTACGGCGGCAACAACTTCGCCAACGCGCAGGAGCGCGGCTCGCGCGCACTCATGATCTGGGAGTCGACGGACCTCGTGAACTGGTCCGAGCAGCGCATGGTCACCGTCTCGAGCGAGTACGCGGGCAACACCTGGGCGCCCGAGGCGTTCTGGGACGCCGAGCGCGGCGAGTACATCGTCTACTGGGCCTCCGCGCTCTACCCGACGACGGACACGACGAACCGCCGCATCGCCGACTCCTACCAGCGCATGATGTACGCCACGACGCGCGACTTCGTGACGTTCAGCGAGCCGCAGGTGTGGATCGACGAGAAGCGCGGCAACGGCCTCGGCATGATCGACTCGTCGATCGTCGAGCACGAGGGCACGTACTACCGCTTCACCAAGGACGAGGCGTACATGATCCCGCGCCTCGAGAAGTCGACCGACCTGCGCTCGACCGACTGGGAGCTCATCGCGGAGAAGATCGGCTACGGCCAGCCGAACCCGTGGGGCGGCACCCTCACGGCGGGCGAGGGCCCGACGGTGTTCAAGTCGAACACCGAGGAGAAGTGGTACCTCTTCGTCGACCAGCCGAGCTACCACGGCGGCCAGGGCTACATGCCTCTCGAGTCCACGGACCTGGAGTCCGGCGTGTGGACGTCCGTCGACGCGCAGCTGCCCAGCAGCCCGCGCCACGGCACGGTGCTGCCGATCACGGCGGCCGAGCACGCCGCGCTGCTCGCCGCGTACGGCGACGAGGAGCCGGCACCGGAGCTGGCGGTCGACGTCGAGGTGTCGCCGCGCTGCCTCGCCGGCAAGGCGTACGTCGCGGTCCGCGCGACGCACGGCGAGGACGTGCCGGTCGACGTCACGCTGGAGACCCCGTACGGGACCCGGACGTTCGACGACGTCGCGCCGGGGAGGTCGGCGTACCACGCCTTCGCGGTGCGCTCGACGTCGGCGCCCGCGGGGAACGTCACCGTCACCGGCGTGGCGACCGTCGACGGCACCGAGGTGACGACGTCGCGCGAGAGCGCGTTCGACGCGCTCGCCTGCGGCTGACTCCCGGACGCTCGACGCCCGGACAGCGCCCGGCACGTGCCCCCTTGTGGGGGTGCGGGCCGGGCGTTCGTCGTCGCAGGTGAGCGCGCGGAAGACCCTCGCGCGGGGGTGTGCGCGGGCGGTGCCGCCATGGCAGGATGAGCGCCGACTGGACGGCCGTCCAGTCGGGACCGGGGGGCCCACGGCTGCCCTCCGGGCTCGACGACAAGGTTCACCGCGTGACGACCACCAGACGGCTCCTCGCCGCCGCGCTGCTCACCGCCGCCCTCACGACGACCGGCACCGCCGTCGCTGCCCAGGACCGGGGCGACCCCGGGCCGTCCGGCGAGGGCGTCCAGGTCACGGTCGAGATCGACGAGCGCGACGTCCCCGAGGTGGGCGTGGTCCTCGGCGACGAGCCGCTCGTGCCCGGCGGTCCGCTCGTCGTGCGGGGGCGCGGCCATGCGCCCGGGTCCGGGCACGACGTCGCGCTGCTCGCCGGGCCGGCCCCGCTCGGGACGGCCACGGCCGGCACCGACGGCGCGTTCGAGCTCACGACGAGGCTCCCGGACGACACCGCCCCCGGTGTGCACCGCATCCGCGTGACGGCCCGCGCGACCGGCGCCGAGGTGCTCTCCGCGCCGTTCACGGTCGTCGCCGCCGGCGGGCTGCCGACGCCGCCCGGCGACGGCGAGGAGCCCGGCACCGGTGGTCCGGGCACCGCAGGTCCCGGCGCGGGCGGTGCCGACGGC
>NZ_LWGL01000049.1 GCF_001722485.1 Cellulosimicrobium cellulans | reverse complement strand
GCTGCCCGACGGCACGCTGCTCGTGTCGCTGCGCGACGCGCGCGGGCTCGTCGTCGTCGACCCCGCCACCGGAGCGGTCGAGCCGGTGGGCGGGCCGGGCGCCGACGACCTGCGCGACGGGACCGTCACGGGCGGCGAGGCGGGGCTCCTGGGCGTCGCGGTCGGGCCGCCCGAGGGCGACGCGCCCGGCGAGGTCTTCGTCTACCGCACGGCACCGGACGGCAACGAGGTGCTGCGCGGCACGCTCACGGGCCGCGAGCTGTCCGCGCTGACGCCCGTGGTCGAGGGCATCCCGGCGGCGAGCAACCACGACGGCGGACGCCTCGCGTTCGGCCCGGACGGGTACCTGTACGTGACGACGGGCGACGCGCAGCAGGAGGGCGCGTCGCAGGACCCGGCGTCGCTCGCGGGCAAGATCCTGCGCGTCACCGTCGACGGTGCGCCCGCGCCGGGCAACCCGGACCCCGCGTCGCCCGTGTGGAGCCTCGGGCACCGCAACGTGCAGGGGCTCGGGTGGGACGTGACCGGCCGCATGCTCGCGAGCGAGTTCGGGCAGAACACGGTCGACGAGCTCAACGTCGTCGTGCCCGGCGGCAACTACGGGTGGCCCGACGTCGAGGGCGCGGGCGGCGCGGAGGAGGGGTTCGTCGACCCCGTGGCCACGTGGGCGACGGACGACGCGTCGCCGAGCGGGCTCGCGGTGACGCGCGAGGGCGCGTACCTCGCCGGGCTGCGTGGCGAGGCGCTGTGGCGGGTGCCGTTCGTCACAGCCGACGGCGGGACGTCGCCCGACGCGTTCGGCGCGCCGCAGCGCCTCCTCCCGGACCACGGTCGCCTGCGCGCGGTGCTGGTGGACCCCGCCACGGCGCCGGGCGAGGACGGGAGCGCGGTGCTGTTCGTGCTGACCAACAACACGGACGGGCGCGGCGACCCGCGCGAGGGCGACGACCGGCTGCTGCGCGTCACCGTCACCCCCGCGGGCTGACGGCACCCGCGACGCGGCCCTCCGCGGGCCCGGCCGGGCACACGGTGAGGGGCGACCGACCGCGCCGCCTGCGTTTGGACCTCGATAACGAATCGGTTACGGTCGAGTGTCTCGCGCGGCGACCATCCTGAGTCGGGTGTCGCTCCCCCCGCCCGAGACGAGGCGCCACGTCCGCCCGGGCTCAGCCCGTGGGGCGGTGGGACAGGCGCCGCGGACCGCCGGATCGGCCGGTCGAGCAGAGCGCCCAGAAGCCGGCGCCCGGTGCACGCGCGCCGTCGACCCCGTGCCGGGAACCCCCGAACGACTTGGACCACTGTGCGCAACATCTTCCGCACGGCCGCGCGCGCGGCCGGGAACCCTGTCGAGAACGCCACCGACGCCACCACCCTCGAGACCACCGACACCGCGACGGGACAGACCCGTGCGGCGGCCCGCGCCGGGCGGCGCACCCGCCGCCGCCGTACGGCGCTCGTGGCCGCCGCGACCCTCGCCGCCGTCGCCGGGACCGGCGCCGTCACCTACGGCGAGGCCCGCAAGACCGTCACGCTCGACGTCGACGGCACTGTCACCACCGTCACCACGACCGCCGGCTCCGTGCAGGGCGCGCTCGACGCCGCCGGCGTCGAGATCGACGACCGCGACCTCGTCGCCCCCGAGCCCGACGCCGCCCTGCGCGAGGGCGCGGACGTCGTCGTGCGCCTCGGCAAGGAGGTCACCGTCCAGACCGACGGCGAGCAGAACGACGTCTGGCTCACCGCGCTCGACGCGGACGAGGCCCTGCAGACCCTCGCCGAGCGCGGCGGCGACGTGCGGCTCGTCGCGTCCCGCTCCGGCGAGCGCGCGTCGCTCGACCTCCAGCTCGACGCGGACGGCCCCGTCAACGTCGTCGCCGACGGCCGGACGACCGTCGCGCCCGACGGCAGCGTCGGCGTCGAGCGCCTCCTCGCCGACCGCGGCATCGAGCTCGGCGAGCTCGACCGCGTGAGCGTCCGACGCGACGAGGCCGCCGACCCGGCCGTCTCGCTGGTCGTGCAGCGCGTGACCGTCGAGCGCCAGGAGACGACGGCCCCCGTCCCGCACGCCACCGTCGAGAAGACCGACGGCAACCGCTACGCCGACGACCCCGTCGTCGTCGAGCAGCAGGGCGCCGACGGCGTCACCACCACCGTCTCCGAGGTCACGCTCGTCGACGGCGTCGAGGAGTCGCGGAAGGTCGTGTCCGAGGACGTCACCACCGCGCCCGTCGACCACGTCGTCGTCAAGGGCACCAAGGAGCGCCCGAAGGACCCGCGCGAGCTCGGCCGCCTCATGGCCGCCGAGCGCGGCTGGGGCGGCGACCAGTTCGCGTGCCTCGACAAGCTGTGGACCAAGGAGTCCAACTGGCGCGTGAACGCGGACAACCCGACGTCGAGCGCCTACGGCATCCCGCAGTCCCTCCCCGGCTCCAAGATGGCGAGCAAGGGCGCCGACTGGGCCACCAACCCCGCGACCCAGATCGCGTGGGGCCTGGACTACATCGCCGGCTCCTACGGCACCCCGTGCAGCGCCTGGAGCCACTCGCAGGCCAACAACTGGTACTGAGCCGACCGGCGTCACGACGGGCCCGTGTCCTCTGCGGAGGACGCGGGCCCGTCGTCGTACCGGAGCGACCGCACCAGGCGACCCGACCTCCGAGGACGGGGTGGGGTGGGGTGTCGCGGGTCGTGGGGGGCCTGGCGGGAGCCGCGAGGCACGAGCGGCGGATGGTAGACCCGCGACCCCCCACCCCATCCCGGCCGGAGGTGACGGACGCGTGCGGACCGACGGCGAGACGCACGACGGCCCGGGACGGCGGCCGACTAGGATCGGGCCCCATGACCCACATCCTCTCGGCCGTGGCGTGGCCGTACGCGAACGGCCCGCGCCACATCGGTCACGTCGCAGGTTTCGGTGTCCCGTCGGACGTCTTCAGCCGGCACATGCGGATGGCGGGTCACGACGTGCTGATGGTGTCGGGCACGGACGAGCACGGGACGCCGATCCTCGTGCAGGCGGACAAGGAGGGCGTGAGCCCGCAGGAGCTGGCGGACCGGTACAACCGGGTGATCGTCGAGGACCTGCAGCAGCTGGGCCTGTCGTACGACCTGTTCACGCGGACGACGACGCGCAACCACTACGCCGTGGTGCAGGAGATGTTCCGCACGGTGCACAAGAACGGGTACATGGTCGAGCAGACGACCATGGGCGCGATCTCGCCGTCGACGGGCCGCACGCTGCCGGACCGCTACATCGAGGGCACGTGCCCGATCTGCGGGTACGACGGCGCGCGCGGCGACCAGTGCGACAACTGCGGCAACCAGCTGGATGCGATCGACCTGATCAACCCGAAGAGCCGCATCAACGGCGAGACGCCGAAGTTCGTCGAGTCGAACCACTTCTTCCTGGACCTGCCGGCGTTCGTCGACGCGCTGGGGGACTGGCTGCGCACGCGCACCGCGTGGCGCCCGAACGTGCTGAAGTTCTCGCTGAACCTGCTGGACGACGTGCGTCCGCGCGCGATGACGCGCGACATCGACTGGGGCATCCCGGTCCCGCTGCCCGGGTGGGAGGAGAACTCGAGCAAGCGCCTGTACGTGTGGTTCGACGCGGTGATCGGCTACCTGTCGGCGTCGGTCGAGTGGGCGCGGCGCTCGGGCGACCCGGAGGCGTGGCGCGCGTGGTGGACGGCGCAGGACGGGCAGCCGGCCCCGGCGTCGTACTACTTCATGGGCAAGGACAACATCACGTTCCACTCCCAGATCTGGCCGGCGGAGCTGCTCGGCTACGACGGCCGCGGGAGCAGGGGCGGGGAGCCGGGCCGGTACGGGAACCTGCTGCTGCCGACGGAGGTCGTGTCGAGCGAGTTCCTCAACGTCGAGGGGCAGAAGTTCTCCTCGTCGCGGGGCGTCGTCATCTACGTGCGCGACATGCTCGCGCGCTACCAGCCGGACGCGTTCCGCTACTACGTCGCGTCGGCGGGCCCGGAGAACCAGGACGTCGACTTCACGTGGGCCGACTTCCAGCGGCGCACGAACGACGAGCTCGTCGCGGGCTGGGGCAACCTCGTGAACCGCACGGCGAACCTCGTGCACAAGAACTTCGGCGCGATCCCGGCGCCGACGGAGCGTCAGCCGATCGACGAGGGCGTGCTCGCGACGACGACGACGGCGTTCGGGCGCGTGGGCGAGCTCATCGCGACGCACCGCCAGCGCGCCGCGGTCGCGGAGGCGATGAAGACGGTCGGCGAGGTGAACAAGTACGTGTCCGACACGGAGCCGTGGAAGCTCAAGACGGACCCGGACCGCCTCGCGACGGTGCTGCACACGGTCACGCAGGCCGTGAGCGACCTCAACACGATCCTGTCGCCGTTCCTGCCGCACTCGGCGCAGCAGGTCCACGAGGCGTTCGGCGGCACGGGCACGTTCGCGCCGCAGCCGCGCATCGAGGAGGTCACGGACCTCGACGACGACTCGCGCCACTACCCGGTCATCACGGGCGACTACCGCGCGGACGGCGTCCCGGCGTGGGAGCCGCGTCCGGTCGTGCCGGGGACGCCCGTGGCGAAGCCGACGCCGGTCTTCACGAAGCTCGACGACGCGATCGTCGAGGAGGAGCTCGACCGCCTGCGCGAGTCGGCCTGACCGGTGGCGAAGCAGCGCGAGCGCGGGTGGCCGCCGGACCCGGAGCCGCTTCCCCGCCCGGTCGTCGACAACCACACGCACCTGGACTCGATCGCCCACGTCCTGCCCGACGACGAGCCCGTCCCGACGGTCGCCGAGCACCTGGAGCGCGCGGCCGCCGTCGGGGTGGACCGCGTGGTCCAGGTGGGGTGCGACCTGCCGGCCGTGCGCTGGACCGACGCGCTGCTGCGTGGTGAGGCCGCGGCGTGGGGCGGGCAGCGGGCGGACGACGCCGCGCTGGGCCGGCTGCTCGGCGCCGTCGCGGTCCACCCGAACGAGGCCGTGCTGCACGGCGGCGTGCGGGAGGTCGGCCCGGACGGGCTCGAGCCGGACCCGCGGGAGCACCACGCCGTCTCGCTCGACGACGCGGTCGCCGAGGTCGCGGCCGTCGCGCGCGGCAACGACCGCGTGCGCGCGGTGGGGGAGACGGGCATGGACCTGTTCCGCACGGGTCCGCAGGGCGCGGAGGTCCAGCGCGCGTCGTTCCGCGCGCACGTCGCGCTCGCGAAGGAGCTCGGGCTCGCGCTGCAGATCCACGACCGCGACGCGCACGCGGAGGTCCTCGACGTGCTCGCGCGCGACGGCGCGCCCGAGCGGACGGTGTTCCACTGCTACTCCGGCGACGCGGAGATGGCGCGGTTCTGCGCCGCGCAGGGCTGGTACCTGTCGTTCGCCGGCCCGGTGACGTTCCGGGCGAACGACGAGCTGCGCGCCGCGCTGCGCGAGGTGCCGCTCGGCCAGGTGCTCGTCGAGACGGACGCGCCCTACCTCACGCCGCACCCGTACCGCGGCCGCCCAAACGCGCCGTACGTGCTGCCGTCGACGGTCCGGACGGTCGCGGAGGTGACCGGCACGCCGCTCGAGGTGGTCTGCGAGCGGGTCGCGGCGACGTCCGTCGAGGTCTACGGCACATGGTGAACTCGGCGCGCAGGGCGGTGCGGTGCTTTCGTCCGGGTTCGCCGTTCCGCTACGGTCAGGTCCGTGCGCCGCAGGCCGGCGCCGACCTCGACGTCGCGCCCGGTGCTCTCCGGGCGCCGATCCGCCCGCCCAGGAGGGACGACACGCGTGCTCGCACCTGACGGGACGAGGCGTCGCCGCGCGCTGCGGCTCGTGGCCCAGGGGGTCGTCGTCGTCGGGATCGTGGGGACGACGGGCGCCTTCGCGTCGCTGCACAAGAGCGTGACGCTCGACGTCGACGGCACGCTGCACGACGTGTCCGCCTACGGCCGCACGGTGGCCGAGGTCCTCGACTACCAGGACGTCGCCGTCGCGCCGGAGGACCTCGTCGAGCCGGGCCTGGCCGAGGCCGCGCCCGACGGCGGCACGATCCTCGTGCGCACGAGCCGCGAGCTCGTCGTGGAGATCGACGGCCAGGAGCAGACGGTCGCGACGACGGCCCGGACGGTCGGCGAGCTCCTCGCGTCCCTCGGCCCGCGCGCCGAGGGTGCCGTGACGAACGTGTCGCGCTCCGCCGCGCTCGGGCGCGAGCCGGTCCGCGTCTCCACGCTGAAGACCGTGCACGTCGCGGTGGACGGCGCGGTGCTGCCCATCACGACGTCGGAGTCCACGGTCCGCGGCGTGCTGCAGGCCGCCGGGATCGTGCTCGGCGAGGAGGACGACACCTCCGTGCCCCTCGACGCCGCGGCGGTCGACGAGATGCTCGTCCTCGTGAGCCGCGCGGCGTCGACGTCGGCGACGGTCACGGAGGTGCTGCCGTTCGCGACCCAGGAGGTCGAGGACCCGAACCTGCCCGAGGGCCACCGCGTCGTCACGCAGTCGGGCCGCGTGGGCGAGGCGGTCACGACGTACGCGGTGCAGACGCTCGGCGGCGCGGAGGTGTCCCGCACGGTGCTCACGCGCACGGTGACGGCCGAGCCGCGCGACGAGATCATCACGATCGGCACGATGGACGTGTCGGTGGCCGTGGACCCCGGCTCGGCGCGCGCCGTCGGGCGCTCCCTCGCCGCCCAGCGCGGCTGGGGCGACGACCAGTTCGCGTGCCTCGACAGGCTGTGGACCAAGGAGTCGAACTGGCGCGTGGACGCGGACAACCCGTCGTCGAGCGCGTACGGGATCCCGCAGGCGCTGCCGGGCTCGAAGATGGCGAGCGTCGGCGCGGACTGGCGCACGAACCCGGCCACGCAGATCACGTGGGGCCTCGGCTACATCGAGGGCCGCTACGGCACGCCGTGCTCGGCGTGGTCGCACTCGGTGGCCAAGGGCTGGTACTGAACCGACACCGACCGGGGTCCCGGCGGCGCCCCGCGACGCGCCTCAGCGCGGACCGCGGTCGAGCATCTCGAGGTAGTGCGGGTTCTCCATGATCCCGAGGACGTTGCCGAACGGGTCGACGACGGACGCGGTGACGAACCCCTCGCCGTGACCGCGCTCGACGACGCCCTCGTACTCGGTCGCGCCGAGCTCGAGCAGCCGGGCGAACGCGGCTCGGACGTCGTCGACGTGCCAGTTCGCGATCGCCCCGCCCGGGACGTCGGGCTGCGGGTGCGGCGACCACGCCCGCGCGACGATCCCCAGCTCGTCCAGGCGGTCCCCGACGCGGAACTCCACGTACCCGCCCGGCACCACGTAGTAGGGCTCGACGCCCAGCACCCTCGTGTACCAGGCCGCGGCGGCCTCCAGGTCGTCGGCCCACAGGTTCAGCGTCGCCATCCCTCGCAGCATGGTCGTCCCTCCCGTCCGTCGTCGGCCGCCGGGTGCGGTGCCCGGGCGGCGGCGGCCCTCACCGGGCCGTCCTCCTCGACGCTACGAGCGATCGCGGAACGTGCGGTTCCGCGGGGCGGCCCGGCGGGTGAAGACTGGGAGCGTGCTCGACACGTCGGTGCGTCTCCTGCGGCTGCTCGCCCTGCTGCCGGCGCGCGCGTCGTGGTCCGGGCCCGAGCTCGCGGACCGGCTCGGCGTGACGACCCGCACGGTGCGCAACGACGTCGAGCGCCTGCGGCTCCTCGGGTACCAGGTGCTGTCGGCGCCCGGCGTCGCCGGGGGATACCGGCTGGGCGCCGGGTCCGCGCTGCCGCCCCTGCTGCTCGACGACGACGAGGCGACCGCCGTCGCGCTGTCGCTGCGCGCGGCGACCGGCGGCACCGTCGCGGGCGCGGAGGAGGCGGCGCTGCGCGCGCTGACCAAGCTCGACGCCGTCCTGCCCGCGAGGCTGCGCGCCCGCGCCGACGCGCTCCGCACCGCGGTCGTGAGCGTCCCGGCCGGCGGACCGACGGTCGACCCGCAGGTGCTCGCGGACGTCGCGACGGCGGTGCGCGACCGGGCCGGTCTCCGGCTCGAGTACCGCACGCACGACGGCCGCACGGACCTGCGTGCCGTGGAGCCCCACCGTCTCGTCCACGTCGGGCGGCGGTGGTACCTGCTCGGCTTCGACACCGGGCGCGACGACTGGCGCACGTTCCGGGTGGACCGGCTGCGGCTGCGCACGCCCGGCGGGCCGCGGTTCGTCCCGCGCGAGGTGCCGGGCGGCGACGCGGTCGCCCACGTCCTGCGCGGCGTCGGCTCCGTGGTGTGGGACCAGCCCGCGCGCGTGCGCCTGCACGCTCCCGCGGCCACGATGGCGGTCCGCCTGACCCCCGCGGCCGGGGTGCTCACGGACGACGGCCCGGACGCGTGCGTGCTGGAGACGGGAGGGTCCTCGCTCGCGAACCTCGCCGGTTTCCTGCTCAGCCTGGAGGTGGAGCTGACGGTGCTCGACCCGCCCGCGCTGCGCGCGGCCCTCGCCCGTGCGGCGGGGCGCGCGGCGCGGGCGTCGGGCGAGGTGCGCGAGGGTGAAGAGGCCGTGGAGAGCGGCACGACATTCGCGCCGAAAAGCGGACAGAACCGCCCATCGTAGCGTCGCCACGGTTGGTCTTCGATAACGGATCGGTTACGGTCGAACGTCGCTGGTGCGCGGACGGTGCCGTCGCGAGCCCTCCTCGAGGGCCTCGTCGGTCCCTCTCCGCACGGGCGACGCGTCACCGTCGGGCCCTGGGGAAGGGGTGTCGCGGAGGCGCCGGCAGCCGGATCGGCCGCTCGAACCCGCGTCGTGCACCTCGGTGCGCGGCACGGGGGCGCAAACCCTGCGCCGTCGGGCCGCCGTGCCCGGGAAGCACGACGACTGGACCCGAGTGAAGAACCCCTTCCACCGGACCGCGCACGCGGCCGGCGCGCCCGAGAGCGACGCCACCACCCAGAACCTCCATCTCACCGACCCCGCCGCCGAGGGCCCCACGAGCCCCGCGGCCACCACGACGGCGCACCGTCGCCGCCGCTGGCCCCTCGTGGCCGGCTCGACCGCCGTCGTCCTCCTCGCGACCGGTGCCGTCGCCTACGGCAGCGCGCGCAAGACCGTCGAGCTCGACGTCGACGGCCAGATCACCACCGTCACGACCTTCGCCGGGTCCGTCGACGGCCTGCTCGAGGAGCAGGGCGTGGACGTGGGCGAGCGCGACCAGGTCGTCCCCGACGTCGACGCCGCGCTGCGCGGCGGGAGCGACGTCGTCGTGCGCTTCGGGCGCGAGGTGCCCGTGCAGGTCGACGGCTCGCAGTCCTCCGTCTGGCTCACCGCGCTCGACGCGGAGGAGGCCCTGACGACCCTCGCCTCGCGCGGCAGCGACGTGCGCCTCGTGGCGTCGCGCTCCGGCGAGCGCGCCTCCCTGCCGATCCGCCTCGACGCGGACGGCCCCGTGAACGTCGTGGCCGACGGCGAGACGCAGGTCGCGCCCGACGGCAGCATCGGCATCGACGCGATCCTCGACCAGCAGGGCGTGGAGCTCGGCGAGCTCGACCGCGTGCACGTCGCCAAGACCGACGAGGCCGCGCCGGCCGACGCCGCGGCGGGCTCCGAGGCCGGCTCGGCCGACGAGGCGGACGAGGCCGAGGTCTCGCTCGTCGTCCAGCGCGTGAAGGTCGAGGAGGTGCCGAC
Source organism: Cellulosimicrobium cellulans (assembly GCF_001722485.1). Lineage (GTDB taxonomy): Bacteria > Actinomycetota > Actinomycetes > Actinomycetales > Cellulomonadaceae > Cellulosimicrobium > Cellulosimicrobium cellulans_A. Next base: position 10,614 of record NZ_LWGL01000049.1, on the reverse strand, counting down.
GACCGCGCCGGTGCCGTTCGAGACCGTCACCGAGGAGGACCCGGAGCGCTTCGAGGACCTCGAGCAGGTCGTCAAGCAGGAGGGCGTCGAGGGCGTCCACACGACGGTCCACCGCGTCACGACCGTGGACGGCGTGGAGGAGTCCCGCGAGCTCGTCTCCGACGGCGTCACGACGCCGCCGGTGCCGAAGATCCTCGTGCAGGGCACCAAGGAGCGTCCGGAGCCCGAGCCCGAGCCGGCCCCCGCGGCGCAGCCGCGCTCGTCGTCCTCGTCCGGCTCGTCGAGCGGCGCGTCCGCTCCCGCCCCCGCCCCGGCGGACCTCGGCTCGGCGCCTCCCGGCGTGTGGGCCCAGCTCGCGCAGTGCGAGTCCGGCGGCAACCCCGCGACGAACACGGGCAACGGCTACTACGGCCTGTACCAGTTCTCGCTGCCGACGTGGCGCGCGATGGGCGGCAGCGGCCTCCCGTCCGAGGCCTCCGCGGCCGAGCAGACGCAGCGCGCCCAGGCGCTCCAGGCCCAGTCGGGCTGGGGCCAGTGGCCCGCGTGCGCCCGCAAGCTCGGTCTGCTCTGAGCCGACCGGGGAGGGGGAGTCGGTAGGCTCTTCCCCCATGAACGACACCCGAGGCGCCCTGCTGGGTCCGGCCGAGATCCGCGACCTGGCAGGGCGCCTCGGCGTGCGCCCGACGAAGACGCTCGGGCAGAACTTCGTGCACGACGGCGGCACCGTCCGCAAGATCGTGCGCGCCGCCGACGTGCAGCCCGGGCAGCGTGTCGTCGAGGTCGGTCCCGGCCTCGGCTCCCTCACGCTCGGCCTGCTCGAGGCGGGCGCGAGCGTCGTCGCGGTCGAGATCGACCCCGTCCTGGCACGCCGGCTCCCGACGACGGTCGCCGAGCACGTCCCGGACCTCGGCGACCGGCTCGAGGTCGTCGGCGCCGACGCGCTCGAGGTGACGTCGCTGCCGGGCGAGCCGCCCACCGCGCTCGTCGCGAACCTGCCGTACAACGTCGCGGTGCCCGTCCTCCTGACGTTCCTCGAGCGCTTCGACTCGCTCGAGCGGGTCCTCGTCATGGTCCAGGCCGAGGTCGCCGACCGGCTCGCCGCCGAGCCGGGCAGCCGCACCTACGGCGTGCCCTCGGTCAAGGCCGCCTGGTACGCCTCCGCGCGCCGCGCGGGGACCATCGGCCGCGCCGTGTTCTGGCCCGTGCCCAACGTCGACTCGGCGCTCGTCGCCCTCGAGCGGCGCGACCCGCCCGTGACGACCGCGACGCGCGAGCAGGTGTTCGCGGTCGTCGACGCCGCGTTCGCGCAGCGCCGCAAGATGCTGCGGTCCGCTCTCGCCGGGATCGCCGGGTCCGCGGCCGCGGCCGCCGCCGCGCTGGAGGCGGCGGGCGTGGACCCGCAGGCCCGGGGCGAGACGCTCGACGTCGCGGCGTTCGCGCGCGTCGCCGAGCACCTGGACGTCTCCCCGCGCGCCCGCGGAGCGCGACCTGGCACAGTGGACGCGTGAGCTCCCACCTCGCCGCCGCGCCGGAGCCGTTCGTGCGGGTGCGCGCACCCGGGAAGGTCAACCTCTCGCTCCGCGTCGGGCCGCTGCAGGACGACGGCTACCACCCGCTCGTGACCGTGTTCCAGGCGGTCGGGCTGAGCGAGGAGGTCATCGCCCACCAGGTCCCGCCGGGCTCGGGCATCTCGCTCACGGTCGAGGGCCTGCAGTCCGACCTCGTGCCGACGGACGCGACGAACCTCGCCTGGCGCGCGGCCGAGGCGCTCGCGCGGCACGTCGGCCTCGACCCGGACGTGCGGCTGCAGGTCATCAAGGGCGTGCCCGTCGCGGGCGGCATGGCGGGCGGGTCGGCGGACGCCGCCGCGACGCTCGTCGCGTGCGACACGCTGTGGGAGACGGGGCTGCCGCGCGCCGAGCTCGCGCGCATCGCGTCCGGTCTCGGGGCCGACGTCGCGTTCGGGCTGGTCGGGCACACCGCCGTCGGCACGGGGCGCGGCGACGTGCTCACGTCCGCGATGACGCGCGGCGAGTTCCACTGGGTGTTCGCCGTGCAGGCGCAGGGCCTGTCGACGCCGGAGGTGTACCGCACGTTCGACGAGACGGTCGGCGGCACGGAGCCCGGGCTGGGCGACGACACCGCGCTCATGCAGGCGCTGCGGGCCGGCGACGCGGTGGGCCTGGGACGCGCCCTGCACAACGATCTCGAGGCGCCGGCCCTCGCGCTGCGCCCCGAGCTCGAGCGCACCCTCGCCGTCGCGCGCGAGGCCGACGCGCTCGGGGCGATCGTGTCCGGCTCCGGACCGACCGTCGCCGCGCTCGCGCGCAGCCGCCAGCACGCGCTCACCATCGCGGCCGCGTGGACCGCCGCCGACGCGTGCGACACGGTGTGGTGCACGACGGCCCCCGCGGCCGGGGCACGCGTCGTCGCGCACTGAGGCTCGCCGCGCCCCGGCCGTCAGGCGCCGAGGTGCGCGCGCAGCCACGCGCGCTGGCGCGGGAAGCGGTACGCCTGCCCGCCCTCGTGGTCGTTGAAGCGGTAGACGTCGATCTCCCGCTCGACGGGAGCGCCGTCCGCCGGGGCCGCCGACGCGCCCCAGGCGTTGTACGCGGCGTACACCGTCGAGGGCGGGCAGGTGGCGTCCATGAGCGCGACGGAGAACAGCGCCGGCGCGGTGGCGCGCCGGGCGAGGAGAGCCACGTCGACGTACGACAGCGTGCGGAACACCGTCTCCTCCGCGTCGCGGTGCACCGCGAGGTAGCGCCGGACCTCGCCGTACGGGTCGCGGTCGGTGGTCTCGACCGCGCGGCGGTAGTGGGAGAGGAAGGGCACGTCGGGCATCGCCGCGACGGGGCCGTCGGCCAGGGCCGCGACGGCGATCGCGATGCCGCCGCCCTGGCTGATCCCGGTGACCGCGACGCGCGCGGGGTCGAGCCCGGGCAGCGCGCGCACGGCGTCCACGGCACGGACGCCGTCGGTGAGGACGCGGCGGTAGTAGTGGTCGTGCGGGTCCTCGATGCCGCGCGTCATGAAGCCGGGCGTCGCCGGGCCCGCGCCGACGGGGTCCGGCGTGCTGCCGCCGCTGCCCCAGCCGCTGCCCTGGCCGCGGGTGTCGACGACGAGGTGGGCGAACCCGGCGCTCGCCCACGCGAGGCGCTCGTGCGGCAGGCCGCGCCCGCCGCCGTAGCCGAGGAACTCGACGACGACCGGCAGGGGAGCGGTCTCGCCGGCGTCGGCCGCGCGCGCGGCACCGGCGGGCCGCACGAGCCAGGCCCGGACCGGGTGCCCGCCGAACCCCGGGAACGTCACGTCGTCGACGGCGACGAGGTCCAGGCCGGCGTCGACGCGCTCGACCCGCACGGCCTGCGCCAGGTCGCCGCCCGCCTCCCGCGCCCCGGCGAGCGTGGACGCCCAGAACGCGTCGAGGTCGTCCGGCTCCTCGACCGCGGGGGAGTAGGTCTCGAGCTCGGCGAGCGGCAGGTCGTAGAGCGGCACGGCAGGACCCTACCGGCGACCCGACCGGCCGCGTTTCCCGCCCGCGGCGGGCGGCGCCTAGGCTCGACGGCGTGGCTCACCTCCTCGGCGCGGACGGCATCTCGCTGACCGTCGGCACCCGCACCCTGCTCGACGACGTCTCCCTCGGCCTCGACGACGGCGACCGCGTCGGCATCGTCGGTCCCAACGGGGCCGGGAAGTCGACGCTGCTGCGCCTGCTCGCGGGCACGCAGTCGCCCGACGCCGGACGGGTCACGCGCGTCGGCGGGCTGCGCCCGGGGATGCTTGACCAGCGCGACGACGCCGGCACGGGCGCGACGATCCGGGACCTCGTGCACGGCGACGCCGCGACGCACGCGTGGGCGTCCGACGCGGGGGTGCGCGCGGTCCACGACGGCCTGCTCGCCGACCTCGACCTCGACGCGCCCGCGAGCACGCTCTCCGGCGGGCAGCGGCGCCGCGTGGCGCTCGCGGCGCTCCTCGTCGCGGACCACGACGTGCTGTTCCTCGACGAGCCGACCAACCACCTCGACGTCGAGGGCGTCGCGTGGCTCGCCGAGCACCTGCAGGGCCGCTTCGCGCGTCCGGGCGCGCGCGGTGCGCTCGTCGTCGTGACGCACGACCGGTGGTTCCTCGACGCCGTGTGCTCGCGCATGTGGGAGGTGCGCGGCGACGGCTCGGGACAGGTCGAGGGCTACGAGGGCGGGTACGCGGCGTACGTGCTCGCGCGTGCCGAGCGGGCCCGCACGGCCGCCGTCGCGGCCGAGAAGCGCGACAACCTGCTGCGCAAGGAGCTCGCGTGGCTGCGCCGCGGCGCGCCCGCGCGCACGAGCAAGCCGAAGTTCCGGCTCGACGCCGCGGCCGCGCTCATCGCCGACGTCCCGCCGCCGCGCGACTCGCTCGAGCTGACGCGCACGGCCACCAAGCGGCTCGGCAAGGACGTCCTCGACCTCGAGGACGTCACGGTCGCGGTCCCCGCCCGCGGGCCGGCGGCGCAGGACGGCACGGCACCCGGGGCCGACGCGCGGCGCGTCCTGCTCGACGACGTCACCTGGCGTCTCGGGCCGGGGGACCGGTACGGCGTCGTCGGCGTCAACGGCGCGGGCAAGACGACGCTCCTCGCGCTCCTCGCGGGACGGCGCGAGCCCGACTCCGGCCGGGTCAAGCGCGGCAAGACCGTGCACGTCGCGGAGCTGTCGCAGGACGTCGGCGAGCTCGACGACATCGCCGGCCGGCGCGTCGTCCAGGTGATCGAGGACGAGAAGCGGTCGGTCGTCGTGGACGGCAAGGAGCTCACCGCGTCGCAGCTCGTCGAGCGGCTCGGCTTCACGCGCGAGCGCGCGCAGACGCTCGTGCGCGACCTGTCCGGCGGCGAGCGCCGACGGCTGCAGCTCCTGCGCCTGCTCGTCGCCGAGCCCAACGTGCTGCTCCTCGACGAGCCGACGAACGACCTCGACACCGACACGCTCGCCGCGCTCGAGGACCTGCTCGACGGCTGGCCCGGGACGCTCGTCGTCGTCTCGCACGACCGCTACCTGCTCGAGCGAGTCGCGGACCGTCAGGTCGCGCTGCTCGGCGACGGCCAGGTCCGCGACCTGCCGGGCGGCGTCGAGCAGTACCTCGAGCTGCGACGGGCGGCGATCGCGAGCGGCGAGCGGCCCGCGGCGGTGAGCGTGCCCGCCGCCCCGGCCGGCGACGCGGCGGCCGAGGAGGCCGCCGGCTCCGCGCCGAGCGCGGCCGAGGTCCGCGCGGCCAAGAAGGAGATCAACCGGATCGAGCGGCGCCTGAGCAAGATCGCGGAGCTCGAGGCCCGGCTGCACGAGAAGATCGCCGCCCGGGCGACCGACTTCGCGGCCGTGGCGGAGCTCGACGGCGAGCTGCGGACGCTCGCGGCCGAGAAGGACGAGCTCGAGGCGGCCTGGCTGGAGGCGGCGGAGATCGCGGGCTGACGCTCGGTCAGCGCCTCCGGGGACCCGTGAGCACGACGCCCACGACGGCCATGACCGCGAGGCCCCCGAGCACGACGGCGACCGGCGCCGTCCACGTGCCCGTCGCCGTCTGGAGCGCGCCGGACGCCGTCGGCGCGACGGCCGCGAAGCAGTAGCCCACCGACTGGACCGTGGCGGACGCCTGGCGCCCGCGGCGCACCGTCGGGAACCGCTGCGCGACGAGCGTGAAGACCACGACGAAGTTCGCCGCCTGGGCGACGCCCGCGGCCGACGCCCAGACGGCCCACGCCCCGGGCGCCAGGAGCAGCCCGGCCGGCAGCAGGAGCCACAGCACGGCGATGCCGGCGAACGTCGTGCGCAGCGACAGCCGCCGGAGGGCGAGCGGCACCGCGAGCCCGCCGACGATGGCGAACCCCTGGAACAGCGACGCCGCGCCGCCCGCGGCGCTGCGCGGGATGTCCGCGAGGTCCTCGAGGACGAGCGGCAGCCAGGCGGTCAGGGCGTAGAAGCTCGACGACTGCAGCGCGAACATCGCGCACAGCGCCCAGGTGAACGGCGTCGCGAGGACGTGGCGCTCCCGGCGCGCGGCGGCCTCCGGCTCGGTGCCCGTCACGCCCTGGGCCATGCCCTCGGCGAGCGCGTCCGGGGCGTCGGCGCCCGCGAGGCGCCCGGTGGTCCGGGCAAGGTCGACGGGCGGTGCGATGGCCGGTTCCCGCGGGACGGCGCGCCACCACCACACCAGCGCGACGACGGCGAGCACGCCCAACGACGCGAGCGCCCAGCGCCATCCCACGGCGTCGGCGAGCGGGGCGGTGAGCGCGGTCGTCGCGACCGTGCCGACGTTGATGGCCGCCGTGTACAGGCCCGTCACGGTGCTCACTTGCCCGGGGAAGTCGCGCTGGGCGATCATCGGGACGGCGAGGTTCGCCGTCGTGATGCCGAGACCGACGAGGACGGTCCCCGCGAACGTGGCGCCGTGGCCGACCGCGGCGACGCCGGACAGGTCCAGCGAGCGCACCACCGTCCCCGCGAGGATCAGCGCGAGGGCCACCGCGATCGCGGTGCGCAGCGACGAGCGGCCGAGGATGCCGGCGACGGCCGGCGTGGCGAGGGCGAAGCACAGCACCGGGATCCCGGTGAGGAGCCCGGCCGCGGCCGCCGTGAGGTCGAGCTCGGCCGCGACGTCCGCGACCACGGGCGGGACGGCGGTCAGCGGCGCGCGCAGGTTGACGGCCACGAGCAGCACCGCGACGAGGAGCACGCCGTCGATCCCGCCGCGGAAGGGGCTCGGACGGCGGGGGGCGGTCATGCGGGGTGGCCTCCGGGCGTCGGGTCGGTCGCGCGGGCGCGCCCGGTCAGTCGTCGAACTGCCCCACCACCGTACGCAGGAGCGCGGCGAGCGCGGGGCGTTCCCCCGGCTCGAGCGCGTCGAGGATGCGCGACTCGACTGCGAGCAGGTCGGTCATCGCCGTGTCGACGCGCTCGAGGCCGTCCGGCGTGAGCTCGACGAGGACGCCGCGACGGTCGTCGGGCGACCGGCGGCGCACCACGAGGCCGCGCGACTCGAGCCGGTCGATGCGGTTGGTCATGGTCCCGCTCGTGACGAGGGTCTGCGTGACGAGCGCACCGGGGGAGAGGCGGTACGGCTCGCCGGCCCGGCGCAGCGCGGAGAGCACGTCGAACTCCCACGTCTCCAGGTGCCCGCGCGCGAACGCCGTCCTGCGCGCCCGGTCGAGGTGGCGCGCGAGCCGGTCGACGCGCGAGAAGACCGTCAGCGGCTCGAGGTCGAGGTCGGGCCGCTCGTGCTGCCAGGCCGCGACGATGCGGTCGACCTCGTCCGGTCGCTCGTCCGGGCCCTCGGCCGGGCGTCCGGCGTCGTCGTGCAGCTCCATGACGCGAGGGTACTCGACTGTCTCGACGTCAAGAGTCTTGACGGGGTCGCGCGGCCGCCCCGGCGCGGTCAGCCCGCGCGCAGCGCGTCCGCGAGCCTGACGCGCGCGCCCGTGCGCAGCACCGCGTTCGAGTAGATCTTCGCGGCGAGCCACACGAGCACCGGGATCAGCGCCACGGACAGGCCGAGCGCCAGCAGGGCCTCCCAGGTCTCGGCGCTGCCGAGCGCGATCCGCACCGGCATGAGCAGCGGCGAGCACAGCGGCACGTACGACAGCCACACGACGAGCGGGTTGTCCGGCGCCCACGGCGCCACGGAGACCCCGACGATGTACGGCACGATCATGAGGAACGTGACGGGCGTGGTCACGGCGCCGACGTCCTCCTGGCGCGAGACGAGCGCCCCGAGACCCGCCATGAGCAGCGCGTAGCTGACGAAGCCGACGACGAACCACACGAGGGCCCACGCCGCGGCCGTGCCGAGGTCGATCGTGCCCGTGTCCACCAGGCCGAACCCGAGCGCCGTCCCGACGCCCGCCGCGACGACGAGCGCGACCTGCCCGAGCCCGACGAGGCCGATCCCCAGGACCTTGCCCGCCATGAGCTGCCACGGCCGCACGGTCGCGAGCAGCAGCTCGACGACGCGGCTCGTCTTCTCCTCGACGACGCCCTGGGCGATGAGCTGGCCGCTGATCATGATCGCCATGAACAGCAGGATCCCGGTGACGAGGCCCGTGACGTAGCGGGCCGGCTCGAACTCGCTCGGCTCGCCGATCGTGCGGACCGTCGGCTGCGCGGTCGCCATCTCGGACGACACCGCGGCCGGGTCGCCGCCGAGCTCGCTCACGGCGCCGGCCAGCGCGGTCTGCTGCGCGAGCGTCGTGAGGACGGGGGTGAGGGCGTCGCCGAGCTCGGACTCGACGACGACGGCCCAGTCCTCGGGCGTCCCGGTGACGAGCGCGTCGAGGTCCCCGTCGCGCACCTGCTGCTCGCCGGCGGCCTCGTCGTCGACGTCGACGGTCTCGACCGGCGTCCCGAGCGCCTCACCCGTGGACGTCACGGCCTCGGCGAGCGTGGCGGTGCCCGCGGTGAGGCCGACGCGCTGCGCGGTCGGGCCGGACGACGTCGCGAGGTTGAGCACGACGCCGCCGAGCACGACGGCCGCGACGAGCAGCACCGTGAGCCACACGAACGACTTCGAGCGCACGCGCGTCGTGATCTCCCGGCCCGCGACGAGGCGGATCGCCGCCCAGGACGAGAGCTCCGTCGCGCCCTGGTCGACGGCGGTCGGTCGGGTCGTGCTCATGCCGGCACCTCGTCCTTCGTCTCGGTCAGGTCCGCGGCCCCGTCCGCGGCGGGCGAGCTCACCACGTCCCGGTACAGCTCCGTGAGCGACGGCCGCACGACGGCGAACTCGCGCACGGCCCCTGCGGCCAGCGCCGCGCGCAGCACGGCCTGCTCGCCGCCGGGCTCGCTGCCGGGCGAGCCGTCGGGGCGGGGCCCCGGGGCGAGCTCCACGACGGTGCGCGAGTCCTCGAGGCTCACGGCGCGGGCGCCGGGCACCGCGCCGATCCACGAGGCGCCCGGTGCGCCGTCGACGACCCAGCGCTCCGTCTCGGTCCGTCGCAGCTCGTCGATCGTGCCGAGGGCGACCATGGCGCCGTCCTTGATGATCCCCACCCGGTCGCACAGCCGCTCGACGAGGTCGAGCTGGTGGGAGGAGAAGACCACGGGGACCCCGGCGTCGGCGCGGTCGCGCAGCACGTCGCTCATGACGTCCACCGCGACCGGGTCGAGGCCGGAGAACGGCTCGTCGAGGACCAGCGCGTCGGGGTCGTGGGTCAGCGCGGCGGCGAGCTGGACGCGCTGCTGGTTGCCGAGCGAGAGCTTCTGCACCTCGTCGCCGCGGCGCGAGGCGACCCCGAGGGTGTCCGTCCAGCGCGTCATCGCGTCGCGCGCGGCCCCGGCGGAGAGCCCGTGCAGCCGCGCGAGGTACGTCAGCTGGTCGGCGACGCGCATCCGGGGGTACAGGCCGCGCTCCTCGGGCATGTAGCCGATGCGCCGCCGGGCGTCGGGCCCGATCGGGCGCCCGTCCCAGCGGACCTCGCCGCCGTCCGCGGCGAGCACGCCGAGCACGATGCGCATGGTCGTCGTCTTCCCGGCGCCGTTGGAGCCGACGAAGCCGAAGATCTCCCCGGCGCGCACGTCGAACGTCGTGCCTCGCAGCGCGCGGACGGCGCCGTAGGACTTGGTCAGCGAGTCGATCTCGAGAGTCGCCATGGCACCACCGAACCACGGGCCGCCGGCGGCAGGGAGGGACAGATGTCATGTCTGTCCGAGGTGGTCCGCACGTCCGTCTCGCCCCTCGTGGTGGGCGGCGAGCGGGTGGTCGAGCACCGACACGGGTGAAAGGCCGGGTGAACCGGACCGTGCCCTGCGCGCCGCCTCGTGGCGCTGGCCTGCGAGAACGCGGGCGGGCGGCCGATCGAGCCAGTTGGACGACCGTCCAGTTGCTTCCTAGGGTGAGGCGACCACCCGTTCTCGTACGGCCTGCTCGGTCCCTCTTGGCGGAGCGCGAACCGAGCAGGCCCTCCCTTTCCAGGAAGGTCCTCACCGTCCCATGAGCACGGCGACGGGGGCAACACTCGGTGCTGCCCTCCTCCTTGTCCTGTCCACGTCCCCCGCGACGGCGAGCGAGCCCGAGCGGAGCACGCCCTACGCCGTCCTCCCCGCGGGCCTGCAGCTCCCGGAGGGCGACGCCTTCACCGACGGCAGGCACGTCAACATCCAGTACACGGCCGGCGGCACGTCGCACGGCGCCGGGATCCACTTCGAGAGCGTCAACGGACAGGCGTCGGGCGTGTACGTCGGCGCGTCGTACCTGCCGTGGAGCGCCCTCATCGAGGAGAGCGAGTACTGCATCACGTGGGTCCAGGTGGGCCACTACCACGAGCACTTCGGCGAGGGAGGGGAGGAGCCGGTGTGCTCCGAGGGCTCCACCCCGCCCGCGCCGCCGCCCCCGCCCGCAACCGTCACGCCTGCTCCCGAGCCCGTGGTGCCCACCGACCCGGCTCCGCCGACCGGTCCCGAGGTGCCGTCCGAGCCCGAGCGGCAGCCCGAGCCTGCGGGGCCGGACGAGCCGGAGGCGCCGGCGCAGGGCGTCGAGCCTGCCGACCCGTCCGGGTCCGTCACGTCCGGGGGATCGGCGGAGGGGTCCGGACGGGCCGGCGACGCGGGCGACGTGCTCGCCGGCGCGGAGCCCGCCGGGACCGGCGAC
>NZ_LWGL01000048.1 GCF_001722485.1 Cellulosimicrobium cellulans | reverse complement strand
GGCGAGGCCGTCCACGGCAGCGGCGACGTCGCCGAGGGCACGGGCGTCGTCGCCGACGACCGGGAGGTGGTGCGCGAGCCGCCAGTGCGGCCCGGTCGTCGCCCGCGCCGCGGTCGACGCGGCGCGCTGCACCTCGTCGATCCGGGCGGACACGTCTCCGCCCGCCCGTACCTGCTCCTGCAGCACCGGGAGATCGGCCGCCGCGGCCTCGAACGCCGACCGGGCGCGCAGGACGTCGCCCGCGAGCCACGCGCCCCAGGCCGCCACGAGCAGCGCGAGCAGGCCCACCGCGAGGAGCACACGCCGACGGACGCGTCGGTGCCGCACACTCGGCGCGGGCCGCCGCGTCGGAGGCCGCTCCCGCTCCTCGACCGTGACCGAGGGCGTCGCCCCTGCCCAGCGCGGACCCCAACCGTCGTGCACCATGTCGCCCCCCGCGACTCGCCCCCGTCGTCACCGCCCGGCAGAGCGGTACCGCTCGCGCTACGGTAACCAGGCCCCGGGCGCCTTGCCCGACGACCTGCGACGGAAGGACGCCGTGCTCCGCCTGCTCGCCGTGTGCACCGGCAACATCTGCCGGTCCCCCGCCGCGCAGCTCCTGCTCTCCGACGCGCTCGACGCGTCGGTGGACGTCACGAGCGCCGGGACGCAGGCGGTCGTCGGCTCGCCCGTCGCGGAGCCCGTCGCGCGACGGCTCTCCGCGCTCGGTCTCGACCACGCCACGTTCGCGGCGCGCGCGCTGACGCCCGCGCTCGTGGGAGCCAGCGATGTCGTGGTGACGATGACGGCGCGGCAGCGTGCCGTGGTCCTCGATCACGCCCCGGGCGCGCTGCGCCGCACGTTCCTCCTGACGGAGCTCGTGCTGCTCGCGGAGCACGCCGACCCGGCGCTGCGGCAGGGCGACGACGACGAGACGAGGCTGCGGTCGCTGCTCGCCTCGGCGGGCCGCCTGCGCGCGAGGCTCGGCACGCTCCGCGCGCCGGACGTCGAGGACCCCTACGGGCGGGACGAGGACGTCCACACGCGCGTGCTCGAAGAGCTCCGCACGTCCGTCGCCCGGCTCGGCCGGGCTCTGCGGGCGTGACGTCGGCCCTCCTCCCATCCCCCTGCGCGGGAGGAAGGCCGACGCACCGTCACGCCCGCTGGAGCACTGTCGCCGCGATCACGACGATCACACCCCACAGCGCGAGGCCTGCCCCGCACCCGACGGCGAGGCCGTCGGCCCCGGTCGACGCGCGCACCCGGGCCCGGCGGGCGAAGAGCACCGTCGCCCCGGATCCGAGGACGACCATCGCCCAGCCGACCGCCACCCAAGACATGCCCGCATGGTGCACAGTCCAGATGAACGTTCACATCTTGGACACTCGTTCAGTTGTGACGGCGTTGCCCGTTTGAGCCGCATTTACACACGTTCCCCGGCATCCGTGCGACGAACTTCACCCGCCGCACGACGGGGCAGACATGCCTTCCGTCCGCACCGTCCGGCCCGCGGGCGCGGGACGGCGTCCCGCGAGACACTGGCCGCGACCCAGGCACCCGAGCAGCGGAGGTCCCCGTGGAGGTCGGCCGGATCGTCGTCGTCGGAGGAGGTCTGGCGGCCGCGAAGGCGGTCGAGACGCTGCGTGCGGAGGGCTACGAGGGCGGGCTCGCCGTCGTCACGCGCGAGGCCCACGCGCCGTACGAGCGGCCGCCGCTGTCGAAGGACTACCTGCGCGGCGAGGCCGGGCGTGACGCGGTGTTCCCGCTGGACGCCGCCTGGTACGCCGAGCACGACGTCGAGCTGCTCACCGGGACCACGGTGACCGCGCTGGACGTGGCCGCGCGGACGGTCGCGCTCGACGACGGCCGGACGCTGCCGTACGAGAAGCTGCTTATGGCCACCGGGTCGCAGCCGCGCCGTCTCCCGGTGCCGGGCGCGGACCAGGAGGGGGTCCGCTACCTGCGAACCCTCGACGACAGCGACCGGCTCGTCGCCTCCTTCGAGGCCGCGCGCCGGGACGGCGCGGGCCGCCTCGCGATCGTCGGCGACGGCTGGATCGGGCTCGAGGTCGCGGCGTCGGCCCGGTCGGCAGGGCTCGAGGTGAGCGTCGTCGGGCAGGGCGTGCACCCGCTCGAGCGCGTGCTCGGTCCGCAGATGGGCGAGCTGTACGGGCAGGTCCACGCCGGGCACGGGGTGCACCTGCACCGGCGCGCGCAGGCCGTCGCGATCACGGGTGAGGGCCGCGCGACGGGCGTCGCGCTCGCCGACGGGACCCACGTCGAGGCGGACCTCGTGCTCGTCGCCGTCGGCGCCGCCCCGGACGTCGGGCTCGCGCAGGCGGCCGGGCTCGCGCTCGACTCCGCCACGGGCGGCGTCGTCGCCTCGGCGACCCTGCAGACGACCGACCCCGACGTGTTCGTCGCGGGCGACGTCGCGAGCGTGCCGTACCCGCGGTACGGGCGCGCGCTCCGCGTGGAGCACTGGGCGACGGCGCTCAGCCAGGGCCCGCACGCCGCACGGTCGATGCTCGGCGCGACCGAGCCCTACGCCGAGCTGCCGTACTTCTTCTCCGACCAGTACGACGTCGGCATGGAGTACCTCGGCTTCGTCGCGCATCCCGAGGCGGTGGACGAGGTGGTCGTCAGCGGGTCCGTCGCCGACCGCGAGCTGGTCGCGTTCTGGGTCCACGACGGCCGCGTCGAGGCGGGCATGGCGGTGAACGTGTGGGACCGCATGGAGGACGTCAAGGCGCTGATCCACCGCGGCGAGCCGGTCGACCGGGCGGAGCTGGAGCGCTTCGTCGGCTGAGCCCTCGCCCTGCCTCCCGGACGTCCCCGGGTCACGGGCTCCGGGGACGATCCCGGCTCAGGCGCCGGGCACCTCCCGCTGCGGCTCGCCCACGTACTCGCTCAGCGGCCGGATGAGCGCGTTGGCCGCCCGCTGCTCCATGACGTGCGCGGTCCACCCGACGACGCGCGACGCGACGAACAGCGGCGTGAACATCGGGGTGTCGAACCCCATGAGGTGGTACGCCGGCCCGGCCGGGTAGTCGAGGTTCGGGAGGATGTCCTTGCGCTCGGCCATCGCCGCCTCGAGCGCGGTGTAGAGCTCGAGGAGGTCGGGGCGGTCGTAGTGGCGCACGAGGTCGTCGAGCGTGGCGCGCATCGTCGGGACGCGCGAGTCGCCGTGCTTGTAGACCCGGTGCCCGAAGCCCATGATCTTGCGCTTCGCGGCGAGCGCGTCGTCGAGCCACGCGGCCGCACGGTCCGCAGAGCCGATCTCGGCGAACGTCGCCATGACGGCCTCGTTGGCCCCGCCGTGGAGCGGCCCCTTGAGCGCCCCGATCGCTCCCGTGACCGCGGAGTGCAGGTCCGAGAGCGTGGACGTGATGACACGCGCGGTGAAGGTCGAGGCGTTGAACGAGTGCTCGGCGTAGAGGACCATCGACACCTCGAACGCCCGGACGACGGCCGGGTCGGGCACCTCGCCGAACGTCGTCCACAGGAAGTTCTCGGCGTAGCCGAGGTCGTCGCGCGGCTCGACCTGCTCCTGGCCGCGGCGGCGGCGCTGGTCGAGCGCGACGACGGCGGGCAGCGCGGCCCACAGCCGCAGCGCCTTGGCCTGCTCGGCGGCGGGCGAGAAGTCCGCGGCGTCGGGGTCGTGCGCGCCGAGCTGGGACACGGCGGTCCGGACGACGTCCATGGGGTGGCACGTCGTCGGGAGCTCGCGCACGGCGTCCGCGACGTTCCCCGGCAGCGCGCGCTGGGCGCGCTCGGCCGCGGTCTGCTCGGCGAGCTGCGCGGGCGTGGGGAGCTCGCCGTGCCACAGGAGGTACGCGACCTCCTCGAACGACCGACGCGCGGCGAGGTCCTGGACGGGGTACCCGCGGTACAGCAACGAGTTGGTGTCGGGGTTGACCTTCGAGACGGCGGTGACGTCGACGACGACGCCCGCGAGGCCCTTGCGGATCTCCGGGGCGTCGGCGGTGGTCGGTGCAGCGGGACTGGTCATGCGCTCACTCCTTCGTGATGCGGATCCGTCGTGCGGTCGGGCTCGGGTCACGGTCGGTAGGTGAAGATCCCCTCGTCGAACGCGTTGTAGGCCGCGTAGTCGAGCAGCTCGTACAGCCGCGCGCGCGTCTGCATGCCCTCGACCTGGCCGGCCTGCGTGCCGGTCTCGGCGATCTCCCGGAGCGCGCGCTCGGCGGCGCCCATCGCGACGCGCAGCAGCGTGACGGGGTAGATGACCAGCCGCACGCCCGCGTCGCCGAGCTGGCGCCGCGTGAAGAGCTCGGACTTGCCGAACTCGGTCATGTTCGCGAGCACGGGCACGTCGACGGCCGACGCGACCGCCTCGAACTCGGCGAGGTCGGCCATCGCCTCGGGGAAGACGGCGTCGGCGCCCGCGTCGACGAGCGCCTTCGCGCGGTCGATCGCGAGGCGCAGCCCGTCCGGGCCGGGGACGGTGCCGCGTACGTCGGTGCGCGCCATGACGAGGAAGCCGGGGTCGCGCCGCGCATCGGCCGCGGCCCGCACGCGCTTGGTGGCTTCGTCGAGCCCGACGACCTCCTTGCCGTCGAGGTGCCCGCACCGCTTGGGGTTGACCTGGTCCTCGACGTGGCAGCCCGCGACGCCGGCGTCCTCGAGCGTCTGGACCGTGCGGGCCACGTTCATCGGCTCGCCGAAGCCGGTGTCCGCGTCGACGAGCGCGGGCAGGTCCGTGACGCGGGCGATCTGCTGCGAGCGCCCCGCGACCTCGGTGAGCGTGGTGAGCCCGATGTCCGGGAGGCCGAGGTCGGCGGACAGCACGGCCCCGGACACGTAGACGCCCTCGAAACCCGTGTCCTGGATCAGCCGCGCGGACAGCGGGTTGAACGCCCCCGGCAGCCGCAGCGGTTCTCCCGTGGTCGCCGCGGCGTCGAGCGCCGCGCGGAACGCGCGCCGCTTGTCCGACGGCGTGACCTGGCTGTACAGCATCAGGCGTCCTCCCCCTCGCTCGCCTCGTGCATCGTGAACCCCTCGCCCTCGACGTCCGCGGGCGGCGCGGGGCGGCCGAGCTCGAAGAGCCCGGTGGGCGTCGGCACGGAGTCGAGGAGACCGGGCCGCGCGACGACCGTGAGCTCGCGCACCTCGGCGGCGGTCAGCTCGGGCAGGCGCTCGGCGAGGCCGAGGAACCGCTCGATCTCCGCCTCCTCGAGGACCCCGTCGGCGAGGGTGCGGAACTTGCGCACGTACTGCTCGCGGCCGAACGGGCGCGCGCCGAGCGGGTGCGCGTCGGCGACGGCGATCTCGCGGACGAGGCGCCCGCCGTCGGCGAGCTCGATCTCGACCCGGCCGCCGAACGCCTTCTCGGCGGGGTCGGTCGAGTGGTAGCGGCGCGTCCACTCCGGGTCCTCGGCCGTGGTGATCTTGCGCCACAGCGCGACGGTGTCCGGGCGCGCGGCCCGCTCGGGCGTGTAGGAGCCGACGTGGTGCCACCCGCCGTCCTGCAGCGCGACGGCGAAGATGTACGGGACCGAGTGATCGAGGGTCTCGCGGGACGCGGCCGGGTCGTACTTCTGCGGGTCGTTCGCGCCCGAGCCGATGACGTGGTGCGTGTGGTGGCTCGTGTGGATGACGACGCCCGCGACGTTCTCGGGGTCCGCGAGCCACGGGTGCTCGGCGTGCAGCGCACGGGCGAGGTCGATGAGCGCCTGCGACTGGTACTCCGCGGAGTGCTCCTTGGTGTACGTGTCGAGGATCGCGGCGCGCGGCTCGCCCGGGCCGGGCAGCACGACGTCGTACGCGGCGTCCGGGCCGTCGAGCAGCCAGGCGACCACGCCGTCCTCCCCCTCGTAGATCGGCTCGGGCGACGTCTGGCCACGCATCGCGCGGTCGACGGCCTCGACGGCGGCCTTGCCCGCGAACGCGGGCGCGTACGCCTTCCACGTGGAGATCTGCCCCTTGCGGGACTGGCGCGTGGCGGTCGTCGTGTGCAGCGCCTGGCCGATCGCCTGGAACACGGTCTCCGTGTCGAGACCCAGCAGCGTCCCGATGCCCGCCGCGGCGGACGGTCCGAGGTGCGCGACGTGGTCGATCTTGTGGCGATGCAGGCTGATCGCCCGCACGAGGTCGACCTGGACCTCGTAGCCGGTGACGATCCCGCGCACGAGCGCGGCGCCGTCGGCCCCGGCGTGCTGCGCGACCGCGAGCACCGGCGGGATGTTGTCGCCCGGGTGGGAGTACTCCGCGGCGAGGAACGTGTCGTGGAAGTCGAGCTCGCGCACGGCGACGCCGTTGGCCCACGCCGCCCACTCGGGGCTCGTCCGCGTCGCGAGGCCGCAGCCGACGACCGCCGCGCCGGGCGCGTACGGGTGGGCGAGGGCCTGCCCGCGGGCGGCGACGGCGGGGCCGCGGGTCAGGCTCGCGGCGGCGACCGCGGCGTTGTCGATGACCCGGTTGACCACCATGTCGACGACCTCGGGCGTCACCGCCACGTCGTCGGTCGCGAGCTCGGCGAGCTTCCACGCGAGCTGGTCCGTCCGGTCGAGCCGCTCCGCGCTCGGGTGGACCCGCAGGTGGTGGGTGTAGGGCATGGCTGCCTCTCGGTCGTCGGTCAGCTGGTCTCGGCGTCGCGCAGCGCCTGCTCGGCGAGCGCGGCGCTGCGGTGGATGTGTGCCGTCATCGCGGCCTCCGCGGCCGCGGGGTCCCCGGCCGCGACGGCGTCCGCGACGGCGCGGTGCTCGTCCACGTGGTCCGTGGTGCCGGCGCGGCGCCCGGCGACGAGCGCGCGGTACCGGTCGACGTGGCCGCGGATCTGCCGCAGGAGCGCGGAGCACCAGCGGTTGTCCGCGAGCGCCTCGATCTCGCCGTGGAACTGGGCGCCGACCCGCAGCACCTCGTCGTCGTGGTCGCGCACGGCGTCCATGAGGTCGACGAGCCGGGCGAGCCGGCGCGCGTCGGCCGGGCGGGCGCGCTCGCCCGCGCGGCCCCGTTCGTGGGCGACTCGTCGCGAGCCGGCGCGGGCGCCGTCCCGGTCGCGGCGTCCTCGGAGCGCTCCGCGGGCCGGTAGTCCTCGAAGAAGTCCCACCACGCGGGGTCCACCGCGTGCTTGTCCTGGAGGTACTGCTCGTAGAGCTCGTCGACGAGCCACTCGTTCGCTCCGAACACGGAGCTTGCGTCGCTGATCGCCTCTGACTCAGCCTTCGGGGACACGCGCGGATCGCCCACTTTCACCACAGGTCGCTGTCGGTCACAGTCGTGTCGGCGCGTGTCGACGAGACGACGGCGCGCCCCGGCACAGACTCGTCCGGTGTCCCGGACCCTTCCAGGGTAGGCCCTCGGGCGTCGCGTCGGCCGACGCCACGTGGGGCCTCCCGGGTGAGGTCTGCGCCGACGTCAGACCGAGGCAAACGTGAGGCAACGGTCGGCCCGGATGCGGGCAAGATCGTGGATTTCCAGCCCATCGCCGGGTATCCCGAGGCGCAGGTGTGACCGATCTCACTCAGCGCGGTCGTCGTCGCGGTGGTCGTCGACGACGCCGTCGACACCCCCGTCGAGGGCCCCGTCGACGCGCGCCGCGGACCGGTGCGCCGGGAGCGTCACGCGCATCGTCGCGCCCCGCCGGGAGTCGGCGACCTCGACGCGCCCCCCGTGGAGGTCGACCGCCCAGCGGACGATCGCCAGGCCGATGCCCGTGCCTCCGGTCGAGCCGCCCGGCACGGCGTGCGCGCCCGTGGCGCTCGCCCGCGCGAAGCGCTCGAAGATGCGCTCGCGGTCCTCCTTGGCGATGCCCGGCCCCTCGTCGACGACCTCGACGACGACGTCGTCGTCGACGGGGTAGGCCTCGAGCCGGATCTCCCCGCCGTGGGGGGAGTGGCGGATCGCGTTCTGCAGGAGGTTCACGACGACCTGGTGCAGCCGCTCGCGGTCCGCCTCGACGACGAGGTCGGGCGGGGTCACGTCGACGACGTACCGCAGGCCCTTCGCCGCGTCGACCATCGAGACCGCCTCGGCGTTCTCCTCGAGGAAGTCGCCGACGTCGATCCTCGTGATGTTGAGGTCCGCCGCGCCGGCCTCGAGGCGCGACAGGTCGAGGAGGTAGGCGACGAGCCGTGCGAGGCGCTCCGTCTGCGCGAGCGCCATCTCCATCGTCGCGGGCGTGGGCGGCGAGACGCCGTCGACGACGTTCTCGAGCTGCGCCTGCAGCGCGGCGACCGGCGTGCGCAGCTCGTGCGACACGTTCGCGATGAGCTCGCGCCGCACCTGGTCGCTCGTCGCGAGGTCCTCCGCCATGACGTTGAACGCCACCGCGAGCTGGCCCACCTCGTCCCGGCTCGTCGCGCGCACGCGCCGGGTGTAGTCACCGTCCGCCATGGCGCGCGCCGCCGCCGTCATCTCGCGCAGCGGGGACGTCATGCCGCGCGCGAGCACCTGCGTGAGCAGGAGCGACAGGACGATCGCGAGCGGGAACGTGCGCGACGGCCCGAGCTGGTTCTGCAGCCCGATCCACGTGATGAGCACCGCGAGCGTGACCGTCGCCGCGACGAGCACGCCGAGCTTGATCTTCAGCGACCGGAACGAGTCGAGCGGCCGCACGTCCGGCAGGTGGGGGCGCTTGGCGTGCCCGCGGTGGAGCGGGGCCGGCGCGCCGGCCCGGTCCGGGCCGTCGGGGAGCGACGTCATCCTGCGGGCGGCTCGAACGCGTACCCGACGCCGTGCACGGTGCGGATGAGGTCCGCACCGAGCTTGCGGCGCAGCGCCTTGATGTGCGAGTCGACGGTGCGCGTCCCGCTGGCGTCGGCCCAGTCCCACACCTCCGCGAGGAGGCGCTCGCGGGTGAGCACGGTCCGCGGCGAGCTCGCGAGCATGACGAGCAGCTCGAACTCCGTGGGCGTCAGGTGCACCTCCTCGCCGTTCCGGTGGACGCGGCGCTGCGCCTTGTCGATCGTCACGTCGCCGACGACCATCGGCGGCTCGGTCGGCGACGCGCTCGCCGCCTGGGCCGCCCGGTCCACGCGGCGCAGCAGCGCCTTGAGGCGCGCGACGAGCTCGCGCATGGAGAACGGCTTCGTCATGTAGTCGTCGGCGCCCACGCCGAGGCCGATGAGCATGTCGGTCTCGTCGTCGCGCGCCGTGAGCATGAGGATGGGCACCGGCTGCTCCGCCTGGATCCGACGCGTGACCTCCAGCCCGTCGATGCCCGGGAGCATGACGTCGAGGACGATGACGTCGGGCCGCAGGCGGTGCGCCGCGTCGACGCCCGACAGCCCGTCGCGCGCCACCTCGACGCGCCAGCCCTCCGCGCTGAGCCGCTGGGCGATCGCCGTGGCGATCGCGGGCTCGTCCTCGACGACGAGGACCGTGGCGGTCTGCTGGCCGGGCTGGCCGGTGGGCGGAGCGGGCGTCCGGCTCGCCGTCGCGCCGGCACCGGTGGGGAATGCGCTCGCTGACCTCGGATCTGCCATGGGATACAGCCTGGCACACGTCGGTCCAGGTCCGGCGGATATGCCGGGCCGTCCCGCGGTGTCCGACCGTGCGGGCCGGGCACCGCTCGCTAGCATCGTGCGCACGATGAGCAGCAGCGGTCGATATCGGTGGAGCACCTCGTGCTAGGCGACTGGGCGATGGTTGCGCTCGGGGTGCTCCTCACGGCGGGCACCGCCGTGTTCGTGGCGAGCGAGTTCTCCCTGGTCACCCTCGACCCCGGCGTCGTGGGCGCGGGGGACGACGAGGAGGGCGACAGTCCCGGCGGCGGCGACCGGCGCGACCGCAGCGTCCGCGCCGGGCTGCGGCACCTGTCCACCGAGCTGAGCTCGGCGCAGGTCGGCATCACCATCACGACGATCCTCCTCGGCTACACCGCCCAGCCCGCGCTGCTGTCGCTCGTCGGCGACGCGCTCGGGCGCACGGCGCTCGGCGAGGCGGTCGCGGCCGTGCTCGCCGGCGTCCTCGCGCTGGTCCTCGTGAACTTCTTCTCCATGCTGTTCGGCGAGCTGATCCCGAAGAACTACGCGCTGAGCGCGCCCTACGCGACCGCGCGCCAGGTCGTGCCGCTGCAGCGCCAGTTCACGCGGCTGTTCCGGCCCGTGATCGCGGTCCTCAACGGGTCCGCGAACGCGATCCTGCGCCGCGTGGGCGTCGAGCCCCGCGAGGAGCTGTCGGGGGCCCGGTCGGCGTCCGAGCTCGCGTCGCTCGTGCGCCGGTCGGCGCAGGAGGGGACGCTCGACGTCTCCGTCGCCACCCTGCTCACGAACTCGATCGAGCTCGAGCAGCTGTCCGCCGTCGACGTCATGACGGACCGAATGCGCACGGTCGTCCTCGAGCGCGACGCGACCGCGGCCGACGTCGTCGACGCCGCGCGCCGCACCGGGCACTCGCGGTTCCCCGTCATCGGCGAGGATCGGGACGACGTCGTCGGCCTCGTGCACCTGCGGCGCGCCGTCGCCGTGCCCCACGAGCGCCGTCGCGAGGTGCCGGCCGCCGCCCTCATGGTCGACGCGCCGCGCGTCCCCGAGACCGTGCGGCTCGGCCCGCTCCTCGTCGAGCTGCGCGGCCTCGGGCTGCAGATGGCGGTCGTCGTCGACGAGTACGGCGGCACGTCGGGCGTCGTGACGCTCGAGGACGTCGTCGAGGAGCTCGTGGGCGACGTCGCCGACGAGCACGACCCGCGGCGGGCGGGCGCCGCCCGGCGCGCCGACGGGTCGTGGCTCGTGCCCGGCGTCATGCGCCCCGACGAGCTGACGGAGGTCACGGCCCTCGTGGTCCCCGAGGGCGGCGCGTACGAGACGCTCGGCGGCCTCGTCATGTCGCGGCTCGGCCGGGTGCCGGAGCCGGGTGACGAGGTGCTCGTCGGGGAGGGCGCCGACCGGGTCGCCGTGCGGGTCGAGGCCATGGAGGGGCGGCGCGTCGAGCGCGTCGGGGTACGGCCGGTGCCCGAGGAGGTCGGGTCGTGAGCTCCACGACGGCCCTCCTCGTCGGCCTGCTGCTGCTCGCCGGGAACGCCTTCTTCGTCGGCGCGGAGTTCGCCATCATCTCGTCCCGCCGGTCGGCCATCGAGCCGCGCGCCGCGCAGGGCGACCGGCGCGCGCGCACCGTGCTGTGGGCCATGGAGAACGTGTCCCTCATGCTCGCGTGCGCGCAGCTCGGCGTCACGGTCTGCTCGACCGGGCTCGGCATCGTCGCCGAGCCCGCGCTCGCGCACCTCGTCGAGGAGCCGCTGCACGCGCTCGGCCTGAGCACGGCGCTCGCCCACCCGGTCGCGTTCGTCGTGGCGCTCGCGGTCGTCGTGTACCTGCACGTGGTGCTCGGCGAGATGGTGCCGAAGAACCTCGCGGTCGCGGGGCCGGAGACGGCCGTCATGTGGTTCGGCCCGCCGCTCGTGTGGATCGGGCGCGCCCTGCGCCCGGTGATCGTCGCGCTGAACTGGCTCGCCAACCACGCGGTGCGGGCCACCGGCGTCGAGCCGCGCGACGAGGTGGCGTCGGCGTTCACGGCCGAGGAGGTGCAGTCGATCGTCGAGCGGTCGCAGGCCGAGGGCGTGCTGCGCGACGAGCAGGGCCTGCTGTCGGGCGCGATCGAGTTCTCCGAGCGCACGGCCGCGGACGTCATGGTCCCCGTGGCGGACCTCGTCACCCTCACCGAGGGCTGCACGCCCGACGACGTCGAGCGCCTCGTCGCCCGGACCGGCTTCTCCCGCTTCCCCGTCGCCGACGACGCGGGCGCTCTCGTCGGCTACCTGCACGTCAAGGACGTGCTCTACGCCGACGACGCGACGCGTGACCGGCCCGTCCCGGCCTGGCGGGTGCGCGCGCTGGCGGTGACGGCACCGGCGGACGAGGTCGAGGACGCGCTGCGCGCGATGCAGCGGTCCGGCGCCCACCTCGCGCGCGTCGAGGGCGCGGGGGACACGCTCGGCGTGGTGTTCCTCGAGGACATCCTCGAGGAGCTGGTGGGCGAGGTGCGCGACGCGATGCAGCGCCGGCCCCACTGACCGTCCGGGCGACCGCGGGGCGTGGTCCCCGGGCAGGTCGCGGGGGACTTACACGGCTGTGAGCAGCGGACTTGGAAACGTCCGAGTGCTTCGTTACTGTTCCGTGATTGGTCGGCCCCGTCGAGGACGGACGCCGGCCGTCCACCGCCGGTCCGGGGCCTCGGGCCCGCCGGCGCGGAGGGGGCTCGTCGCCGGTCCGTCTGGACCGGCTCGGAACGTGGAGAGGCAGGTGGCGGGTGCAGTCGCAGGAGTCCGGCACCCCCGTCGTCCAGTCCCGTCGGGCCCGCCGTGAGGCCGAGCAGGGCACGCGCCGGTCGCGCCGCCCGCAGGCCCAGGTGACGGCCTCGCACCGCTGGGCACCTCGCATGGCCGTGCTGAGCACCCTCGCCGTCGCGACGATCGCGATGCCCCTGTCGGCAGGCGCCGACGACGGCTCCGGCGGCGGCACGCCGTTCGACACCGACGGCCGCCCCGTCGGCCCGAGCGCGCTGGACCTCGCGACCGCGGCGTCGACCGCCCCCGCCGTCTCCGAGAGCGTCGCGGCGGCCCCGCGCGTGGAGCGCGCCGCGGCTGCGTCCCGCTCCTACGACCGCGAGCCGCTGCCCGGCTGCGACCCGTCGGTCCGCCCGTCGGGCACGAACGGCAACCTCGACGAGCACGAGCTGTGCGAGCTGTGGCAGCCGGGGGACTACCTGCGTCCCGACGCCGCCGTCGCGCTGTCGGCGCTCAACGAGGCGTTCCGGGCCAACTTCGGCCGCGACCTGTGCCTCGTCTCCTCCTACCGGACGCTGTCGACGCAGGTCACGCTCAAGGGCACGCGCGGCGCGTTCGCCGCCCGTCCGGGCACGTCGATGCACGGCTGGGGCCTCGCGATCGACCTGTGCTCCATCGAGACGGGGTCGCGCGAGGTGTACGCGTGGCTCAACGAGAACGGCCCGACCTACGGCTGGGCGAACCCGCCGTGGGCCAAGCGCGGCGGCGGCGGCGCGTACGAGCCGTGGCACTTCGAGTTCACGCAGGGCGTCGAGGAGATGGGCGGGGCCTGACCCGTCCGGCGTCCTCGAGGGCCGTCACCGCTGGAGGGACGTCACTGCTCGGGGAGGCGCTCGTTGCGCCCGAACCCCTGGAGGAACCGCGGCCCCGACACCGCGAGCTCGGCCTCGTAGTCGCCGCGCCACCGGGCGAACGGGCGGTTCGCGAGGGCGTCGTTGGAGAACCGCGGGTCGTCGGTGAGCTCCGTGACGCAGAACGCGGGGATCTGCAGGTCGGTGACCGGCCCGGACCGCTCGCACTCCGCGACGACGAGCGGGTGGTTCTCGCCGCCGAAGACGTCGACGACCCAGCCGTCGTCGCCGAGCCACACGGACCAGCGCGTCTTGACGACGCGCGCGCCGCCCCGGCGGATCATCTGCAGCCCGACCGCCGTGTCGACGACCCGCTCCGCCTCGTAGCGCGTGCCGCCCGCCATGGGGCCCTTGACGGTGAGGGTGCACAGGTCGACGGCGGCCGCGTACCGCTCGAGGACGGCGACCGGGTCCGTCCCGGCGCGCATCGGGGCGTCGACGCCGGGCGCCGTGGCCCGCAGGCGCAGCGCGTAGCCCTCGTCGGCGAGGTAGTAGCTCTGCACCACGAGCGCGGGCGCGTCGCGGAGCGTCGCCGGGAGGTCGCGCACGAGGAAGCGGCGCTCGAACTCGAAGTCGCCGTACCCGCCGTCGGTCATGGTGCCACCGTAGCGAACGTGCGCGGACGAGCCGGGGAGGGGCGCAAGAGAACAGGGCGCAAGGAGGAGGCCTGCCGAAGCAGAAGAGGTGCCCTCGATAGGATTCGAACCTACGACCTTCTGCTCCGGAGGCAGACGCTCTATCCACTGAGCTACGAGGGCGTGCGCACCGCTCGGCCGCACCGCCGCGGGGCCTGTCGAACCCGGTTGCGACGCGACCGCTGGACGCGATGCACGAGACTACCAGCACGCCGGGGATGCTCCGAGCAGCGCCGTCCGAGCCTTGGTCGGGTGTCGGTCCGGTGTCGGACCGGCGTCGGTCCGGTACCGCCCCGGCGGGCCCGCGCGCCTCGGTAGAATCGCCTGGTGACCCCCGACGAGCTCTCCGAAGCGCTGAGCGCTGCCCTGGCCGCCGCCGTCGCCGACGGCACCCTCGCCCTGCCCGCCGAGGCCGTCCCGGCCTCCGTGCACGTGGAGCGACCCCGCCAGCGCGAGCACGGCGACTGGGCCACGAACGTCGCGCTGCAGCTCGCGAAGAAGGCCGGCACGACGCCGCGCGCGCTCGCCGAGGACCTCGCGGGCCGCCTCGCCGCGACGCCGGGCGTCAAGGCCGTCGACGTCGCCGGGCCCGGCTTCCTCAACATCACGCTGGACGCGGCGGCGGCGGGCGAGCTCGCGCGCACGGTCGTCGAGGCGGGCGTCGCGTACGGCCGCGGCGACTCCGAGGCGGGCAAGCGCGTCAACCTCGAGTTCGTCTCCGCGAACCCCACGGGCCCGATCCACATCGGCGGCGTGCGCTGGGCGGCGGTCGGCGACTCGCTCGCGCGCGTGCTCGAGGCGAGCGGCGCCGAGGTGACGCGCGAGTACTACTTCAACGACCACGGCGCGCAGATCGACCGGTTCGCGCGCTCGCTGCTCGCGCGCGCCCGCGGCGAGGCGGCGCCGGAGGACGGGTACGGCGGCGAGTACGTCACCGAGATCGCCGAGGCCGTCGTGGCCGACGCCGTCGCGGCGGGCGAGCCCGACCCGCGCACGCTGCCGGACGCCGAGGCGCAGGAGGCGTTCCGCGCGCGGGGCGTCGAGCGCATGTTCGGCGAGATCAAGGCGTCGCTGCACGACTTCGGCGTCGACTTCGACGTCTACTTCCACGAGGACCACCTGCACGAGTCCGGGGCGGTGGACCACGCGGTCGCGCGCCTGCGCGAGGGCGGGCACGTGTTCGACAAGGACGGCGCGACGTGGCTGCGCACGACCGACTTCGGCGACGACAAGGACCGCGTCGTCATCAAGTCGGACGGCAACGCCGCGTACATCGCGGGCGACATCGCCTACTACCTCGACAAGCGCGAGCGCGGCTTCGACGAGGTCATCATCATGCTCGGCGCGGACCACCACGGGTACATCGGCCGCATGATGGCCGTGTGCGCGGCGTTCGGGGACGAGCCGGGGCGCAACCTGCAGATCCTCATCGGCCAGCTCGTCAACCTCGTCAAGGACGGGGCTCCCGTGCGCATGTCCAAGCGTGCCGGCACGGTCCTGACGATCGACGACCTCGTCGGCGCGGTCGGCGTGGACGCCGCGCGGTACTCGCTCGCGCGCTCGTCCGCGGACACGAGCATCGACCTCGACCTCGACCTGCTCGCGCGGGCGACGAACGAGAACCCCGTCTTCTACGTGCAGTACGCGCACTCGCGCACGGCGGCGGTGGACCGCAACGCGGCCGACCGCGGCGTCGCGCGCGCCGACGGGTTCGACCCGTCGCTGCTCGACCACCCGTCCGAGGCCGCGCTGCTCGGGCGCCTCACGGAGTTCCCGCGCATCGTCGCCCAGGCGGCCGAGCTCCGGGAGCCGCACCGCGTCGCGCGCTACCTCGAGGCCCTCGCCGGCGACTACCACACCTGGTACCAGCAGAAGGACCGCCGCGTCCTGCCGTACCCGGACGAGGACGTCACGGACACGCACCGCACGCGCCTGTGGCTCAACGACGCCGTCCGCCAGGTCCTGGCGAACGGGCTCGGGCTGCTCGGCGTCTCCGCGCCGGAGCGCATGTGAGCGCCGGCCTGCCCGTCCACCCGGGCGAGCCCTGGTCGAGCGGCGTGCGGCGCCGCGCGGACGGCGAGCTCGAGGTCGCGGGCGTCGGCGTGCACGCGCTCGCCGCCCAGCACGGCACGCCGGCCTACGTCCTCGACGAGGCCGACTTCCGCGCCCGGGCGCGCGCGTACCGGACGGCGTTCGAGACGGCGTTCCGCGCCGTCGGCACGGACGTCGACGTCTACTACGCCGGCAAGGCGTTGCTCACGGTGGCGGTCGCCCGGTGGGCGCACGAGGAGGGGCTGGGCGTCGACACGGCGTCGGGCGGCGAGCTCGCCGTCGCGCTGCGCGCCGGCGTGCCCGGGGCGCAGGTCGGCCTGCACGGGAACAACAAGTCCGACGCGGAGATCGACCGCGCGCTCGAGGCCGGGGTCGGGCGGATCATCGTCGACTCGCTCGCCGAGGTGGAGCGCGTCGCGGCGGTCGCGGCGGCGCGCGGGACGATCGCGCCCGTCATGGTCCGCGTGACGACGGGCGTGCACGCAGGGGGCCACGAGTACATCTCGACCGCGCACGAGGACCAGAAGTTCGGGTTGTCGGTCGTGGCGCCGGCGAGTGCCGACGGCCACGGCGCCGACGGGCCGTCGCCCGCGATGGCGACGCTCCTGGCGGTCGTCGCGCGCCCGGAGCTGCGCCTGCTCGGCATCCACTCCCACATCGGGTCCCAGATCCTCGACCCGACCGGCTTCCAGGTCGCCGCGCGCACGGTCCTCGAGCTGCGGGCGGACCTCGCGGCGCGCACGGGGGTGCTCGTCGACGAGGTCGACGTCGGCGGCGGGTACGGCATCGCGTACCTGCCGGGGGAGGCCCCGCTCGACCCGGCGCACGTCGCGCGGGACCTCGCGCGCGCCGTGGCCGACGCGGCCGCCGACCTCGGCACGCCGCTGCCGCGGTTCTCCATCGAGCCCGGGCGGGCGATCGCCGGCCCGGCCGGCCTCACGCTGTACACGGTGGGCACGGTCAAGCCGGTCCAGCTCGCCGACGGGCGCGTGCGCACCTACGTGTCGGTCGACGGCGGCATGAGCGACAACATCCGCCCCGCGCTCTACGACGCGCGGTACCACGCGGAGCTCGTCGGCCGGACGTCCGACGCCGAGCCCGTGCTCGCGCGCGTCGTCGGCAAGCACTGCGAGAGCGGCGACATCGTCGTGCACGAGGTCATGCTCCCGGGCGACGTGCGCACCGGCGACCTGCTCGCCGTGCCGGCGACGGGCGCCTACGGGCGATCCATGGCCTCGAACTACAACTTCCTGACCCGGCCGCCCGTCGTCGCGGTCGCCGACGGCGCCTCGCGCGTGCTCGTGCGCCGCGAGACGGTCGACGACCTGCTCGCGCTCGACCTGGGCTGAGCGTCGCCCGGCCGGACCGTGGGCGGCGTGGTCGCCCGGGTCCGGCCGCCCCGTATCCTGTCCGCGGCGGTGCCCGCGCCCGGTCGCGGCTCGGGCCCGCGCCACCCCCCCGAACCCCGAGGAAGGTCCGTCGTGCCGTCTGCCGCCGTGTCCCACCCGCCCCTGCGCGTCGCCCTCCTGGGCTGCGGCGTCGTCGGCACGCAGGTCGCCCGGCTGCTGACGCAGGAGGCGGAGGACCTCGCCGCGCGCGTGGGCGCGCGCCTCGAGCTCGTCGGCATCGCCGTGCGGGACGCCGCGGCGCCGCGCGACCCCGTGATCGACCGTGCG
Source organism: Cellulosimicrobium cellulans (assembly GCF_001722485.1). Lineage (GTDB taxonomy): Bacteria > Actinomycetota > Actinomycetes > Actinomycetales > Cellulomonadaceae > Cellulosimicrobium > Cellulosimicrobium cellulans_A. The sequence goes on along the minus strand of NZ_LWGL01000048.1, from coordinate 2,819 downwards.
CTGCTCACCGAGGACGCGGAGGCGCTCGTCGAGCGCGCGGACATCGTCGTCGAGGTCATGGGCGGCATCGAGTCGGCCCGTGCGCTGCTCCTGCGCGCGATCGGCGCCGGCGCGGCCGTCGTCACGGCGAACAAGGCGCTCCTCGCGGAGGACGGCCCGACCCTGTACCGGGCGGCCGACGACGCCGGCGTCGACATCTACTTCGAGGCCGCCGTCGCGGGCGCCATCCCCATCGTGCGGCCCGTGCGCGAGTCGCTCGCGGGCGACCACGTGCGCCGCGTGCTCGGCATCGTCAACGGCACGACGAACTACGTGCTCGACCAGATGACGTCCACCGGCGCGGGCCTCGCGGAGGCGGTGAAGGAGGCGCAGGACCTCGGCTACGCCGAGGCCGACCCCACCGCCGACGTCGAGGGGTACGACGCCGCGGCGAAGGCCGCCATCCTCGCGAGCCTCGCCTTCCACACGCGCGTGTCGCTCGAGGACGTCGCGCGCGAGGGCATCATGGCGGTCACCGCGGACGACGTGGCCTGGGCGGCGCAGACCGGCCACGTCATCAAGCTGCTCGCGATCGCCGAGCTGCACGACGGCGGGGGCGACCGCTCCGCGGGGTCCGCGGCCGAGGGCGTGTCCGTGCGCGTCCACCCCGCGCTCGTGCCGACGTCGCACCCGCTCGCCGGCGTGCGCGGCTCGTTCAACGCCGTCTTCGTCGAGGCCCAGTCGGCGGGCGAGCTCATGTTCTACGGGCGCGGCGCCGGGGGCTCCCCGACGGCCTCGGCCGTGCTCGGGGACGTCGTCTCAGCCGCCCGCCACCGCGTGCTCGGCGGCAAGGGCCCGCAGGAGTCGACCTACGCCGAGCTGCCGATCCTGCCCGCGACGGCGGCCGTGACCCGCTACCAGGTGCGCCTCGCGGTCGACGACCGCCCCGGCGTGCTCGCCCAGGTCGCGCAGGCGCTCGCCGCGCACGGCGTGTCCATCGAGGCCGTGCGCCAGCCGACGGCCCCCGAGGTCCAGAGCACGGGCGCGGCGGACCTGCCGACCGCCGGTCTCGCCCAGCTCGTCATCACCACGCACGCGGCGCCGGAGTCGGCGCTCGCGGCGACCGTCGCGTCCGTCGCGGAGCTCGAGCCCGTCCGCGCCGTCACGTCCGTCCTGAGAGTCGAGGGAGCTTGATGTCCGAGGTGCACCCGGCGCAGCCGCGCCGCACGGCCCACCAGTGGCGCGGGATCATCGCGGAGTACGCGGACCGCCTTCCGGCGCACGTGTCCGAGCGGATCGTGACGCTCGGCGAGGGCGGCACGCCGCTCGTCGAGGCCCCGGCGCTCTCGGAGCGCACGGGCGCGCAGGTCTTCGTCAAGGTCGAGGGCATGAACCCGACGGGTTCCTTCAAGGACCGCGGGATGACGACGGCCATCTCGGCGGCCGCCGCGCGCGGCGCGCAGGCCGTCGTGTGCGCGTCGACGGGCAACACGTCGGCGTCGGCGGCCGCGTACGCGACGCGCGCCGGGATGCTGTGCGCCGTGCTCGTCCCCGACGGGAAGATCGCGATGGGCAAGCTCAGCCAGGCGATCGCGCACGGCGCGCGCCTGCTGCAGGTCGACGGCAACTTCGACGACTGCCTCGTCGCGGCGCGCAAGCTCGCCGACACCCACCCGATCGAGCTCGTGAACTCGGTCAACCCGGACCGCATCGAGGGCCAGAAGACGGGCGCGTTCGAGATCGTCGACGCGCTCGGCGACGCGCCGGACATCCACGCGCTGCCCGTCGGCAACGCGGGCAACATCACCGCGTACTGGAAGGGCTACCGCGAGTACGCGGGGCAGGGCGCCCCGGGACACCCGGGGGAGGGGCTCGCCGCCGTCGCCACGCGCGTGCCGCAGATGTGGGGCTTCCAGGCCGCGGGCGCCGCGCCGATCGTCGCCGGGCACCCGATCACCGAGCCGGAGACGATCGCCACGGCGATCCGCATCGGCAACCCCGCCTCGTGGGAGCTCGCCGAGGCCGCGCGCGACGACTCGGGCGGCGTCATCGAGGCCGTCACCGACGAGCAGATCCTCGCGGCGCACCGGATCCTGTCGAGCGAGGTCGGCGTGTTCGTCGAGCCCGCGTCCGCGGCGGGCGTCGCGGGGGTCCTCGCGCGGGCCGAGCGCGGCCTCGTGCCGGCGGGCGCGCGGATCGTCGTCACCGTCACCGGCCACGGCCTCAAGGACCCGCAGTGGGCGCTGCGCACGGCCGACGGGAGCGAGGTCGTGCCCACGCGCGTGGGCGCCGACGTCGTGTCGATCGCCGACGCGCTCGGGCTCGGCTGATGCAGCTCGGCGCGGACCACGTCCGGGTCACCGTGCCCGCGACGAGCGCCAATCTCGGACCGGGCTTCGACGCCCTCGGGCTCGCGCTGGCCCTGCACGACGTGGTCGAGGTGCGCGCGCTCGCGAGCGACGAGGTCGTCGTCGAGGTCGAGGGCGAGGGCGCCGGCGAGGTGCCGGGGGACGAGTCGCACCTCGTCGTCCGCGCGCTGCGCCAGGCCCTCGACGTCGCAGGCGTCCCCCGCACGGGCCTGCACCTGACCTGCGTCAACCGCATCCCGCACGGCCGTGGCCTCGGGTCGTCGGCAGCAGCCGTCGTGGCGGGCATCGTCGCCGCGCGCGCCCTCGTCGCGGACCCGGCCGTGCTCGACGACGCGGCGGCGCTGCCTGCTCCCCGGACCGGGGGCCGCGCTCGGGACCGAGACCTACGCGGAGTGGCTCGCGCGCCGGGGACGCTGACAGGGGCACGGACGCACCGGACCCCGGTCGCGCCCGGTCGGGAGGTCGACCGGT
>NZ_LWGL01000047.1 GCF_001722485.1 Cellulosimicrobium cellulans | reverse complement strand
CGCCGCGGGCGCGACCCCGGTCGCGCCGGAGCGCGCGGCGGGTGCGCGCGGGGCCGTCGGCAGCGCGGTGCTCGGTCTCGCGACGGCGGTGCTCGTCGTGGTCGGCGCCCTCGCCCTGGTCTCGGTACCGGTGGTGCCCAACGCGTTCGACGACGACGGCCGGTACGAGGCGCGGCCAGGCCTCCCCGGGGGGTCGACGTCGGAGTGCACCGGCTACCGGTGGGGCCGGTTCGCGTGCCTGCAGAGCGAGCGCGAGGAGGACATGGAGGAGCTCCTGGAGGACCTGCAGAACCGGGACGTCCCGACGATCGACGTCCCGGAGCTCGACATCCCGGACCTCGAGATCCCGGACATCGAGGTCCCCGAGGCCGTCGTGCCGACGCCGCCCGTCCCGTCGGCCCCGGCGGTGCCGGCGCCCTGAGCGGGCAGACCCCTCCGACCTGCCCGGCCCGGACGGGCCGGGCACCCTGAGAGGGCAGGTCAGCGCCGGGACGCGAGCCGCTGCTCGACGAACGCGACGACGCCGTCGAGCACGATCTGCAGGCTGACGCCGAAGTCGTCCTCCCACCCGTCCGGGTGGCGCGGGGCTGGCGGTGGCGGGCTCGTGGACAGCGCCGCGAAGAGGTGCGGGTGGGTCTCCGGCGTCGCGAAGTGCTGGAGGACCGTCTCGAAGTCGTAGTAGGGGTTCGCCCGGTCCAGCGCGTCCTGGTCCAGCTCGGACTCGGGCGTGCCCTCGGGCAGCCCGCGCTCGCGCCGGACGGCGTCCGCCGCGGCGCGCCTGGTCTCGACCTGCACCCGCCCCTCGCCGAGCACGTGCTGCGCGAGAAGCCCGATGATCTGCAGCTTCTCGTCCGGCGTCAGGTCGAGCTCGCCGAGGACGGCGAAGGCCGTGTCGATCCACCGGACCCGGTTCGGCCCGAGCCGCACGGCCGGCAGCGGCAGGTCGATGAACCACGGCCGCGCGAGGATGAGGTCGATCTGCGCGCGTGTCCACGCCTCCAGTCCCGCCCGCCAGTCGCCCGTGGGGTACGCGGGCAGCACGAGGTCCGCCGCGACCGCGTCGGCCATGAGGGCCAGCAGCTCGTCCTTGCTCGCGACGTACCGGTAGAGCGCCATCGAGGAGTAGCCGAGGGACTCGGCGACGCGCGCCATGGACACCGCCTCGAGCCCTTCCGCGTCGGCGACCTCCATGGCGGCACCGACCACGCGTTCGACGCTGAGCGCGGGCTTGGGGCCGCGGCGCCGGGGTGCGTCCCGGCCCCACAGCCGCTGGAGCGTCGAGGAGACCGGGGGCTCGCCGCTGCCGTCGTCCGTCGGTGGTCCCGCCGTCGCTGCGCCCTCGTCCGCCATGACGTCATCCTCTCCCGGGTCTTGACCGGCCTCGAAACCGTGTCTAGCGTAAACAGCGCTGTTACGCACATAAACAGTTTCTCACCTACACGACACGGAGGAGCACCATGTCCCCACCCCTGGTCGAGGCGCGCGGCCTGCGCAAGAGCTACGGCAGCCCCCGCAAGCCGGTCCGCGTCCTCGACGGCGTCGACGTCACGCTCGCCGAGGGAGAGGTCCTCGCCCTCCTCGGACCGAACGGCGCCGGCAAGACGACGACCGTCCGGATCCTCTCGACGCTCCTGCGTCCCGACGGCGGCACCGCCACCGTCGCGGGCCACGACGTCGTCCGCGACGCCGCCCGCGTGCGCGAGGTCATCAGCCTCACCGGCCAGTACGCCGCCGTCGACGAGAAGCAGTCCGGGCGCGAGAACCTCGCGATGATGGGGCACCTCGCGCACCTGCCGCGCGCTGCGGTGCGCGGGCGGGTCGACGAGTTGCTCCACGCGTTCGACCTCGTCGACGCCGCCGACCGCCGCGTCGGCACCTACTCCGGCGGCATGCGCCGCCGCCTCGACCTCGCCGCGGGCCTGCTGACGCGGCCGCGCCTGATGTTCCTCGACGAGCCGACGACGGGCCTCGACCCGCGCAGCCGGCAGACGATGTGGGAGGTGGTGCGCCGCGTCGTCGCCGACGGCACCAGCCTGTTCCTCACCACGCAATACCTCGAGGAGGCGGACCAGCTCGCCGACCGCGTCGCGCTCATCGACGACGGCCGCGTCGTCGCGGAGGGGGCGCCGGCCGAGCTCAAGCGCCGGGTGGGCGACGCCGCGGTCGAGCTGACGTTCGCCTCGGCGGACGACGTCGCGCGCGTGCGTCTCGCGGGCGCGACGCCGGACGGCCGCGCCCTGCGCGTGCCCACCGACGGGTCCGTCGAGCACGTGCGCGACGTGCTCGCCACGGTCGCCGCGAGCGGTGCCGAGCCCGAGACCTGGGAGGTGCGCGAGCCGACGCTCGACGACGTCTTCCTCACCCTGACCGGGCACGCCGCCCGGACGACCGACGAGGAGGCCGCAGCATGACCGCCCAGACCCTGCCCGCGCCGTCGCGCACCAGGACGCGCCGCCCCGAGGCGGCGCCCCGGCCCGGACGGCACGTGCTCGCCGACGCCGCCACGATGATCGGCCGGTCGCTCCGGCTCGTGCGCCGCGAGCCCGACGAGCTCCTCCTGGCCCTCGTCCTGCCGGTGATGCTCATGGTGCTGTTCGTCTACGTGTTCGGCGGCGCGATGTCCGTCGGCACCGACTACATCACCTACGCGACGCCCGGGATCATCCTGCTGTGCGCCGGCTACGGCGCGTCGAACACCGCGATTGCCGTCGAGCAGGACATGTCCGGCGGCATCATGGACCGGTTCCGCTCGATGCCGATCGCGAGCGCGACCGTCCTCGTCGGGCACGTCGTCGCGAGCGTCGTGAAGAACCTCGTGACGACCGCGGTCGTGCTCGGCGTCGCCCACCTCATCGGGTTCCGGGCCGACGCGACGGCGCTGGAGTGGCTCGGCGCCGTCGGCGTCATCGTCGCGTACATCGTCGCGATCACGTGCGTCGCGACGTTCATCGGGGTGCTCGTGCGCTCGCCCGCCGCGGCCGGCGGGTTCGGCTTCTTCATGCTGTTCCTGCCGTACGTGTCCAGCGCGTTCGTGCCGCCCGGCACCATGCCCGAGTGGCTGCGCGGGTTCGCCGAGCACCAGCCCGTCACGCCCGTCATCGAGACGATCCGCGGCCTGCTCGTCGGCCTCGGCAGCGACGCCCGGCTCGTCACCGACCTCGGCCCGACGGCGGCGCTCGCCCTCACGTGGTGCGCGGGCCTCGTCGTGGTGTTCCTCGCCGGGGCGGCGTGGGTATTCGCGCGGAGGCGCCGCCGGTAGCCGTGCGGGGCCCCCGGCGGGGTGCGATGGTGGCACGCGTGACAGGAGTCGGGACGACAGCGGCACGGGGTACGGGCGCGGCGCTCGCGGCGGCGACCGGTGCGCTCGCCCGGCTCCGCCGCAGCCGCCCGTTCCACACGCGCGGCGTGCTCCTGTCCGCGACCCTCGTGGTCGCGGAGGACGAGGCGGGCGCCGTCGCCGTGCCGCAGGGCCGCACCGACGCGCTCGCCCGGGTGTCGCTCTCGGCGGGGATGCCGCGCGGGCTGCCGGACGTCGTCGGGATCGCGGTGCGGTGGACCGAGGACGGCGCGCCGCAGGACGTGCTGTTCTCGTCCTCCGGCCACGGGCGCCTCACCCGGTACGCGCTCGCGCCCCGGCGGGCGCTGCTCGGCGGCTGGTTCTCCACGATCATGCCGCTGCGGTCGCCGCACGGTCCCGTGGTGCTGGCCCTGCGCCCGGATCCCGAGGCGACCCGGGCCCGCGGCGTCGTCACGCTCGAGATCCTCGAGGCGACGCCGCTCGGGCCGTGGCAGCGGTTCGGCGCGCTCGAGCTGCACGGCCCGGCGGCGGGCGCCTCGCGCGACGGCGACGACCCCGGCCTGCGCTTCGACCCGACGCGCGACGCCCCCCGGCGGCTCGGCACGTACGCGTGGGAGGACCGTCTGCGCGCCCCCGGCTACGCCGCAGCCCGGCGCGGCAGCCGGCGCTGATCCCTGTCCTCCGCACTGTTCACCCGGTCGTCACCCGCGCGCCGCACGCGCGACGCGCGGGCGCCACCGCCCCGCACGACGCTCTGCTCGGCCCGTTTCGCCGCCGAAGGAGAGCCATGCCCCTCACGACCTCGCGCACCGGTGACCGCCGGACGCGCCTCGCCGCGCTCGTCGCCACCGGTGCCGCGCTCTCGCTCAGCCTGGGCGCCCTGCCCGCGCTGGCCGTGACGCACGCGGCCGGCCCCTCGCCGTCCGGCGCCTGGACCGGCCCCGCGCCCGAGGAGACGTTCCACCGCCTCGCGACGTACCCGGTGTACGAGAACCGCCCGGAGGGCGAGGACCTCGCGACCGAGACGGTCGCCGAGATCTCGGCCGTGACCGAGGACGGCAGGACGGTCGTGCACACCGACGCGGCCGCGCGGCGCATCGGCTTCCTGGACATCAGCGACCCGTCGGCGCCGAAGGGGCTCGGCACGCTGAGCCTCGCCGAGCTCGGCTCGGAGCACGACGAGCCGACGTCGGTCGCGATCGTCGGCGGGTACGTCCTCGTCGTCGTCGACACCTCGACGAGCTTCACCGCGCCGAGCGGGCGCCTCGACGTCGTCGACCTCGCGACCCGCGAGCGCGTGCGCTCGTTCGACCTCGGGGGTCAGCCGGACTCGATCGCCGTGACGCCCGACGGCGCGCACGCCGTCGTCGCGATGGAGAACCAGCGCGACGAGGAGGTCACGCCCGCCGGGGGCGAGGAGGGCGACCTCCCGCAGCTGCCCGCGGGCTTCCTGCAGGTCCTCGACCTCCCCGGTGAGGACCCGGCCACGTGGGCGACGCGCCCGGTGCCGTTCGTCGGGGCCGACGGCGCGCCGCTGCCCGCGTTCGTCGACGCGGGCCTCGACACGCCCGAGGACCCGGAGCCCGAGTACGTCGCGATCGACCCGACCGGGACGAAGGCGGTGGTGACGCTCCAGGAGAACAACGGCATCGCGGTCGTGGACGTCGCGTCGGGCGAGATCGAGACCGTCTTCTCCGCCGGCACCACCACGGTGACGGGCGTGGACACCGTCGAGGACGACGTCATCGACCTGACCGGCACCGTCACCGACGCCCCGCGCGAGCCCGACGCGATCGCCTGGCTCGACGCGACGCACGTCGCGACGGCCGACGAGGGCGACTGGAAGGGCGGCACGCGCGGCTGGACGGTCTTCGACGTCACCACCGGCGACGTCGTGTGGGAGGCCGGTGCCGAGATGGAGCACCTCGCCGCGCGCGTGGGCCTGCACAACGAGGGCCGCGCCGAGAACAAGGGCGCGGAGCCCGAGGGCCTGACCGTGGCGACGCTCGGCGGCACGCGCTACGCCTTCGTCGGCTCGGAGCGGTCGAACTTCGTCGCGGTGTACGACGTCTCGCAGCCCGCGGAGCCCCGCTTCGTCCAGGTGCTCGCCACGACCAACGGCCCCGAGGGCCTGCTCGTCGTGCCGGAGCGCGACCTGCTCGTCGTGTCGAGCGAGGAGGACGACGCCGAGGCGGGCGTCCGCTCCGCCGTCACCGTGTTCGGCCGGGGCACCGACTGGGCCGCCGGCGCGGGCACGCCGCAGTTCCCGAGCGTCGTGTCCGCGGACGCGACCGAGGGCGCCGCGGCGGGGACGCCGATCGGCTGGGGCGCGCTCGGCGCGCTGAGCGCCGACCCGCAGGACCCGCAGCGCCTGTGGACGGCGACCGACGCCGCGTACGGCGTCACGCAGCTGCTGTCGCTCGACGTCAGCGCGTACGGCGACGGCTCGCCGGCCGTGATCGACGGCGCGGTGACGCTCACCGCCGACGGCGCGCCCGCCGGCCTGGACGTCGAGGGCCTCGCCGCCCGTGCGGACGGCGGGTTCTGGCTCGCGGTCGAGGGTGCGACCGGTGCGGAGAACGCGGTCGTCCGCGTCGGTGCCGACGGCGCCGTCCAGGAGACCGTCGCCCTGCCCGCGGACGTCGCGGCCGGCCTCGGCAAGCAGGGCCTCGAGGGCGTCGCCGTCCAGGGCTCCGGCGCGAGCGAGCAGGTGTGGGTCGCGCTCCAGCGCGGCCTGACGACCGACGAGGGCGGCACGGCCGGCACGGCGCGCCTCGGCCGGTACGACGTCGCGAGCAGCACGTGGGACTGGTTCGCCTACCCGCTCGAGAAGACCACGGCGGCTGGCGACTGGATGGGCCTCAGCGAGGTGACGGTCGTCGACGACGACACCCTCGCGGTCATCGAGCGCGACAAGCTCAACGGCCCGGCGGCCGCGGTGAAGCGCGTGTACGCGGTGGACGTCCCGGCGACGCCGGTGGGCGCCGCGACGACGACGCCGGTGACGCTGGAGAAGTCCCTCGCGCACGACGTCCTGCCCGACCTGCGCGCCACCAACGGGTGGACGCAGGAAAAGCTCGAGGGCCTGACGACCGGCGGCGACGGCACGGTCTGGGCCGTCACGGACAACGACGGCCTCGACGACGCGACGGGCGAGACGGTCCTGCTCGGGCTCGGCGACGCGGCGGACCTCTTCCCGGAGGACGGCGGATCGGGCGAGCCCGGCGACCCGGGGCAGCCGGGCGGCGAGAAGCCCGGTGCCGGTGAGCAGGCGCCGTCGCCGGCGCGCCACACGGTCGACGCCGACGACCTCACCGAGGACGCCCGCGGGGGCATCGAGCTCTCGGCGGACCGGGTGCGGCCGGGCGGCACCTTCACGGCGACCGCCTCGGGCTTCGCGCCGGGGGAGTGGGTCTCGGCCACGCTGTTCTCGACGCGCGTCGATCTGGGCATGTTCCGCGCGGACGCCTCGGGCGTCGTCACCGCGACGGTGACGCTGCCCGCCGACGTCGCGCCGGGCACGCACCGGTTCGTGCTCGTCGGGCAGGTGGACGGCCGCGTCCTGTGGACGGAGCTCGAGGTGCTCCCCGCGCCCGGCACGGGCGGCGACGCGGACGACGACCGCTCGCCCGGCGGTCTGGCCTCGACCGGCGCGAGCATCGGCGCGGTCGTCGGCCTCGCCGTCGTGCTCGTCGCCGGCGGCATCGGGATCGTCGTCGCCCGCCGTCGCCTGCGCGGCATCCCCGGCTAGCCCGACGACCCCGCCCCGGCACGCGAGCTGGCCGGGCAGGGGTGACCTGACACGCGAGCCAGCCGGGGCGGGGGGACCCGACCTGCAAGCCCGGGAGGGTCGGGATCGGATGCGAAGGGCGTAGAAGCCGCGCGCGGCCACGGTCAGCCGGACGACCGTGGTGACGGCGCGGCAGCCCGAGCACCGATCCCGCCCCTCCCGGGCGGACGGAACCCGTCAGCTCCCGGACGAGCCGCGCTCAGTCGCGGTCGTTCGGCATGAGGAGCCACAGGACCAGGTAGGCGAGGACCTGCGGGCCGGGCAGGAGAAGCGAGGCGACCGTCACGACGCGCACGACGGTCGTGCTCCACCCGAAGCGGCGGGCGACTCCCGCGCACACGCCCGCGATCATGCGGCCGCGGCGAGGGCGGGACAGGGGGGCCGACGAAGAGGCAGCGGAGGTGCTCATGCCTCGACGCTACGGCGGGACGCGCGATCTCGACATCCGGGTGTCCCCCGATCCGACCCCGATCCTCCGGGCGCCCGTCCGGGGGCCGAGCGCGAGCGAGCAGGCGCGCCTCGTGCGACCGTGAGCGCGTGACCAGCACAGACGCGCCCGCGGGCCGCGAGGGGACCGACCCCGAGACCCGGCTGTCCCGCTCCGTCGGCGGACGGCTCCTCTACCTGTTCATCCTCGGCGACGTGCTCGGCGCCGGCGTGTACGCGCTGGTCGGCGAGATGGCCGGGGAGGTCGGCGGTGCCGTCTGGGTGCCGCTCCTCGTCGCGCTGGGTCTCGCGCTGCTCACCGCCGGCTCGTACGCCGAGCTCGTCACGAAGTACCCGCGCGCCGGCGGCGCGGCCGTCTTCGCCGACCGCGCCTTCCGCAGCCCGCTGGTGTCGTTCCTCGTGGGCTTCTCCATGCTCGCCGCGGGCGTGACGAGCGCGGCCGGCCTGTCGCTCGCGTTCGCGGGCGACTACTTCGCGACGTTCGTCGACGCGCCGGACCGTCTCGTCGCGGTGCTGTTCCTCGTGGCGGTCGCCGCGCTCAACGCGCGCGGCATCAAGGAGTCGTTGCGGGCGAACATCGCGATGACGGCGATCGAGCTCACCGGGCTCGTGCTCATCGTCGTGCTCGCCGCCGTGGTGCTCGGCCGCGGGGACGGCGCGCCGGCGCGCGTCACGCAGTTCGCCGAGGGCACGACGCCGGCGCTCGCCGTCCTGTCGGCCGCGATCCTCGCGTACTACTCGTTCGTCGGGTTCGAGACGTCCGCGAACCTCGCCGAGGAGGTGCGCGACATCCGCCGCGTCTACCCGCGCGCCCTGTTCGGCTCCCTGATCACGGCGGGCGTCGTGTACGTCGCGGTCGGGATCGCGGCGGTCGCCGTCGTGGAGCCGGACACGCTCGCCGGCTCGACGGGCCCGCTGCTCGAGGTCGTCGACGCCGAGGGTTCGGTCCCGGCGTGGGTGTTCTCGCTCATCGCGCTCGTGGCCGTCGCCAACGGTGCCCTGCTCACGATGATCATGGCGAGCCGGCTCGCGTACGGCATGGCGGAGCAGGGCATCCTCCCGTCCGTCCTCGGCCGCGTGCTGCCCGGCCGCCGCACGCCCTGGGTCGCGATCGTCGCCACCACCCTCGTCGCGATCGGTCTCGTCTTCACGGGCGACGTCGGGGCCCTCGCCGAGACCGTCGTCCTCCTGCTGCTCATCGTCTTCGCGGCCGTCAACGTGGCCGTGCTCGTGCTGCGCCGCGAGACCGTCGACCAGCCGCACTTCCGCGTCGCGACGGTCGTGCCCGTCCTGGGCGTGGCGTCGTGCGTGCTCCTGCTCAGCCAGCAGGAGGCGGCCACGTGGCTGCGGGCCGGCATCCTGCTCGCCGTGGGCGCCGTGCTCTACGGGATCATGCGCTGGACGCGCGGCGCCCGGGGCGGCCGCGCGTCCGACGCCGCGGAGCCCGCCCCGGGCGCACAGCGCTGACCGACGGCGGGCGTCAGGCGCGCGAGACGACGACCGCCGCGCTGTGCCCGCCGAACCCGAACGCGTTGACGAGCGCGTGCTCGGCCGTCGTGGCACGGGCGGTGCCGCGCACGACGTCGAGGTCGATCGCCGGGTCCTGCTCGTCGACGTTGAGCGTCGGCGGGACGCGCCCGTCACGGAGCGCGCCCAGCGCCGCGACGACGCCGAGGGAGCCCGCGGCGCCGAGCAGGTGACCGGTCGCACCCTTCGTCGACGTCACCGGCGGCGGGGACGGGAGCGCCGCGCGGATCGCGGCGGCCTCGGCGAGGTCCCCGGCCGGCGTCGACGTGGCGTGCGCGTGGACGAACCCGATGTCGTCGGGCGTGAGGCCGGCCGAGCGCAGCGCGAGGCCGATCGTGCGCGCCTGGTTCTCCGGGTCGCCGCCGACGATGTCGTACGCGTCCGACGTCACGGCCGCCCCGGCGATCGCACCGAGCACCCGCGCGCCGCGCGCCCGGGCGTGCTCCTCGCGCTCGAGCACGACGAGGGCGCACCCCTCGCCCATGACGAAGCCGTCGCGCGCGACGTCGAACGGCCGCGAGGCGCGCTCCGGCTCGTCGTTGCGGGCCGAGAGGGCCCGCGCCTGCGCGAAGGCCGCGAGGGAGAAGGGCAGCACGCCGGCCTCGACGCCGCCGCACACGACGACGTCCGCCGTGCCGGCGAGGATCATCTCGCGGCCGGTCGTGATCGCCTCCGCGCCGGCGGCGCACGCGCTGATCGGCGCCCGCGCGCCGGCCTTCGCGCCGAGGTCGATCGAGAGCCACGCCGCGGGACCGTTCGACATGAGCATCGTGACGGTGTGCGGCGAGACGCGCCGCGGACCGCGGGTCTCGAGGACGCGTGACTGCTCGAGCGTCGTCGCGATGCCGCCGTTGGCCGAGCCCACGACGACGGCGACGCGCGTCGGGTCGACGTCGGGCGACCCGGCGTCCGCCCACGCCTCGCGGCCCGCGACGAGCGCGAGCTGCTCCGCGCGGTCCGTGCGCCGCAGCTCCCGCACCTCGAGGGAGTCGGCGAAAGCGTCGTCCACGCGGCCTGCGATGCGCACGGGCAGGTCGACCGCCCAGTCGTCCTTGATGGCCTCGATCCCGTTCGCGCCCTCGACCAGCGCGTTCCACGTCGACCCCGCGGTGACACCCATCGGCGTCACCGCACCGACCCCCGACACCACTACGCGATCCATCCGGCACCCCCTGCGAGCCCCGGGTCCCGCCCTGCACGGGACCTGCTGGGCACCACTGTGCCTCATCCGGGTGAAGTCCAGGTTTCCACCAGGGTCCCGCACAGGGTGGACGAACGGTACCTGACCCATGCTGTGGGGGATGACACAGACCGTCGAGTGGCTGTTCGACGCCCGCGGCGAGGCGTGGGTCCGGGACTACTGGGACGTCATGACGTCCGCCGGGCTCGCGAGCCTCGCGCTGCACACGTCGCCGTCCAACCGCCCGCACCTGACCGCCGTCGTCTGCGGCGCGCTGCACGACGACGCGGTCGAACGGCTCGAGACCGCCATCCGGCGCGCCGAGCCCCGGCTCGCCGGCCTCGAGACGCGCGTCGACGGCCTCGTCCTCCTCGGCGGGCGGCGCCGCCGCGCGCTCGCGCTGCACGTCGTGCCCGACGTCGGGCTGCTCACCGCCCAGGCGTGGCTGCGGGAGCACCTCGTGCGCAACGACCCCGGCGAGCTCACCGAGCCCGGCCGCTGGACGCCGCACGTGTCCCTCGCCCGCCGGGTCGCCGACGACCAGCTGGGCCCCGGGGTCGCCGCACTCGGCGAGCTCGCGCGGCGACCCCTGCGGCTGACGCGCCTGCGCGTGTTCGACGACGCGCGCGGCGTCCTCTGGGAGAGCTGAACGGCGTCACCAGCCGCCGGGCGCGAGGATCTTGCGGATCCGCTTCTCGCTCACCGGGCCGTCCGTCCCGAGCTGCTGCGCGAACAGCGACACCCGCAGCTCCTCCATCAGCCACCGCACCTCGGCCAGCTCGCGGCCCCGCGCCGGGTCCGCGGGACCGGCCGCGTACGCCGCCCTCGCGCGGCCGTACGCCTCCTCGACGTCGTGGATGCGCCATGCCAGCTCGGCGTCCCGGTTCGGGTTCCCCTGCGCCTTCTCCAGCCGGTACGACGCCGCCCGCAGGTACCGCGTCAGGTGCGGCAGCCGCCCCGGCGGCGTCGCGGACACGAACCCGTCGTGCACCAGGGCCGCCACCTGGTCCCGCACGTCCGTCAGCGTGTTGAGCAGAGCCAGGCTGTTCGACGCCCGGATCTCGCCGTCGAGCGTGCGCGCCGCCGTCAGCGCCGCGACCACGTGCCCGACGACCGCGTGCACCTGGTCCTCCAGCCGCCGCCGCACGAACGACCGCGCCGCGTCGTACGCCTCGACGTCGCGCACCGCCGCCGCGTCGGGCTGCGGCCCGAACGGCCCGCTCCCGCCGCTCGTCAGCGCGATCACCGCCGCGAGCTGCACGTCCGCGACCAGTGACTCGGTGCTCCGGTACGGGCTCGCGGCGAGCGTCAGCGCCTGCGTCCCCGTCCACCGGCTCGTGATCCGGCCGGTCTGCAGCGCCGTCTCGCCCAGCAGCAGCCGTCGCACGCCCCGCGCGTGCTCACGCGCCTGCGCCCCGGCGTCCGCCAGCACCCGCAGCGCCACGGTCGGCTTCCCCTTGGCGTCCGGCTCCTCCACGAGCGCCGGGTACCCCCGCACGACCACCCCGGCCCCGACGTCCGTCGACACCGCCTCCGGGACCACCCCGCCGGGCACGTCCGGCCACGTCGTGAGGTTCGCGCGTTCGGCGACCAGCGCGGCGGTCGGGTCCGCGGTCGGGTTCGCGGCGGCTGCCCCCGAGGTGCTCGGGCTACCATCCGGAGCCCTCGTCCCTCGGGCTCCTCCCGCCAGGCCCGCCACGCCCTTCGCATCCTCGGGCGCAGCCGCCGCTCCGCGGGCACGTCGCCCGGGTGACCCGGCCGCCTGGGGCTGCCCAACGCCGTCGGACACCGCCTGGCCGGCCGACGCGGACGGCGAGCCGGACGCGGAGGCGGCGGAGGGGGCGTCGGTGGCGAAGGGCGTGGCGGGGCTGGCGGGAGCACCGCGAGGAACGAGCGGTGCGGATGGTAGCCCGAGCGCCGACGCCCCCTCCGCCGCCGAACCCGACCCCGCACCCGACCCAGCGGCTTCACGCAACGCCGCACCGACGGCGCCCTTCACGGCCGCGCGGACCGCCGCCTGGTTCTGGGCGGCGAGGCGGCGCTGCAGGGCGAGGAGGTCCTTCGACTCGTCGAGGACGACCTCGCCGTTGCGACGGGGGTCGACGACGCGGAAGGTCATGCGCAGGTGCGCGGGGAGGCGGGACTCCTGCTCGGGGCCCCAGGCGTCGTCCGGGATGATCACGTCGCGCAGGGCCCGGACGGCGCGGGTGAACGCGACGTGGAAGGGCTCGGCCATGTCGCCGGCGCGGGCCATGTCCTCCCAGGCGGGCGTGTGCTCGCGCAGCCAGGCGACGACGTCGCGCGCGACGTCGGGGGCGGGCACGAGCTGGACGCGGACCGGCTTGGGCAGCGAGCGGATCGTCGCGGTGGCGAGCTCGTCGAGGAGGCCGGGGACCATCCAGTCGAACCCGTCGGGCGTGACGCGGTTGAGCACGGAGATGGGGACGTGGACCGTGACGCCGTCGGCCTCGGTGCCGGGCTGGAACTGGTACGTCAGCGGGAGGGTCAGGTCGCCCTGGGGCCACGACTCGGGGAACTGCGACGTGTCGACCTGGTCGGCGTCGGGCACGAGCTGCTCGAGCGTGAACGTGAGCAGGTCGGGGTCGCGGCGTCGCGCCGTCTTCCACCAGCGGTCGAAGTGCGCCGCGGACACGACGTCGTCGGGGACGCGCTCGTCGTAGAAGTCGAACAGCACGTCGTCGTCGACGACGAGGCCGCGCTGCCGCGACCGCGCCTCCAGCTCCTCCGCCTCCTGCAGCAGCTTGCGGTTGTCGTGGAAGAACCGGTGGTGCGTCGTCCACTCGCCGTGCACGAGCGCGTGCCGCACGAACATCTCGCGCGCCGCCTCCGGATCGACCTTGGCGTAGAGCACCTTGCGGTCCGCCACGATGGGCACGCCGTACAGCAGCACCTTCTCGCGCGCGATCGCCGCCCCCTGCTTCGTCGACCAGTGCGGGTCGGAGTACGTGCGGCGCGCCAGGTCTCCTGCGAGCTCCTCCGCCCACTCCGGCTGGATGCGCGCGACGTCCCGCGCCCACAGGCGGCTCGTCTCCACGAGCTCACCGGCCATGATCCACGCCGGTGGCTTCTTGCTCAGCGGCGAGCCCGGAAAGATCGCGAACCGCGCCCCGCGGGCCCCGACGTACTCGTTGCGCGCCTGCTTCTGCGCCCGGCGCAGCGCCTTCGCCCGCGCCTCGCCCTTGAGGTGCGCCACCGACGACGCCTTCACGTCGCCCGTGTCCTGCATCCCTATCTGCGACAACAGCCCGGCGAGCAGCGCCCTGTGGATCGTGTCGCCGTCCCAGGCGCGCTTGTACGCCGTGCTCGGGTCCGGCGTCGCGCTCTCCTGGTCGGGTCCGCGGTCGGTGCGGCCTCGGTGCTCGGGCTGCCGCGCCGTCACCTCGTGCGGTCGGCCGTCGTTCTCGCGCGCGGCCTCTACGCCCTTCGCATCCGACGCCGCACCGTCCGCTCGTCCGTCGGGTCGCCCGGGCGAGCCGGACACGGGGGTGGGGACAGGGCCGTCGGTGGCGAAGGTCGTGGCGGGGCTGGCGGGAGCGTCGCGAGGGACGAGCGGCGCGGATGGTAGACCGAGCGCCGACGGCCCTGTCCCCGCCGTACCCGACCGGTCCGACCGACCCGAACGAGGGCGGTACGACATGTCGATGCCGAGGGGCTTGGACATCTCGCGGAGCTGGGCGACGACGTCCTGCCACTCGCGGATGCGCAGGAAGTTGAGGTACTCGGCCTTGCAGAGGCGGCGGAACGCCGAGGACGAGAGGTCGTGCTGCTGCTCGCGGACGTACTCCCACACGTTGAGGTAGGTGAGGAAGTCGGAGCGGGGGTCGGTGAAGCGGGCGTGGAGCTGGTCGGCCTGGGCGCGCTGCTCCGCCGGGCGCTCGCGGGGGTCCTGGATGGACATGACGGCGGCGATGATCGCGACCTCCCGGGCAACGCCGAGCTTCGAGCCCTCGAAGATCATGCGGGCGAGGCGCGGGTCCATGGGGAGCTGGGCGAGGACGCGGCCGACCTCGGTGAGGCGGGTGGTCTGCTGCGCGCCGTCGGACGCCGTCACGGTCTCCAGGGCGCCGAGCTCGGTGAGGAGCTGGACGCCGTCGCGGACGGCGCGCGTGTCCGGGGGCTCGACGAACGGGAAGCGCGCGACGTCGTCGGGGGTGTCGACGACGCCGACCGAGATCATCTGGAGGAGCACCGACGCGAGCGAGGTGCGCAGGATCTCGGGCTCGGTGAACTCGGGGCGGGACTGGAAGTCGTCCTGGGAGTAGAGGCGGATCGCGATGCCGTCGGCGACGCGGCCGGAGCGGCCCGAGCGCTGGTTCGCGCTCGCCTGCGAGACCGGCTCGATGGGCAGGCGCTGGACCTTCGTCGCCTTGGAGTAGCGCGAGATGCGCGCCGTGCCGGGGTCGACGACGTAGTGGATGCCGGGCACGGTGAGCGACGTCTCGGCGACGTTCGTCGCGAGGACGATGCGCCGGGAGCCGTGCGGCTGGAAGACGCGGTGCTGCTCGGCCGACGACAGGCGCGCGTACAGCGGCAGGATCTCGACGCGCTGAGGGTGCTTCGGGTCGCGCACGCGGTCCTTGAGGTGGCCCTCGAGCGCGTCGGCGGCGTCGTGGATCTCGCGCTCGCCGGAGAGGAACACGAGGATGTCGCCGGGCCCCTCGCGCATGAGCTCGTCGCACGCGTCGACGATGCCCGTGACGAGGTCCTTCTCCTCGGTCTTGGTCTTGCCGACCGTCTTGCCCGACTCGGGGTCGACGTCGGGGGACAGCGGGCGGTAGCGGATCTCCACCGGGTAGGTGCGGCCCGACACCTCGACGACGGGCGCGGCGTCGGGCAGCGCGTCGACCACGTAGTCCGGGGCGCCGCCGAGCCGTGCGAGGTGGGCGGGCGAGAAGTGGGCCGCGAACCGCTCGGAGTCGATGGTCGCCGACGTGATGACGAGCTTGAGGTCGGGGCGCTGCGGCAGCAGCCGCGCGAGGTAGCCGAGCAGGAAGTCGATGTTGAGCGACCGCTCGTGCGCCTCGTCGATGACGATCGTGTCGTAGGCGAGGAGCTGCGGGTCACGCTGGATCTGGGCGAGCAGGATGCCGTCCGTCATGACCTTGACGAGCGTGTCCTCGCTGGAGGTGTCGGTGAACCGCACCTGGTAGCCGACGACTCCCCCGAGCTCCGTCCCGAGCTCCTCGGCGATGCGCTCGGCGACCGTACGCGCCGCGATACGGCGGGGCTGCGTGTGGCCGATCTGACCGGCGCGCCCGCGTCCGAGGTCGAGGAGGATCTTCGGCAGCTGCGTCGTCTTGCCGGAGCCTGTCTCACCCGCGACGACCACGACCTGGTGGTCGCGGATCGCGGCGGCGATGTCGTCGCGGCGCGCGGAGACGGGGAGCTGCTCGGGGTACGTGATGGGCGGGACCGTCACCGTCGCGCGGGCCTCGGCGGCCCGTTCGAGCTGGGCGCGCGTCACCTGGCGGGCGCCCGACGTCGTCCGCTGGCTCTGGCTCTGGCTCTGGCTCTGGCTTTGGCTCTGGCCGCCCTGGCCGCGGTCCTGGCCTCTGCCGCGCCGGTTGCCGCGACGGCGGCGGGGCGGACGGGACCCGTCGGCCCCGGCGCGCTCGGCGCGCGGGGTGCCCGACGCGGCGCCGTCCCGCTGGGGAGGGCGCTCGTCGGACCGGGACGGCTGGGGCTCTGCACTCACGACGACCCATTCTCTCAAGCGATCGCAACCGGATATGCGACGTGCCCGCCCGTCCCTAGCCGGACCCTGCCCACGAGATCGCTCGGTGCGGCCGTGCGCCTCTGCGAGCGTGCCGCCGGATGCGCACCTACCGTGTTCGGACGCCGAGCGAGGGAGGTCCATGGACGTCGTCCTGACGGTGGCGGGCGTCGCCGTCATCGTGCTGGTGCTGCGCGACGTCTTCCACACGCTGTGGCACCCGGCCGGCGAGGGGCGCCTCAACGGGCTCGTCGGCCGAGGCATCTGGGGTGCGGTGCACCGTCTACCCGCGGGGTCGGGGCGCCGCCGCCTGCTCATGGACCTCGCGGGCCCGTTGACGCTCGCCGTCGTCGTGACGCTGTGGGCCGTGGGCGTGGTCGTCGGGTGGGGGCTGGTGTTCCTGCCGCACATGCCGAGCGCGTTCCAGGACACCACCGGCTCGCCGCCGGTCACGGCGTGGGAGCGCGTCGTGAGCTCCGTCTACGTCTCGATCGTCGGCCTGTCCACGCTCGGGATCGGCGACATCGTGCCGACGGCGCCGTGGACGCGGCTCTGGACGGCCGTGCAGGCGCTCGTGGGATTCGCCCTGCTCAGCGCGTCGATGTCGTGGATCGTGCAGGTGACGCCGGCCCTCACGCGCCGCCGCGCGCTGGCTCGCCGCCTGACCGCCCTCGCCGCCGCGGACGGCCGGTCCGGAGACGACGGCGGGCACGCGACGGACGTCCCCGTCCGCACGGTCGAGGACCTGGTGCAGGAGCTCGCCGCGGTCCACGTCCAGCTCCGGCAGTACGGCGAGACGTACTACTTCCGCGACTCCGTCACCGAAGAAGCGCTCCCGGTGGCGATCGGGGCGGCGGTGGCGCTCGCGGAGGACGCGCAGCGCTCCGACGACCCCGAGGTCCGGCGGTCGGGCGCGTCCCTGGGGTGGACGCTCGACGGGTTCGCCGCCCTCCTCGACGAGACGTACCTGCACACCGGTGGCTCGACGAGCGAGGTCTTCGCCGCCTACGCGGCCGACCAGGACCACGAGGCGCCGTACGACGCGCGACGGCCGTCCGGGCGTGGCCGTGCGTGAGGCGGTCCTGGGCGACGTCGCGCCCGACGTCGCAGGCTCGACGACGAGAGTTCCGACCCGCGTCAGGGAGTGTTCGCCGTCAGGTCAGGTCCTGCCGTCAGCATGGGTGCGGCCGGCCAGGGCGGCGGGCCACGTCGCGCTGGCCGACGGCGCGCAGGAGGGTACGACGATGTACGTGGACGAGGCGTCCGTGCTGCGCGCCGTCGCCGACACGCGCGAGCACCGCCTGGTCGGGGACGCGCCGGGGCCCCACGAGGCGGGCGCGGTCGTCGACACGGTGCCCGGACCGGAAGAGCTCCCGCCGACGCTGGCGACCTCCGCGCCGGACCTCGTCGGGCTCGTCCCTCCCGCGTGGGACGCCGCGACCGTCTACACGATGGCCGACCGCGTCGCGCACGGCGGCGCCGTCTTCGAGGCCGCGTGGCGCACGCGGGGCCAGGTGCCCGGTGCGTCGCCGTGCGGTCCGTGGCAGGAGATCACGACCGGCGCCGACGGCACCGCGGCCTGGACCCGGAGCCGCATCTTCGAGCCGGGTGACGTCGTCGTCCACGACGGGGTGAGATACGTCGCGCACTGGTGGACCCGCGACCAGGAGCCGGGTGACCCGCACGGCCCGTGGTGCGCGCAGCGATAGCGGGCGGGTGCAGGAGCCGACGGGCTCAGCGGAGGATCTTGCGCATGACGACGCGCGGCACGCCGCCGCTGACGCCGGTCGTCGGGGCGGCGCGCACGAATCCCGCAGCCTCGAACAGCGGCACGGTGCCGACGTAGCCGGAGATGACGTCGACCCGCTCGCCGCGGCTGTCCACCGGGTAGCCCTCGACCGCGGGGGCGCCGTGGGCGGCCGCGTGCTCGACGGCGCCCGCGAGCAGGTCGTGCATGAGCCCGCGGCCGCGGTACCCGGCCCGCACGACGAAGCAGACCGTGCTCCACGCGTCGAGCTCGTCGACGTACGGGATGGTGCGCGAGCGCATGAGGCGCCGGTACGTGCTGCGCGGCGCGACCGAGCACCAGCCGGCGACCTCGCCGTCGACGTAGGCCAGGACGCCCGGCCCGGGATCGGTCTCGCACAGGCCCGCCATGTACGCCGGGCGGTCGTCGTTCGCGACGCGGCTGTCCCGGTACGCCATGCACCAGCAGCCCTGCACGCCCGGGCTCTTCGGGCCCACGACGGTCGCGAAGTCGGCGAAGCGTCCGACGGCGGAGCGCACCTCCACGACCGGGCCGCGCAACGGGTCGGTGGTCACGCTCGTCACGGTAGACCGGGACGCCCACGAGCGAGATCCGAGCGCCCGCACGACCCGGGGTCCGGCAGCTGGAACGGCGCGCGTCGTGATGGGATCGGAGGGTGTTCACGCGACCTCGCACCCGCTTCGACCTCGTCCCGCGCCGCGTGCGCGTGCACGCCGTGCGCGAGACCTCCGGCTCGCTGCGTCGGATCACCCTCCGCGACGTGGAGGGCGCGGACCCGGCCGCGGTGTCGTCGCTCGCCGGGCTGCGCGTGCCCGGGCCCGAGGACCACGTCAAGGTGTTCTTCCCCGACCCGGCGACGGGCGTCCTGCACGCCCCGACGATCGCGCCCGACGGCGGCCTGCAGCGGCCCACCGGCGTCGTGTCGATCTCGCGCGACTACACGGTCCGGGCGGCGCGCACGGCCGACGGCGTCGCGGAGGTCGACGTCGACTGGGTGCTGCACGGCGACGAGGGGCCGGCGTCGGCGTGGGCGGCCCGCGCGCAGGAGGGCGACGAGCTCGTGCTCGCCGGTCCGCGCGGCAGCGTCGGCGTGCCCGAGGGGATCGGCCGGCTGACGCTCGCCGTCGACGAGACGGGACTGCCCGCCGCGGCGCGCTGGGTCGAGGCCGTCGGCCCGGACGTGCCGGTCACCGCGGTCGTCGAGATCGGCGACGCCGTCGACGAGGCATTCGTGGAGGACGAGCTCGGGCACGCGAGCGTCGAGATCCTCTACCGCACCGACGGTCCGGGCCAGCTCGAGGAGGCGGTCCGGGCCCTCGGCGCCCCGGCCGACGACGAGCTGGTCTTCGCGGCCGGCGAGGCGGGGGACCTCGTGCCCGTCCGTCGGCACCTGCGCCGCACCGTCGGCGCGCGCCCCGACCAGCTCGCGATCTCGGGGTACTGGCGCCGCGGCGTCGTCAACCTCGACCACCACCTGCCGCTCGACCCCACCGACCCGGACTGAGCCGGACCTCTGCCGACGGCGTAACGGGCTGCGTGCGTCGCGACGACGGGTCACCCTGAGGGGCATGACGACACGACTCCTGGTGCTCGGCGGCTCCGACTTCCTCGGCCGCGCCGTCGTCGACGACGCGCTCGCGCGCGGCTGGGACGTGACCGTGCTCAACCGCGGGACGCACCCCGTGCCAGACGGCGTGCAGACCCTCGTCGGCGACCGCACCCGCGCCGACGGCCTGGACCCGCTGCGGTCGGACGACGTCGCGCAGAAGTGGGACGTCGTCGTCGACACCTGGTCGTGGGCGCCCGCGGCCGTGCGCGACGCCGCGCAGCTCCTCGCCGGCCGGATCCCCGGGGACAGCCGGTACGTGTACGTGTCGTCGCGGTCGGTGTACCGGCCGTGGCCGCCGCGCGGCGCCGACGAGTCCGCGCCGCTCGTCGACGGCGATCCCGACGACGAGGCGTACGACGACTACGCCCGGGCGAAGCGCGGCGGCGAGATCGCCGCGGTCGACGCGCTCGGCGACCGCGCGCTCCTGCTGCGCGCCGGGCTGATCCTCGGTCCGCACGAGAACGTCGGTCGGCTGCCCTGGTGGCTGCGTCGCGTGGCGCAGGGCGGTCCCGTGCTCGCCCCGGGGCCGGCGGAGCTCCCGCTGCAGCTCGTCGACGCGCGCGACCTCGCCGCGTTCGCGCTCGACGCCGCGATCACCGGCGCGTCCGGCGCGGTCGACGTAGTCTCGGCACCCGGTCACGCGACGATGCGCGAGCTCCTCTCGGCGTGCGTCGCGGTGACGGCCGACGCCGCCGCCGCGGCCGGGAACCCGCCCGCCGAGCTCGTGTGGGTCGAGCCCGAGGCGGTGCTCGAGGCCGGCATCCAGCCGTGGACCCAGCTGCCCGTGTGGCTCCCGCCCGGCGAGCTGCACGACGCCCTGCACGGCTCCGACACGTCGCGCGCGTTCAGCCTCGGCCTGCGCACGCGCGACGTGCGCGAGACGGTCCACGACACGTGGGCATGGTTGCAGGAGCTCGATGCGCAGGGCGAGGCACCGCCGCAGCGCGAGGACCGGCCCGGCGTCGGCCTGCCGCGCGAGCTCGAGGAGCGGGCGCTGCGCGCCGCCGGCGTGGGCGGGGACGCGCC
>NZ_LWGL01000046.1 GCF_001722485.1 Cellulosimicrobium cellulans | reverse complement strand
TGGTCGCGCGGCTGGCGCGTCAGCCGGCCGCGCGCAGGCGCAGCGAGTTCCCGACGACGATCACCGAGCTCGCCGCCATCGCGGCGCCGGCGATCATCGGGTTGAGCAGGCCGGCCGCCGCGAGCGGTCCGCGAGCTGGAAGCCGACGATCGACTCGGCGAGGTCGAGCGCTCCGCGGACCGTGGCGTCCTGCGCCTCGGCGACCACGGGCACGGTCCGCTCGCCGAGGGCCTTGGCGGCCTCGCGCAGGACGGCGAGCGCGCGCTCCGTGCGCGCCGCCTGCTCGGCGGTGCGCCGGGCGTGGTCCTCCTCGAGCTGCGCGCGCAGGCGCAGCGACTCCTCCTGCGCCGCGCGCGCACCTGCCGCGTACCCGGCGGCGTAGCCACGCGCGGAGGCCGACGTCTCCATCTCCTGCAGGCGGGCGCTGCGCAGGACCGGGACGGCCTGCGGCACGAACTGGGTGTCAGTAGACAAGCTCGTCTCCGTCCGTGCGGTGGATCGTGATCTTCTCGTCGGCCTCGAGGTCGCGGACGATGCGGACGATCTCGGCCCGCGCCTCCTCGACCTGGCTCATGCGCACGCCGCCGAGACCCTTGACCTCGTCGTCGAGGAGGGCACGGTTGCGCTCGGAGATGTTCTTCGTGATCGTCTCGACGACGCGGTTCGAGGTGCCCTTCATCGCGAGCGCGAGGACGGACATCTCCACGCCGCGCAGGATGACCTGGACGTCGCGCGCCTCGAACGACGCGATGTCCTCGAACGTGAGCATCCGCGAGCGGACCTCCTCGGCGAGCTGCGGGTCGCGCGCCTCGAGCCCCTCCAGGACGGCCTTCTCGGTCGCGGCGTCGGAGCGGTTGATGATGTCGACCAGCGGCTGGACCCCGCCGATGATCTCGACCGGCTGGCGCGGGGTGATGCTCGCGCCCATGCGCGTGCGGAACTGCTCGGAGACGAGCTTGACCGCCTCCGGCGACGCGGTGCCCATCGTCGCGAGGGCCTGCGCGACGTCCGTGCGGTACTCGTCGGCGAGGTTGGCCAGCACCGACGACGCGGCGCCCGAGCCGAGGTGCGCGAGCACGAGCGCGACGGTCTGCGGGTGCTCGCCGTCGAGCAGCGACACGATCTGCCCGGGGTCGGTCCCGTCGAGGTACTCGAACGCCTTGCCCTGCATGCTCGACACGAGCCGGTCGACGACGTCCGCCGCCCGGTCGGCGCCCAGGGACGCCTCGAGCAGCCCGACCGCGAAGTCCTTGCCGCCGCGCGGGCGCGGGTTGCCGGACAGCGCCATGTCGTAGAACTCGTCGAGCGCCGCGACCGCGAGGTCGGCGTCGACGACCTGCGTGCGCATGATCTCGGCGGCGACCTCGCCGGCCTCCTCCTCGGAGAACAGCGACATGATCGTCGCGGCACGCTCCTGGGTCATCTGCATGAGGACCAGCGCGACCTTCTGCACGCCGCTCATCGCGGCGACCTTCCGCGCCGCCTCCACCGAGGCGGGGGTCGCCGCGACCGGCGCCGTCGAGGCGCCGGCGTCGGACGCCGGCGCGGTCGTCGGCTCCGCCGTGGCCACGCTCATCAGGACACCCCCGCCCGGTCCTCGGCGAGGAGCACCCGCAGGTACTCCGCCGTCTTGTCCGGGTCGGCCGCGGCGAGCGCGTCCACCTCGGCGCGGCGCTGGTCGACGCTCGAGAACCGCGGCGTCGGCGGCTGGATCTGCGGGCGCTCGGGCGCGGGCTCGAGCTCGACGTCGCCGGCCCCGGCGGGCAGCGCGGCGAACTCGTCGTCCGCCGCGCCGAGGAGCTCGAGGTTGCCGATGTCCACCGTCTCGCGGCGCTCGCGACGCCGACGCGAGCGGCGCCACAGGGCGAGGACGAGCAGGGCGGCGACGAGCACGCCTCCCACGATCGCGACGGTCCGCAGCAGCTGCGCCTGGCGCTCGGCCGCCGCGGCCTCCTCGGCGGCGGCGAGCGCGGCCTGCGCCTCCTCCGCGGCCGTGTCGTCGAACGGCAGCACCTGGACCTCGACGGCGTCCCCGCGCTCGGGGTCGATCCCCGCCGCCGCGGCCACGAGGCCGTTGATCGCGTTGATGTTCATCGCGCCCGCGGCCTCGGCGTCGAGCGCGACGGAGACCGTCTGGCGGTTGAGCACGCCGGCCGGGGTCGTCGTCGTCTCGGTGACCTTGTCGATGGCGTTGTTGCGCGTCGTGTCCTCGGACGTGTACGTGGCGTCGCCGTCGCCGCCGCCCGGGACGGCGATGTTGTCGGGGCCGAGCACGCCCGCCGCGGCCGCGCCGCCCCCGGTGTACTCCTCCGTCGTGGTCGCCTCGTTGAGCACCGGGGCGTCCTCGGGCGTGCCGAAGGTCTCCTCGAGCCGCTCGGAGCTCGCGAGGTCCATCTCGGCGGTCACCGCGACGGTCGAGTTCCCCACGCCGACGACCTGGTCGAGCATCGCCTGGACCTGCTGCGCGACCTTCTGCTCGTACTCGCTCGCCTGCTGCCCGGTGGAGCGCGTGCCGACGCCCACCTCCGAGAGCACCTCGCCGTCGGCGCCGACGACCGCCACGTCGGTCGGGGCCATGCCGTCGATCGACGCGGAGACGAGGTGCACGACGGCATCGACCTGGTCGGGCGTGAGCGTCGCACCGCGCGAGGGCGCGAGGAACACGGAGGCGGTCGGCGTCGCCCTCTGCTCGGCGAACACCGTCTCCTCGGGGATCGCGAGCTGGACGGACGCCGTCTCCACCGCGTCCATCGCGGAGATCGTGCGCGCGAGCTCGCCCTCGAGCGCGCGCTTGTACGTCACGTCCTGCTGGAACTCGCTCGACGTCACGCCCATCTCGTCCAGGAGCGAGTAGCCGCCCGTCGGCTCGTCGGCGGGCAGCCCCGCGGAGGCGGCCGTCAGGCGCTGCTCGTACACCTGCTCCTCGGGCACGAGGACCGTCGACCCGCCGTCGGTGAGCTCGTACGGCACGCCCTGCGAGCGCAGCTGCTCGACGACGGCCGACGCGTCCGCGCTCGAGAGCCCGGAGAACAGCGGCGTGAGGGTCGGCCGCGACGCCCACGAGACGAGGGCGACGACCCCGACGACGAGGATCGCGAGGGCCAGCACGGCGAGCGTGCGCTGCGCGATGGTGAAGTCCCGGACCGCGCCGAACGCGCGCCCGAACGACGACTTGATCTTCTCGGGCATCGTCAGGCCTGCATCCTCATGATCTCGTTGAACGCGTCGACGGCCTTGTTGCGCACGGCCGCGACGAGCTCCAGGGTCGTCTGGGCGCGGGTGGAGGCGATGGTCGCCCGGTGGACGTCCTCGAGGTCCCCGGTCACGGCCGCGACGGCGAGCTCGTTGGAGGCCGCCTGCAGCTGCTGGGTGCTGTCGACGGCGCCGCCGAGCACCTCGGCGAACGCGGTCGCGCCGGCGGCGCCGGCCTGGTCGGCGCGGTCCGGACCGGCGAGGTCGGGCAGGGTGACGCCCGCGAGGTAGCCGGTGGCGGACGTGGGCTCCACGGAGGAGAGGGGCACGGTGCTCACTTCCCGATCTGCAGGGCTGCTTCGTAGGCCGTCTTCGCGCGGTCGACCACCGCGGCGCTCGCCTGGTACCCGCGCTGGGCCATGATCAGGTGGCCCATCTGCTCGGACAGGTCGATGTCGGGGTAGCGCACGTACCCGTCCGCGTCGGCGAGCGGGTGGTTCGGCTCGTACGTGAGCCGCCCCTCCTCGTCGCCCCACGCCGCACCCGCGACGTACGCGCCGGGGTTGTCGTCCCCGCCCTCGACGGCGAGCACGTACCGCGCCTGGAAGGCGACGTCGTCGGTGGCGCGCACCGTGTTGACGTTCGCGAGGTTGTCCGAGACGGCGTCGAGCCACTTGCGGTGCAGCGTCAGGCCCGTGCCGGCGATGCCGAGCGCGTCGAAGGTCATGTCAGTGCGTCCTCATCGCCACGCGCAGGGAGTTCGCCTCGCCGCCGACGGCCTGGGACGCGAACTGGTAGCGGAGCACGGTGTCGATGTTCGAGAGGGTCTCGGTGTCGAGGTTGACGTTCGAGCCGTTGAGCTGCGTGGGCTCAAGCGAGCGCTCCACGGTGAAGGCCGCGCGGCCGTCCCCGTCGCGCACCGAGGCCGCGAGGGCGGCCTCGAACTGCACGCGCCGGGCCGTGTAGCCCGGGGTGTTGATGTTGGCGACGTTCTCCGCGATCGCGCGCTGGCGGGCGGACAGCCCGTCGAGCGCGCTCTGGAGCGCGAGGGAGGTGACGGAGTCGAACACATCACGCCCTATGCACGGCCCTCGGCGGTGAGCCGTACGTCCGCGGGACGCGTCAGGCGCGGACGTCGAGGTAGGCGGCCGCGGCGGGGTCCTGGACCGTCGGCACGGACTGCAGCGCGCGTGCGTGCCGGCGGTTGCTCGCCATGGCGGCGTGCAGGCTCCCCACGGCCCCGCCGAGGCGCGCGACGACGTCGAGCGCGCGCTCCACGAGCGACGGCGGGAGCGGCCCGAGGCCTTCGGGCGGGGTCCATGCGAGGAGCCGGGCGACCGCGTCGTCGTCCGCGTCGCCGCCGGAGCCGGCGGCCATCGCCTCGAGGTCGTCGAGCACGCCGGCCCACGCCGCCGTGGCGGCGGCCCGCACCTCGTCCTGCGCTCCGGCCTGCGCCTCGGCCTCGACCGCGGTCTCAGGCGACACCGGACACCGAGCCCGGGCCGAGCGCCGCGCGCCCGTGCCCCGCGGGGAGCTGCTCCGCGGCCTGGCGCCACGTCTCCTGGAGCGGCACGACGAGCTCGAGGACCTCGTGCGTGCGGGCGATGTCGCGGTGGACGTTCGCCGCGACGAGCGCCTCGTGCATGTAGAGGTAGAGCGCCATGAGGTCCTCTGCGCCGTCCCACACGGTGGTGTCGAGGGAGCCCATGAGCTCGGCGACGATCGCCTGCGCGTGCAGGAGCTGCTCGGACGCGGCGGACCACCGCTCCTCCCCTTGCGCCGTCTCGGCCCGGCGCAGGTCGAGGACGAGCCGGTCGTACAGCATGGTGAGCAGGCGCGCGGGGGACGCGGTGAGGACGGCGTCACGCCCGTAGGCGCTGTGGGCGAGGTGGGTCACGGGTGCTCCTCGGAGGGACGGGCGGCTCAGTTGGTGCGCTGCTGCGGGGTCAGCGCCGCGAGCTGCCCCGTCAGCCACTGCTGCTGCGAGTCCAGCTTCGCGAGCTGCACCTCCATCGCCACGAACTGCGAGGTGAGGCGCGCGCGGCGCTGGGCGAGGCGCTGGTCCCACCCGGCGATCTGGTCGTCGATGCGCCGCGCGTCCGTCTCGCGGTTCTGGATGGACGTCGTGAGCTGCCCGTCGTACTTGTCGGACAGCGTCTCGGCCGCCTCCTGCACGCGCGTGGCCACCTGCGAGAAGAGCGACGTCGCGGCGTCCGGGTCCTCGGCGAGGGCGGTCTTGAGCTTCTCGGCGTCGAACGTGACCTCGCCGTAGCGGGTGATCTCGATACCGATGGTCGACAGGGAGGTGTCGTCGACAGGGTAGGTGATGGCGTCGAGCAGGGTCTGGCGCGCGGAGCGCACGACCGACTCGCCGGCGAGCGTGGCGCCCGACGTGCCGCCGTCGGAGCCGATGGTGACCTTCGTCTGCGCGGCGATGCGCGACAGGATCGCGGACACCGCGTCGACGAGTCCCTGCACGGTGGCGGCGCGGGCGTCGGCGTCCTCGCCGACGGTGAGGGTGACCGGGTCGGCGGACGCCTTCGAGACGGTGACGTCCACGCCCGGCAGCAGGTCGGTGAAGGTCGCCGAGCTCGACGTGACGGTCTGCTCCGCGTCGGTGCCCGCCCAGAGGCGGACGGAGGAGTCGGCGGCGGCCGTGACCGTCGCGGCGCCCGGGGCGGCCAGCAGGTCGGTCGCGGTGCCGGCGTCCACCTCCGCGGCGGTGCCGGCGTGGAAGGAGAACGCGCTCGCCTCGCCGGTCGCGGTCGCGGTCAGCTGCAGGCGGTAGAGGCTCGCGCCCGTGCCGGGGTCGGTCCCGGCGGCGACCTTGACGGCGCGCACTCCCCCGTCGGCGGCGTTGATCGCGGCGACGACGTCGTCGAGCGAGGTCGAGTCCGCCGTGATCTCGGTGTGGTTCCCGTCGGCGTCCGTGAGCGTGAAGCGCGTGCCCGACGCCGCGGACATCGCGGCCGTGACGGACTTCTGCGCGGCGGCGACCGTGTCGACGACGACGTCCAGGCTGCCCGCGCTCGCGCCCGCGCCGGCGGTGACGGTGACCGAGTCCGAGGAGCTGGTGCCCGTGAACTTCGCGAGCGCGTCGCTCTTCGCGAGCTCCTCCGCCGTCTTGGCGAGGGCGGCGATGCGCGCGTTGAGGTCCTGCAGGGCGGTGATCTCGTTGCGCTGCGTCTTGACCTTGGCCTGGAGCTGCAGCTGCGGGATCGACTCGACCTGGATGAGCTGGTCCACGATGGCGGCGGTGTCGAGGTTGCTCGACAGGCCGGAGAAGGAGATGCTCACGCGGGTCGCCTCCAGGTGCGCGGGGTGTACGGGGTGGTAGCGGTGACGGGTGGGACGGGGCCTGCACCCGACGGGCGGCGCGGAGGTCGGTCCGGGCCGCCCGCCGGGTGGTCAGGGTCAGCCGAGGAGCTGGAGCACGCCCGCGGTCGACTGGTTGGCCTGGGCGAGCATCGCCGTGCCGGCCTGCGCGAGGATGTTCGTGCGCGAGTAGTTCATCATCTCCTTGGCCATGTCGACGTCGCGGATGCGCGACTCCGCCGAGGTCAGGTTCTCGGCGGCGACGTTGATGTTGGAGATCGCGTACTCGAGACGGTTCTGCGTCGCACCGAGGTCCGAGCGCGCCGTGGAGACGGCCGTCAGGGCGGTGTCGACGAGCTCGATCGCCGCCTGCGCGTTGGCGGCGGTGTCGACCGTCAGCGTCAGCGGCGTGAGGATCGTCTCGAGGTCGTTCGTGGTGAGGTCGATGGTGATGGTGTTGCCGTCACCGGTGCCCTCGGCGCCGACCTGGACGCTGAGGTCCGTCGCGGCCGCGTCCAGCAGGTTGGTGCCGTTGAAGTTGGTCGAGTCGACGATGCGGTCGAGCTCGCCCTTCAGCTCGTCGATCTCCGACTTGATCGCCGTGCGCGCGTCGGCGTTGTTCGTGTCGTTGGCCGCCTGCACCGACAGGTCGCGCATGCGCTGCAGGATCGACTGCGCCTCGCCGAGCGCACCCTCAGCGGTCTGCACGACCGAGATGCCGTCCTGCGCGTTGCGCGCCGCGACCGCGTAGCCGTTGACCTGCGCACGCAGGCCCTCGGCGATCGACAGGCCCGCGGCGTCGTCCGCCGCACGGTTGATCCGCAGACCCGAGGACAGCTTCTCGAGCGACTTGCTCTGGCTCGCCTGGGTCGTGGTGAGGTTCCGGTACGTGTTGAGTGCCGAGACGTTGGTGTTGACGCTGAAGCCCATGAGAAGTCCTCCGTGAGACGGGCGGTCGGATGATCCCCCAGCCCATCCGTGGGCCGGTCACCGAGCACTGTCGGCACCGGGCGCGCGCTCGTGGCCGACGAGTTTGGGCGCGTGCCACGGGACGCCGAGACCCCCCACGACGAACGGCGCCGCACCGGAGCGGTGCGACGCCGTTCGGGGCCCGGCCCGACCGGGGTCGGGCGAGCGGTGGCCAGGATCAGCCGAGGAGCTGCAGGACCCCCGCCGTGGACTGGTTGGCCTGGGCGAGCATCGCCGTGCCGGCCTGCGCGAGGATGTTCGTGCGCGAGTAGTTCATCATCTCCTTGGCCATGTCGACGTCGCGGATGCGCGACTCCGCCGAGGTCAGGTTCTCGGCGGCGACGTTGATGTTGGAGATCGCGTACTCGAGACGGTTCTGCGTCGCACCGAGGCCCGAGCGAGCCGTCGAGACCGCCGTGAGGGCGGTGTCGATGGCCTCGATGGACGCCTGGGCGCCCGCGGCCGTGTCGACGGCGAGCGAGCTGCCGCCGGCGCCGGCGTCGTAGATGCCGGCCTCGATGACCGTCTGCAGGTCGTTCGTCGTCAGGTCGATCGTGATGGTGTTGCCGTCGCCCGCACCCTCGGCGCCCACCTGGACGGTGAGGTCGACGGCGGCCGCGGTGAGCAGGTTCGTGCCGTTGAAGTTGGTCGAGTCGACGATGCGGTCGAGCTCGTTCGCGAGCTCGTCCAGCTCCGACTTGATCGCCGTGCGCGCGTCGGCGTTGTTCGTGTCGTTGGCCGCCTGCACCGACAGGTCACGCATGCGCTGCAGGATCGACTGCGCCTCGCCGAGCGCACCCTCAGCGGTCTGCACGACCGAGATGCCGTCCTGCGCGTTGCGCGCCGCGACCGCGTAGCCGTTCACCTGGGCCTTGAGCCCCTCGGCGATCGACAGACCCGCGGCGTCGTCCGCCGCACGGTTGATCCGCAGACCCGAGGACAGCTTCTCGAGCGACTTGCTCTGGCTCGCCTGGGTGGTGGTGAGGTTCCGGTACGTGTTGAGTGCCGAGACGTTGGTGTTGACGCTGAAGCCCATGAGACGTCCTCCGTGAGACGGGCGGTCGGATGATCCCCCAGCCCATCCGTGGGCCGGTCACCCACGACTCTCGGCAGGAGCGCCCGACCGGTGGGGCACGAGTTCCACCGGTCGCGGACTTCACCCGCTGGTCCCCCGGTCGAGGGGCCGCAGCACGACGGACGGCGCCGCACCGTACCGGTGCGACGCCGTCCGCAAGTGTCCTGCCGTCCCTCGTCCGCAGGGACGGGGCGGGTCAGCCGAGGAGCTGCAGGACCCCCGCCGTGGACTGGTTGGCCTGGGCGAGCATCGCCGTGCCGGCCTGCGCGAGGATGTTCGTGCGCGAGTAGTTCATCATCTCCTTGGCCATGTCGACGTCGCGGATGCGCGACTCCGCCGAGGTCAGGTTCTCGGCGGCGACGTTGATGTTGGAGATCGCGTACTCGAGACGGTTCTGCGTGGCACCGAGGCCCGAGCGAGCCGTCGAGACCGCCGTGAGGGCGGTGTCGATGGTCTCGATCGCCGTCTGGGCGTTCGCCGCCGTGTCGACCGTCACCGTGGCCCCGGGGGTGCCCGCGGTGTGGATGCCGGCGCCGAGGATCGCCTGCAGGTTGTTGGTCGTGAGGTCGATGGTGATGGTGTTGCCACCGCCGGCCACGCCCTCCGCGCCGACCTGGACGCTGAGGTCGGTCGCCGTGTCGTCGAGCAGGTTGGTGCCGTTGAAGTTCGTCGAGTCGACGATGCGGCCCAGCTCGTTCGCGAGCTCGTCCAGCTCCGACTTGATCGCCGTGCGCGCGTCGGCGTTGTTCGTGTCGTTGGCCGCCTGCACCGACAGGTCGCGCATGCGCTGCAGGATCGACTGCGCCTCGCCGAGCGCACCCTCAGCGGTCTGCACGACCGAGATGCCGTCCTGCGCGTTGCGCGCCGCGACCGCGTAGCCGTTGACCTGCGCACGCAGGCCCTCGGCGATCGACAGGCCCGCGGCGTCGTCCGCCGCACGGTTGATCCGCAGACCCGAGGACAGCTTCTCGAGCGACTTGCTCTGGCTCGCCTGGGTCGTGGTGAGGTTCCGGTACGTGTTGAGTGCCGAGACGTTGGTGTTGACGCTGAAGCCCATGAGAAGTCCTCCGTGAGACGGGCGGTCGGATGATCCCCCAGCCCATCCGTGGGCCGGTCACCCACGACTCTCGGCAGGGCCGCCGTCCCCGTGGGCGACGGCGCCGGTGAGGGCCCCGTTTTCACCCGGGCCCACCCAGGCCTGCGTCAGCCGAGGAGCTGCAGGACCGAGGACGGCGCCTGGTTCGCCTGGGCGAGCATCGCCGTGCCGGCCTGCGCGAGGAGGCCCAGCCGCGCGTCGTCGCGCGCCTCCTTCGCCATGTCGGCGTCCCGGATCGCCGACTCGGCGGCCCGCAGGTTCTGCGTCGTCCCGCTCGCGACCTGCGCCGCGTACTCGATGCGGTTGATCGTCGCGCCCATGCGCGAGCGCTCCTCGGACACGCGCGAGATCGCCTGGTCGATGGCCTCGACCGCCGCACGCGAGGTCTCGTGCGCCGCCTCGGGGTCGCCGTCCCCGGTGAGGCTCACGCTCAGCGCGCCCGTGCCCGCGACGAGCACCGACGTGACGGCCCACGTCACGCGCGGGAGCTGCACCGCGATCGTCGACGCCGCGTCGCCCTCGGAGCCCACCTGGAACGTCACCGTCGGCTCGCTGTGCAGGAGGAGGTCGCCGTTGAAGCTGGCCTCGTTGTGCGCGCGGCTCACCTCCGCGGCGAGGGCGCCGAGCTCCGCCTCGAGGGCCGCGCGGGCGTCGGGGCCGTTGGTGTCCGACGCCGCCTGGAGCGCGAGGTCGCGCATGCGGTGCAGCAGGTCGTGGATGCCGTCCAGCGCGCCGTCGGCGGTCTGGAGCATCGCGACGGCGTCGGCCGCGTTGCGCTGGGCGACGGCGCTGCCGTTGGCCTGGGCGCGCAGCCCCTCCGCCGTCGTGAGGCCGGCGCTGTCGTCCGCGGCCTCGTTGATCCGCAGCCCCGACGCGAGCCGCTCCGCGGACTCGTCCTTCGCGCGGTGGGTGACCGAGAGCTGGCGGTAGCCCGCGTTCGCCGCCACGTTCGTCACGATCGAGAAGCCCACGTTCCCTCGTCCCTTCGTCTCGGCCCCGCGGGGCCCGGGTGACCCGGAGCCGACGACGGCTCGTCACCGGGGACTGTCGGCTCGCCGCACGCCGTGGTGGCCCGCGGTCTCGCGCCCCCGTCGGGAGCGGCCGTCAGGACGCCGCGGGGACGTCCCAGGCCGCGCGCTGCGTGGCGCCACCGGCGACGCGCTCGCCGACCTCGGCGAGGTATTCGCGCCGCCGGGCCGACAGCGGCGCGGCGGGCGTCCTCGTCTCGTGGTCCGGGTAGTGCGCCTGGAGGCCCTCGCGCAGCAGGCGGACGGCCTCGATGCGCGCGTGCGACACCGTGGAGTGGCCGATCCCGAGCTCCTCGGCGAGCTCGCCCACGCTGCGCCCGGCGAAGTAGACCTGCTCGACGATGTAGCGCAGCTGCGACGGCAGGGCGGCGACCGCCTCGCGCACCACGTGGCGCTCCTCGACCGCGAGCACCTGCTCCTCGGGGTTCGGCGCGTCGAGCACGACGTGCTCGTACGTGGCGTCCTCCATGGCGACGATCGACCTGCCCGCGTCGTCGCGGATCGAGCGCACCTCGGACACGGCGACGCCCATCGCCTCGGCGAGCTGCGCGTCGGTGGGCTCCCGCCCGAGCGACGCGGTGAGCGCCTGCTCCACGGCCGTCAGCTCCTTGATCCGCTTGCGCGCCGAGCGGGGCGCCCAGTCCTGGGAGCGCAGCTCGTCCGCGAGGGCGCCGACGATGCGGCGGCGCGCGTAGGCCCCGAACGGGACCCCGCGGGACGGGTCGTAGGTGCCCGCCGCGGTGGTCAGGGCGATGGCCCCCACCGACGCGAGGTCCTCGCGGGAGAGGTGGTCGGCGCGCGCGCACAGGTCCGAGACGAGGAACCCGACGAGGGCGAGGTTGTCCACGACGAGAGCGTTGCGCTCGGTGAGGTTCACGCCGGAGCACCTTTCAGCTGGGGCGCGCCCCCGGGTGCGGCACCGAGGAGGACGCTGACGAACCACGCGGCGGCGACCGCGTCGACTGCCTCCATGCGCGCAGCGCGCGCATCAGTCGCGATGTCGTCCCCCACATCGGCCGACGAGGTGCCGACAGTGCTCCCCGAGCGGGCCCGTGCCCGCCGTCGTCGCGCACGGAAGGGAGAGGCACGTTGGGCCCTCAGGAGCTGTCGACCCTGCTGTGGCGAGAGCGCGAGCTGCTCGAGATGCTGCTGTTCAAGCTCGAGGAGGAGCAGCTGCTGCTCACCGCCGGGCGCACGCGCTGGCTCGCCCACGCGAACCGCGAGGTCGAGACCGTCATGGAGAAGGTGCGCGAGGCCACGCTGGTGCGCACCGTCGCGTCCGAGAGCGTCGCCACGTCGTGGGGCCTCGAGCCCGACGTGCCGCTGCGCGAGATCGTCGCCGCGGCACCGGCCACCGGCCCGTGGCGCGAGATCTTCGAGGGGCACCTCGCCGGTCTCACCGAGCTGACCGTGCGCATCAAGACGGTCCGCGACGCCAACACCCAGTTCGTCAACCACGCCGCCCGGTCGACGCAGGAGACCCTCGCGACCCTCGGCGGCGAGGCGCGGACGTACGACGCCACCGGCGCGGCCACGTCGCAGTCCGCCGTCGCCCACCTCTTCGACACGGTCCTGTAGGGAGTCGCCCCGTGAGCTCGTTCGCCATCCTCAACTCCGCCTACCGGGGGCTCGCCGCCGCACAGGCGGGCATGGACGTCACCGGCCAGAACGTGTCCAACGTCAACACCGAGGGCTACACGCGCCAGCGCGTCCAGCAGTCGGCCGTCGCGCCGCTCGGGGAGATCGGCCTCGGCCGCCTCCCGCAGCAGACGCGCAACGGCCAGGGCGTGAACGTCGACGGCGTCGCGCGCCTCGGCGACCTCTTCCTCGAGGCGCGCGTGCGCCAGACCGCGTCGAGCGACGGCTACTCGTCCGTGCGCGCCGCCGCGTACACCTCGGTCGAGGACATCCACGGCGAGCCCTCCGACGCGGGCCTGGCGGCCGCGCTGCAGTCGTTCTGGGGCGGGTGGCAGGACGTCGCGAACTCCCCCGGCGAGGACGCGCAGGCGTGGGTCGTCATCGAGGAGGCCGGCGCGGTCGTCGGCCGGCTCGTCGACGGCCGGGCCCGCGTCGAGACGGCCTGGGACCAGGCCCGCACGACCGCCGGCGCGCTCGTCTCCGAGGTCAACACCGCCGCGGACAAGATCGCCGCCCTCAACGTGCAGATCCTCAACGCGTCGGGCCAGGGCGGGTCGGTCAACGAGCTCGTCGACCAGCGCAACCTGCTCACGAACGAGCTGGCCCGGCTCGCGGGCGCGCACACGACCACGAACCCGGACGGCACGGTCAACGTGCTGGTCGGCGGCAACTTCCTCGTCGACGGCGACCGGGTCAACCAGGTCGGCCTCGCCGGGTCGGCGTCCCTCGACGGGACCGCGGGCGACCCGGTCCGCCTCGAGTGGGCGCACCGCCCCGGCGCGGCGGTCGCGCTCGAGGGCGGCGAGCTGGCGGGGCACCTGTCGGCCATGGCGCCGGCGGGCTCCGGCGGCGTCTACGCCCAGGCCGCGGCCGGCTACGACGCGCTCGCCACGAGCATCGCCACGCAGGTCAACGCCCTGCACGCCTCGGCGCTCACGCCGTCGGGCGCCCCGGGCGGCGACTTCTTCACCTTCACGCCCGGCGTGCCGCCGGCCGCCGGCCTGCAGGTCGCCGTCACGACGCCCGACGGCGTCGCGACGGCCGCCCCGGGCCAGGGCACCCTCGACGGGTCGGTCGCCGACGCGATCGCCGGGCTCGGCGTGGCCGAGGACGGCCCCGACGCCGTGTGGTCCGCCCACGTCACGCAGCTCGCCGTGCGCTCGGCGGCCGCCGGGTACGACGCGGTGCTCGCGACGACGGCGTCGACCGCGGCGTTCAACGAGATGCTCTCCACGTCCGCGGTCTCGCTGGACGAGGAGACCGTGAACCTCATGCAGTACCAGCACGCCTACCAGGGCGCGGCCCGCGTGCTGACCGCCGTCGACGAGATGCTCGACCAGCTCATCAACCGCACCGGCCGCGTCGGCCTCTGACCGACCGGCTCGTAAGGGGAGAACCGTGCGCATCACCAACCAGATGCAGGCGTCCTACGTCACGAGGAGCCTGCAGTCCAACCTCGCCCGGATCGCCGAGCTGCAGGAGCAGGGCACGTCGGGGCGCAAGCTCGTGCGCGCCTCGAGCGACCCGTCGTCCGCCGCGGACGCGCTCACCGTGCGCAACCAGATCGCCACGGAGAAGCAGTACGAGCGCAACATCGCCAACGGCGAGGGCTGGCTCGCGACGCTCGACACGACGCTGTCCACGGTGACGGACGTCGTCCAGCGCGTGCGCGACCTCGTGCTCCAGGGCGCGTCCGACACGGCGTCGCCCGAGGCCCGCGAGGCCCTCGCCGGCGAGATCGACGAGCTGCGCGACGAGCTGCTGCGCCAGTCCAACGCGACCTACCTCGGGCGCACCGTCTTCGCGGGCACGTCCGACGAGGGCGTCGCGTTCCGCGACGACTACACGTTCACCGGCACGGGCGGCGCGCCCGTCGAGCGGCGCATCGGCGTCGACACCACCGTCCGGGTGGACGTCGACGGCGCCGCGGTGTTCGGCGAGGGCGCCACGTCGGTGTTCGCGCTGCTCGACACCGTGGCGGCCGACCTCCGTGCCGACACGAGCACGCGCGGCCACCTCGCGGCCGTCGACGCGCGCCTCGACGCCGTGCTCACCCAGCACACCACCGTGGGCGCCCGGCAGAACCAGCTCGAGCGCGCCGCGGACACCAACCTCGGGATGCGGACGAGCCTCGAGTCGCGCCGCTCCGGTCTCGAGGACGCCGACATCGCCGAGCTCGCCATCGACCTGCAGCTCAAGCAGGTCGCCTACCAGGCGACGCTGAGCATCGGCGCCAGCCTCCTGCAGCCCTCCCTCATGGACTACCTCCGCTGATGACCACGATCACCTTCGTCTCCCCTCCCCCGGGCCTCGACGCCCGCCGCTTCGAGCTGCTCGCCGAGACCGACGACGGCGTCTACACGCTCGCCGCGCTCGACGCGCCGGGCATCGAGATGCTCGTGCTCGACCCGAGCCGCTGGGTGCCGGACTACGCGCCCGCCATCCCCACGGCCGACCTCGACCGCATCGGCGCGGACGAGCAGGACCCCGTCGTCCTCGTCGTGGCGAGCGCGCGCGGCGGGGCCGTGAGCGTCAACCTCGTCGCCCCCGTGCTCGTGCACCCCGGCACGGGTGCCGCGGTCCAGACGATCCTCGAGGGCCAGGGCCACGACCTGCGCCGGGAGCTCGTCCCCGCCTGATCCCCGGCCGGCGGACCTCTCCTGCCGCTCCGACCCCCCGTACGACGAACGGCTCGCCTCGTGTCCCGAGGCGAGCCGTTCGTCGTGGTGGGGGTCCTAGCGCAGGACGACGGTCAGCGCTCCCCCGCCGTAGCCGGCGATCTCGATCGTGGCGTCGAGGCGGCGGCCGGTGCTGCGCAGGAACGACACGGGCGCGCCGGGCAGCCCGCCGCGCGTCGAGTCGAACACCTCGTCGAGCTTGAGGTGGGGCGCCCCCTCGGCGTTGAACAGCGCGGCCGTGACGTTGAGGACCTCCCCGACGTTCTCGAGCAGGACGTCGCTCAGCGCGCCGTCCGCGACGGCGTCCTTGGCCGGGGCCGGCGGCATGAGGCCGATGGCGGCGCCGAGGTACGCGCCGAGCGGCACGTCGACGGCGACGACGGCCTCCACCTGCGCGCGGTTGCTCACGTAGGTGGCGGCGATCACGCCCGGCTTCGTCTCGGGCGTCATGAGCTCGCTCGCGCGCTCGGCCGTGCAGCCACGGCCGACGAGGCCCCCGTACAGGTCGCGGAGCTCCTTGAGCTGGGGCAGGGGCGTGGGGGTCATCACTGGGGTGCTCCTCCGGGCATGAGGGGGTGGGTCAGCGGAAGTGCGGCCGCAGGGCCGTCTCGAACGTGTCGGCGTCGAACGGCTTCGCGATGAGGAACAGCGCGCCCTCGCTGTCGGCGAGCTCGCGCATCTGCGGCGAGCCCTCCGACGTGACGAACCCGAACGGGACCGTCGAGCCGGCGGCGCGCAGGGAGCGCAGGACGTCGATGCCGTTCATCTCGGGCATGTTCCAGTCGGACAGCACCAGGTCGGGGTTCTCCGACTGTGCCATGGCGAGCGCCTCCGCGCCGTCGCCGGCCTGGACGACGTCCCAGGCGCTGAAGCCGGCCTGGCGCAGGGTGCGGACGACGATCTGGCGCATGACGCGGCTGTCGTCGGCGACGAGGACCTTCACAGCTCTTCTCCGTTCTTCGGGGTCCACAGGGAGATGACGAGGGGGTCGCCGCGCCAGAGCAGGGGCTGCTCGTGGTCGGCGGGGCGGGTGGCCGTGGGGCCGGTGACGTCGACGACGGGGAGCGTCAGCGACGAGCCCTCGGGCAGCATGCCCTTGAGGTTGCCGCCGACGACGTTCGCCACCTCCCCGAGCGCGTCCTGGACGTCCTCGAGGGACGCGGCCTCGTCGTCGCCCATCTGGAGCAGGGCGCGGGCGAGGCGGTCCGCGGTGGAGCGGCCCGTGACGACGAGGGCGCGGTAGTGCGCCGGCCCGACGATGTCGACCCAGGCGTGCACCGGCTCGGCCATCGGCACGACGACGGCGTCCACGGGCGTGAGGAGGCCCGGCTCGCCGTCGATCATCGCGGTGAACAGGTCCTGGGTGATCGGGAGGACGCTCTCCGCGAGCGTCTCGTGCGTGTCGATCATGCATGTTCCTTCGTCGGTAGGAGCCCGAGCATGTCGAGCTTCGCCATGAGGGCGTCCGGGGTGAACGGCTTGATGAGGTACTCGTGCGCGCCTGCCGCGAGGGCGCGCACGATCTGGCCCTGCTCCGACTCGGTGGTGACCATCATCAGCGTGAGGTCCCGCCACTCGCGGTTCGCGCGCACGGCCTGGACGAACTCCAGGCCGTCCATGACCGGCATGTTCCAGTCGACGCACGCGAGGTCGAAGCGCTCGCCGGCCTCGAGCTTGTCGAGCGCCTCGCGGCCGTCGGCCGCCTGGTCGGTCTCGAAGCCGAGATCGTGCAGTGTCGTGGCGACGATGCGGCGCATCACACGGGCGTCGTCGATGATCAGCGCTCTCATGCGCTGCCTCCTCGGAGTCGGTAGATGGAGCCCTGCGTGACGTCGACCCGGTCCCACGCCGGGTCCACGCCGACGGTGGTCTCGGCGGCCCCCAGGACGAGGAAGCCGCCGGGTCGCACCCGGCGCCGGAGCCGGGCGAGGATCGACTGCTTGGTCGGCATGTCGAAGTAGATGAGGACGTTGCGCAGGAAGACGATGTCGAACTGCCCGGCGCCGGGCGGCGGGTCGAGCAGGTTGTGCTGCTGGAAGGTGATGCTGCTGCGCAGCGCGGCGTCGACCTCCCACTCGGCACCGACGCGCGTGAAGTTGCGCACCAGCATCGGGGCCGGCAGCCCGCGGTTGACCTCGAGCTGGCTGTACCGGCCGGTGCGGGCCCGCTCGACGACCTGGGCGTTGATGTCGGTCGCGAGGATCCGGTACCCCGAGACGCCCTCCTCGCGCAGCACCATCGCGATGCTGTACGGCTCCTGGCCGGTGGAGCACGCGGCGGACCAGATGTTGAGGCTGGTGCCCGTGCACGCCGGCAGGATCACGCGGCGCAGCGCCGTGAACGGCGTCGTGTCCCGGAACCACGAGGTCTCGTTCGTCGTCATCGCCTCGACGACGCGCACGACCTCCGTGGCCGAGCCGTTGCGGACGAAGCGCTGCACGTAGCTCTCGACGGCGTCGGGGCCCTGCAGCCCCTTCTCGCGCGCGAGGGGCCCGAGGCGGGACTCGACGAGGTACTCCTTGCCGGGCGTGAGCTGGATCGCGCTGTGCTTGCGCACGAGGTCGCTCACGTACGTGAACGACTGTGTGGAGACGGTCATGCGAGTGCCCCTTCGGTCGCGGACACCACGGCGCGCGCGACCTGATCGAGAGGAAGGACCTGGTGGGCGTGGCCCGCGGTCGTGACGGCGCCGGGCATCCCCCACACGACGGAGGTCCGCTCGTCCTGCGCGACGACGTGGCCGCCGGCGCGCGCGATCTCCCCGGCGCCGTCGCGGCCGTCGGAGCCCATGCCGGTGAGCACGAGGGCGAGGAGGTCCCCGCCGAGCACCTTGACCGCGGAACGGAACAGCACGTCCACGGCCGGGCGCGTGAAGTTCACGGGCGGGCCGTCGGTGAGCCGGGTCACGAGGCTCGCCCCCTCGCGGACGACCTCGAGGTGGCGGCCCCCGGGCGCGAGGTACGCGTGCCCGGGCTGCAGCACCTCTCCCCCGGCGGACTCGACCACGGTGGTCGGGCCCTCGCGGTCGAGGCGCTCGGCGAGCTGGCGGGTGAACACGGGCGGCATGTGCTGGACGAGGAGCATCGGCACGGGCAGCGGCGTCCGCAGGCCCGACAGGACGTGCCGCAGCGCCTCGGGGCCGCCCGTGGACGAGCCGACGACCAGCGCGCGGACCGGCCGCACGGGGGCCGGCCGGGCCCCGGGGCGCGCCGTCCCGGCCGGGGCTGCGGCGGCCACCGCGCCGGGCGTGCGCGACACGCCCCGGGGGACGAGCGCCTTGATCTTCGGGACGAGCTCGAGCCCGACGCGCTCGAGGGCGGTCTGGACGGAGCCGGCCCCGCTCGGCTTCGTGACGTAGTCCGTCGCGCCGGCCGTGAGGGCGTCGAGGGTCGCCGCGGCGCCCCGCTCGGTCAGCGTCGAGAACATGATGACGGGCATGCGACGCCCGGCCGCGCGGAGCGCACGGACCGTCTCGATGCCGTTCATCGTCGGCATCTCGATGTCGAGCGTGACGACGTCCGGGTCGAGCTGCTCGACCTTCGACAGGGCGAGCCGGCCGTCCGCCGCCGTGCCGACGACGGTGATGTCCGGGTCGCGCTCGAGGGTCTGCGACACGAGGCGTCGGATGACGACGGAGTCGTCGACCACGAGGACGCGGATCATCCTCGGCCTCCTTCGGTGCGGTGCACGACGACCGGGCGCGTCGTGCTGGGGAGAGTGGTGCTGGTCACGTGCTGGTCGTCAGAGCCGGAACCGGGAGACCTGCGCGCGCAGCTGCTCGGAGACGTGGGCGAGCTCGCCGACGGCGGTGCTCATCTGCTCCATCGTGCGGGCGTTCTCCTGCGCGCCGGCCGCGATCCCGGTGATGTTCCCCGCGATCTCGCTGGCGCCGGTGGCGGACTCCTGCACGCCGCGCGACATCTCGTTGGTCGTCGCGCTCTGCTCCTCGACCGCCGAGGCGATCGTCAGCTGGTAGTCGTTGATCTGCCCGATGATCTGCGTGATCTCGGCGATCGCACCCACGGCAC
This sequence comes from Cellulosimicrobium cellulans, assembly GCF_001722485.1. Taxonomy (GTDB): domain Bacteria; phylum Actinomycetota; class Actinomycetes; order Actinomycetales; family Cellulomonadaceae; genus Cellulosimicrobium; species Cellulosimicrobium cellulans_A. Next base: position 1,706 of record NZ_LWGL01000046.1, on the reverse strand, counting down.
CCTCGGTGTCGCCCTGGATCGCCTCCACCCGCCGCGCGATGTCCTCGGTCGCCTTCGCCGTCTCCTGCGCCAGCTCCTTGACCTCGCTGGCCACGACCGCGAAGCCCTTGCCCGCCTCACCGGCACGCGCCGCCTCGATCGTCGCGTTCAGCGCCAGCAGGTTCGTCTGCTCCGCGATCGAGGTGATCACCTTGATCACGTTCCCGATCTCCTGCGACGACGCCCCGAGCTTCTGCACGGTGTCGTTCGTCACCGCGGCCTGCTCCGTGGCCAGGTTGGCCACCTTCGCCGCCTCGTTCGAGTTCTGCGCGATCTCCCGGATCGAGGCACCCATCTGCTCCGCACCCGCCGCGACCGTCTGCACGTTCTGCGACACCTGCTCCGCCGCCGACGCGACGACGCCGGACTGCACGGCCGTCTCGTCCGAGCTGGCCGAGAACTGGGTGGCCATCCCGCCGAGCGCGCCCGCGGCGTCGGCCACGGTCTGCGCGGACTCGACCGCGCCGGAGATGAGGCCGCGCAGGTTCTCCTGCGTGCGCTCGAGGTCGACGGCGAGGCGCCCGATCTCGTCGCGCCCGGTCACGCCGGACGGGACGGTGAGGTCGCCGTCGCCGAGCGCCGACAGGCTGGCGGACACGCCGCCGATCCGGCGGACGATGCCGCGCGCCACGACGTAGGACAGGACGGCGGCCGCGACCGCGCCCAGGGCCGCGACGAGGATCGTGATGAAGATCGACTGCCCGGCGAGCTCGTCGGTGTGCGCCGCGAGCTCCGAGGCCTGCTCGCCCTGCGCCGCGGTCTCGACCTGCATCGCGTCCATCACGCCGGTCGTCAGGGGGCGGATCGTGTCGTTGAAGTACGTGGCGAAGCCGGCCGCGTCACCGGCGTCGGCCAGCGGGAAGAGCGTCTCCACCGCCGCGGCGTAGTAGGCGTCCAGCGCCTCGACGAGCGCGTCGACGTCGTCCTGGTCCACCGCGTTCGCACGGTACGCCTCGATCTGCTCGTCGAGGTCGACCTTGCGCTCCACCAGCTCGTCGACCAGCGTCGCCCGCGTCTCGGTGTCGGCGATCCCGTACTGGATGACCCGGGCGCGGTCACCCTGGTAGGCGCGCTGGATCTCGGTGAGCTGCTGCAGCGGCGTGACGTTGCCGGAGTACATCAGCGCAGCGTCGGTGCGGAGCCGCAGCATCGAGCTGAGCGCGACCGCGGTGATGACGGCGGCCACGACCACCATCACCAGCACGGACGTGAGGATCTTGACCAGCACCGGTCGGTCGGCCCATAGCCGGCGCGGTGCGCTCTGCTGCTCGCTCATCTGTTCTGCTCGCCTCTCGTGTTCTGGGGGGGTTCGGACGTTCCTGCGGGCAGCGCGGGGCGCGGCCGGAGCGGTCGCTCCGAGGGGGTCGTCGATGGTGGTGGTCGTGATGGTCCGGTGGTCTGGCGTGCTCACGTGCGGAAGCGGGAGATCTCCGCGCGCAGCTGCTCCGAGACGTGGGTGAGCTCGCCGACGGCGGTGCTCATCTGCTCCACGGTCCGGGCGTTCTCCTGGGCCCCCGACGCGATCCCGGTGATGTTCCCCGCGATCTCGCTGGCGCCGGTGGCCGACTCCTGGACGCCGCGCGACATCTCGGTCGTCGTGGCGGTCTGCTCCTCGACCGCCGAGGCGATCGTCAGCTGGTAGTCGTTGATCTGGCCGATGATGTCGG
>NZ_LWGL01000045.1 GCF_001722485.1 Cellulosimicrobium cellulans | reverse complement strand
CTGCCCGCGCGGGATCGGGACCTCGCGCGCGTCCTCCCAGTGCCGCTGGACGACGAGCCGCTCGCCGCGCGGGCGCACGGGCCCGCTCGCCGCGGCCTCCTGCGCGGAGGGGTCGAGCACCGGCCGGCCGTCCGCCCCGACGACGACCGCCCCGCGCTCCACGACCTCGAGCTCGGCGCGGCCGCGCGTGCCGGTGACGCTCACGCGGTATCCCTCCCACGGGCCGTACGCCGTGAGGGAGTACGTGAGCACCGCGCCGCGGGCGTACTCGACGAGGACGGCGGCGGTGTCCTCGATCGTCACGCCGGCCGCGAAGGGGTCCTGGTCGCGGCGGTAGCCGTCGTGCGCCTCGGCGTCGAGGTAGAGGTCGGCGAGGCGCGGGTCGTCGGCGAGGTCGAGCAGGAACCGGTCGCGCGGGGTGTCCGTGGCCGGCCCGTCGGGGGCCCCGCGCGTCCCGCGCGCCGGGCGCTCCCCGACCGGCCGGGCGCCGTCGGGCCCGTAGAAGCGCAGCCCGCCGCGCGCGAACACGAGGTCGGGCACGTCGCCGACCCACCAGTTGACGAGGTCGACGTGGTGGCTCGACTTGTGGACGAGCAGCCCGCCCGAGGACTCCTTGTCGCGATGCCACCGGCGGAAGTAGTCGGCGCCGTGCACGGTGTCGAGCACCCACTCGAAGTGCACGGCCGTGACGTCGCCGATCTCGCCGTCGGCGATCAGCCGCTTCAGCGCGGTGTTGCGCGGCGAGTAGCGGTAGTTGAACGTCACCACGACGTCACGGCCGTGCGTCGCGACCGCGTCGGCGATCGTGCGGCACCCCCGCCCGGTCGTCGTCATGGGCTTCTCGAGCAGCACGTCGGCGCCCGCCGCCAGGACGCGCGCGACGACGTCGGCGTGCGTGTGGTCCGGCGACGTCACGACGACGGCGTCGACCCGCTCGCGCGCGATCATCGCCTCGAGGTCGTCCGGCGCGTACGTCGGCACCGGCGCCTCACCGGCCGCCCGCACGAGGTCGTCGTAGTACGCGGCGCGCACCGGGTTCGGCTCGCACCACGCGACGACGCGCGCGACGTCGCAGTGCGGTCCGAGGATGGCGTCGACGTACATCTGCGCGCGGTGGCCGGTCCCGACGACGGCGTACCGGCGGCGGTCGTCGGGCTGCGGGGTGCTGGTCTCGGGGAGGGGCGGCACGACGGTCCTTCCGTGGTTCTCGTGAGCCCTCGCGCCGACGGCCGGCGCGAGGTCGGCCGGCCCGGTCCCGTGGGGCGACGGGGCCGGGCCGGCCAGCTGGGGTGCGGACGCCGCGGGGGCGCCCGGTGGGTCGGTCAGCCGGGAGAGGCGTCAGCCGATGGAGGCCTCGACCTCGGTCATGAACTGCGCGGCGGCGTCCTCGGGCGAGAGGTTCCCGAAGAGCACGTCGGTGTTGATGCGGCGGATGATCTCGACGACGTCGCCGGCGCCCACGGGCGGGACGGGCGGGCCGTCGACGATCTCGTCCTCGAGGTCGGCGAGGAAGTCCGCGGCCTGCTGCTCGACGGGCGGCAGCAGGTCGGCGACCTCGGCGCGCACGTCGGTGTTCGCGGGCAAACCGCGGTCGGACAGGATGAGCGCGCCCGCCTCCGGGTCGTTGAGCAGGAAGTCGACGAACTTCGCCGCCGCCTCCGGGTGCTCTGACGTCTTGGAGACCGAGTAGTACATGGCCGGCTTGAAGTACATGCCGGTGCGCTCGAACTGCGTCTCGCCCGGGAACCGCAGGAGCTGCAGGTCCCTGCCCGCCGCGGTGCTGATCGCGCCGAGCTGGTTGGTCCACCACACGCCCATCGCGCCGGAGTTCGTGCCGAGCAGCGAGCCCTCGGGCCCGGCCGCGTCGATCTCGACCGAGCGCGCCGCGTCCGGCTCGCCGCCGTTCGCCTGCAGGTCGAGCGACACCTGGAAGAAGTCCGCGAGCGTCTCCTGCGAGAAGCCGAGCTTGCCGTCCTCGGTGTAAAGGGTCTCGCCGCGCTGGCGCGCGAAGATCGCGAAGCCGGGCTCGTTGAAGCCGTAGTCCTGGGCGCCGTACACGCCGTCCGGCGTGCCGGCGGAGATGCGGCCCGCGATGTCGACGTACTCCTCCCAGGTCCACGTGGTGTCGTCGGGCATCTCGACGCCCGCGTCGGCGAAGATCTGCGGGTCGGCGAGCATCGCGTACACGTTGACGCCCGTCGCCACGCCGTACAGGCCTCCGTCGGTCTCGCCCGACGCGAGCACGTTCTCGTCGATCGCCGACGTGTCGACGTCGAGCTCCGAGAGGTCGGCGAGCACGCCACGGCTCGCGTAGTCGGCGAGGTAGCGCTCCTCCTGCGTAATGACGTCGGGCGCGTCGCCCGCGGCCACCGACGTGGCGAGCTTGTCCCAGTAGCCGCCCCAGTCGGTGTAGTCGGGGACGACGGTGATGTCGGGGTTCTTCTCCTCGAAGAGGTCGATGACCTCCTGCGTGAGCTGGTGGCGCGTGTCGGACCCCCACCACGAGAACCGGATCTCGACGGGCCCGTCCTCCTCGGCGGACGTCGTGGTGTCCTCGTCCGCGGGGACGATGCCGCTGTCGCCGGAGCAGGCGGTCAGCGCGAGCGCGCCGACGACGAGGGCGGCCGCCGCGGCGGCGCCGCGGCGCGCCGTGCGCGACCTCGGGCGGGTGATGGACGTGTTCATGACTCTCCTTCGGTGCGTGACGAGACGTCGTCGTGTCGGTCGGCAGTCCCGGCCGGGGCCGGGTGGAGACGTGCTGGAGACGGGAGACGTGCTGATGACGAAGTGGTGCGCTACTTGATCCCCGTCGTGGCGATGCCCTTGACGAGGTACTTCTGGCCGAACAGGAAGACGAGGAACACGGGGACCAGGGAGACGATCGACATCGCGAACATCGCGCCCCACGAGCTCTGCCCCGTGGAGTCGACGAACGTGCGCAGCGCGACCGGGACCGTGTACATGTCCGGCTTGGTGAGGAAGATCAGCTGGCTGAAGAAGTCGTTCCACGTCCAGATGAACGTGAAGATCGCGGTCGTGGCGAGGGCCGGCAGGGCGAGCGGCATCATGATCCGCGCGTAGATGCGTCCGTGCCCGCACCCGTCGAGGCGTGCGGCCTCGTCCAGCTCCCGCGGGATGCCGCGGAAGAACTGCACCATGAGGAAGATGAAGAACGCGTCCGTGGCGAGCAGCTTCGGCACGATGAGCGGCAGGAACGTGTTGATCCAGCTCAGCGACGAGAACAGGATGTACTGCGGCACGATCACGACGTGGATCGGCAGCATGATCGTCATGAGCATGATCGCGAACCACACCTTGCGGCCCCGGAACTCGAGCCGGGCGAACGCGTAGGCCGCGAGCGAGCAGGCCACGAGGTTGCCGAGCACGGAGCCGAGCACCACCACCGCGGAGTTCATCAGGTAGTGGCTGAACGGGTGGAGCAGCGCGCTCCAGCCCTCGGTGTAGTTGCTGAGGTCGACCTCGCTGGGGATGAGCCCGGGCTCGCGGAAGATCAGCGCGGACGGCTTGAAGGAGCTGACCAGCATCCACACCAGCGGGTACAGCATGATCAGCCCGAAGAGGATGAGCAGCGCGTGCCTGACGACGGTCGAGACCCGGGCTCGGGTGCGGCCGCGGCGGCGTGCCGGGGCCGCGGTCGTGTCGGTGGTGGCGCCCGGTGCGGCGGGGCGGCGGTGCCCGGCGGCGTGGCGCGACGGTGCGCCCGTGGGGGCGTCGGTCGTGGTGTCAGTCATCGTAGAAGACCCAGTACTTGGAGGCGAGGAAGTTGACGAGCGTCATCCCGCCCACGATCAGGAGCAGGAACCAGGCCATCGCGGACGCGTAGCCCATCTCGAAGGACCCGAAGCCCTTGAGGTAGAGGTAGAGCGTGTAGAACATCGTCGAGTCCGCCGGCCCGCCGGTCCCGCCGCTCACGACGAACGCCTGCGTGAACGACTGGAACGCGTTGATGAGCTGCAGCACGAGGTTGAAGAAGATGATCGGCGTGAGCAGCGGGACGGTGATGGACCAGAACCGCCGGAGCCGGCCCGCGCCGTCGATCGAGGCCGCCTCGTAGTACATCGCCGGGATCTGCCGCAGGCCGGCGAGGAAGATGACCATCGGCGCGCCGAAGGTCCACACGTTGAGGACGACGAGCGTCCCCAGCGCGTAGTCGGGGTGCGAGACCCAGCCCTGGCCCTGGATCCCGAAGAAGCCGAGCACCTGGTTCACGAGGCCGTCGGCGCCGAACACCTGCCGCCACAGGATGGCGATGGCCACGCTCCCACCCAGGAGCGAGGGCAGGTAGTAGACCGACCGGTAGAAGGCCAGGCCGCGCAGCCCCTTGTCGAGCAGGAGCGCGAGCCCGAGCGCGGCGGCGAGCTGCAGCGGGACGGACACGAAGACGTACGTGAACGTCACCTGCAGCGAGTTGAGCAGGCGCGGGTCGGCGAACATCCGCTCGTAGTTCTCGAACCCGACCCACGACGGCGCCTGGAGCAGGTCGTAGTCGGTGAACGACAGGTAGAGCGACGCGGCCATCGGCCCGGCCGTGATGAGGGCCAGCCCGGCGAACCACGGGGCGAGGAAGAGCGCGGCGGCGCGGCCGTCCCCCCGGCGTCGTCTCGTCGGTCGGCGGCCCGGGCGCGGGTCGGCCGCCGTCGCGGGTGCGGTCACGGTCGCCACGGCGCACCTCCTCCGCGGCCACGGGTCCGCTCGGCGTTGCGCGTCATGCCTCTCCCTCCGGTCGACGTTGATCGGAACTGGTCGGGGCGAGAGGCCCCGACCGCACCGGCTCGTCGTAGAAACCGGTTGCTCGACACGGAACGTACCACATGGGGAACCGGTTTCCTATGGTGTACCGTCAGTCGCACCGCGACCGGTACGACCGGGGACGCGCCCGTCCGCGACGACGCGGGACGGGGCGCGGACGCGCGTCCGACGACCCGAGGGAGAACGATGGCCAGCGTGAGCACACGTCGAGGCACCGCCACGATCGCGGACGTCGCGGCCGCCGCAGGGGTGTCGCGCGCGACGGTCTCCCGGGTCATGAACGGACGCTCGACCGTCGACCCGGAGATCTCCGAGCGCGTGCGCCAGGCGGCCGCCGACCTCAGCTACCGGCCGAGCAACGTCGCGCGGAGCCTCTCCCTCGGCCGCACGAACACCGTCGCGCTCGTCGTCCCGGACCTCGGCAACCCGCTGTTCCAGCAGGTGCTGCGCGGCGTGACGACCGCCGCGTCGCCGGCGGGCTACCGCGTGCTCGTCGCCGACACCGCGGAGGACCCGACGGACGAGGCGGCTATCGCGCTCGAGGCCCGGCTGCGGTGCGACGCGCTCGTCCTCGTGTCCCCGCGCATGGCCGACGCCGAGCTCGCGGCCCTCGTGCGCGAGGTCGCGCCCGTCGTGCTGGTCAACCGCGAGCCGGTCGACGCCGAGGGCGTCCCCGCGCTCGTCGTCGACTACGCGCGGGCCGCGGAGCAGGTGCTCGAGCACCTCGTCGGTCTCGGCCACCGCAGGATCGCCTACCTCGCCGGCCCGCCCGGCAGCGCGTCCGACGCGCTGCGCCGCGCCGGGCTGCGCACCGTGCTGGACCGGCGGCCGGACGTCGAGCTCGTCGACCTCCCCGCGGGCCCCGACATCGCGGCGGGGCACGCGGTCGTCGACGAGGTGCTCACCGCGCGCCCCACGGCCGTCGTCGCGTTCAACGACCTCGTGGCGTTCGGCCTGCTCGCCGGGCTCAACGAGGCCGGCGTGGCCGTCCCCAAGGACATGTCGGTCGCCGGTTTCGACGACATCGACCTCGCGCGGTACGCCACCCCGTCGCTGACGACGGTCGCGGTGCCGCAGGCCGAGCTCGGGCGCCAGGCGTGGAAGGAGCTCGCCGCGTCGATCGCGACCGGCGGGCACCCGTCGCAGGTCACGCGCTTCGAGCCGCGCCTGGAGGTGCGCGCGAGCACGGGCCCCGTCCCCCGGCAGGTCGCCAAGGCCCGCGCGACGACGCGGCCCCGCACCGCCTCGGTGCCGGTCGTCCCGGCCGTCCCGGCCACGCCCACGGTGCTGCCTGCGACCCGCGACGTCGCGTGGACGACCGACGGCGACGCCGTGGTGCTGCGCTGCGGCGACCTGCGCCTCGCGCGCTACCAGCAGGGCGACCGGATCCCGCCCGTGCACGCGCCGCGCGCCCACCTGCACCCGGTCCACACGCTCGCCGGGGTCCCGCTCACGGACGCCGGCCCCGTCGACCACCGGCACCACTACGGCGTCTCGATGGCCGTCCCGGACGTCAACGGCACGTCCTACTGGGGCGGCCGGACGTTCGTCGCCGACGTCGGTCCCACCCTGCTGCCCAACCACGGCCGGCAGGTGAGCCACGCGCTGCTCGTCGACCCGGTCGCGCCGCACGTGCTCCTCGACGCCGTGCGCTGGCACGACGAGCAGGGCGTGCCCCAGCTCGAGGAGGAGCGGCGCCTCGACGCGCGCGTGCTCGACGACGAGTCGTGGGTGCTCGACTGGCGCTCGGTCCTGCGCGCCGACCGCGGCGCGCTCGTCATCGGCTCGCCCGCCACGAACGGCCGCCCCGGCGCCGGGTACGGCGGGCTCTTCTGGCGCCTCGCGGACGCGGGGACCGGGACTCCCGAGGTGTTGAGCGCGGGCGGCCACGGCGAGGCCGCGGCGCACGGCAGCACGTCGCCGTGGGTCGCGTACGTCCAGCAGCACCCCACGCACGCGACGACGCTGATCCTCGTCCAGCACGGCGACCCGCTCCCCTGGTTCGTCCGTGCGGCCGAGTACCCGGGCGCCGGCCCGTCGCTCGCGTGGGACACGCCGCGCAGCATCCCGGCGGGCGGCACGTTCGAGACGGGCCTGCGGGCGGTGCTCGTGGACCGCGCGCTCGGCCTCGACGAGGCCGCCGCCCTCGTGGAGCGCGTGCGGTGAGCGCGCCGACGCCCGTCGCGGTCGTCGGCGTGCACGGCCACGGCGCCTCGCACGTGCGCGCCGTCGAGGCCCTCGCGGAGCGCGGGCTCGCGCGCCTGTGCGCGCTCGTCGACCCGCGCCGGCCCGACGACGCGGCGGCCCCGTGGTTCCCGACGCTCGGCGACCTGCTCTCCGACCCGCGGGCGGACGTCCGGCCCGAGGTCGTCGTGCTGTCGACCCCCATCCCCACGCACCTGCCGCTCGCGCGCGCCGCGATGGAGGCCGGGCTCGACGTCCTCCTCGAGAAGCCGACCGCGGCGTCGCTCGCCGAGCACACGGCGATCGTCGAGACGGCGGAGCGCACCGGGCGGCTGTGCCAGGTCGGCTTCCAGTCCTTCGGGTCGCACGCGCTCGACGCCGTGACGGGGCTCGTGGCCGACGGCGAGATCGGCGAGGTCGTGGGCATCGGGGCCGTCGGCACGTGGGTGCGGACCGCGGGCTACTGGGCCCGCGCGCCCTGGGCGGGGCGGCGCCGGCTGGACGGGCGCGACGTCGTCGACGGCGTCGTGACGAACCCGCTCGCCCACGCGGTCGCGACGATGCTGCGCGTCGGGGGCGCGCGCACCGCGGCCGACGTCGCGCACGTCGTCGTCGACCTCCACCGTGCGAACCCCATCGAGGCCGACGACACGTCGTCGCTGCGCGTCGTGGCGGCAGACGGCACGCGTTTCGGCGCGGGCCTCACGCTGTGCGCGCCCGAGCGGACGCCCGCGCGCGTGCTCGTGCTCGGCACCGACGGCGAGATCACGCTCGAGTACGAGCACGACCGCGTCCGGCTGCGCACCCCGCGGCTGCAGGTCGAGAAGACATACGGGCGCACGCCCCTGCTCGAGGACCTGCTCGCGGTGCGCGCCGAGCCTGGCCGGCGGCTCGCGTCCGACGTGCGCGAGACCGGCGCGTTCATGCGCGTCCTCGAGGCCGTGCGCACCGCACCGCCGCCGCGCGCTGTGCCCGCCGATGCCGTGACGTGGCTCGGCGAGGGCGACGACCGGCGGCCCGTCGTCGACGACGTCGCGCGGTGGTGCGAGGAGGCCGCGCGCTCCGCGCGGACGTTCACCGAGCTCGGCGTGCCCTGGGCGCGCTGAGCCGGTGTCCCCCGATGACGGACGTGCTCTCGCGCGGTGATCGAGACCCGGCGTAGCCGTAGGTGTACACAGTGCCGCTGACCGTAGCGAAAACCCTAGGGTCGCGTTTTGCGACATTGGGTGTTTCCAGACACTAGTTCTGCGACACGCTTTCTCGGCGTGTCGCTTCAGAATCGGCGGTGTGCGGAAAACGGTGGACCGCCGCCGTTTTCGGGACAACACACGCAGCATGTGATGCGGAGAGCCGCAACGAGTGCCATCCCGAGACCTCGTGTGGGAGACCTGGTTTCGGTCCGGGGCTTCGGATTCGTCAGCTGTCGGTACGGGCCAGCCAGGAAGAGAGGCGTTCGCGGAAGCCGGCCGGTTGCTCGATCCATGGGTAGTGTCCGCAGTCGGGGAGCACCTCCAGGTCGGCACGCAGCGCCGCGGCGTAATCCCTTACGGGCTGTGCTCCGGTGAGCAGGTCACGGTCACCGCCGATCACCAAGGTTCGTGTGGAAGGCATGGCTCGAATCTGAGCAGCGGCGTCATTGGGTATGTCGGTGAACCAGGCCATCGCTGCAGCCAGGCTCACGGCTCCGAGACTCGCGTGAGTCTGCTCCCGGGTTGTCCAGTGGGCGTAGCCGGCAGGGGCCTGCCGAAGGAACGACGCTCGGAACTCTGCCTCCGTCGCCGGGTCGTCGGTGGACATGGCTGCGAGAGCGTCGAGAACTTCCCGTTCTGCGTAGGTGGCTGCGAGCGAGTCGGTGTCGGAGGCGGTCCCCGTCAGCCAGGTCGCCGGGGGCGTGATGAGCGCCATGGAGCGCACTCGACTCGGGAACCGTGTCGCCGTGGCTAGTGCGAGGCGAGTCCCCGCCGAGTGGCCGACGAGGTCTACGGACCCCAGGCCGAGCGCGTCGGCCAGCTCCACGACGTCGGCCGCATCCGCCCACCATCCGCGGGAAAGCCCTCCGCTGCACGGCGTGCCTCGGGGATGTAGTACAACCAGCGGACGATCGTCTCCAATGCTGGCGAAGTCGGCCAAGTACTCAGGTCCGCGACACGGGCCGCCTGGCAGAACAATCGCCGGCTCCCCAGCCGCGTTGCCTATCGTCGAAACGAAGAAGGGGAGCTGAAGGTCGTCGACTCGCACGCCACGAGCCTCCCATGCGCTCTGTAGGTTCCCGCTACCAACGGCGGTCTCGACCCACCCCGTCGGTTTTGCAACGTCGGGTTGGCTGCGTCGGGGCCTTCCCGGTCGGAGAGGTTCGTGTCGGCGGCTCGCCAGACGCTCATGCGCTCTGCATCGCGAAGGGCGCAACGTGCCGACTCGCAAGAACGAGATGACACCGCTGCGGTACCAATCCGGTACCGCAGCGGTACCACCGCGCTACCGCAGTGGTGCCCGACAACAGCTCCAACGATGGAGAGCAACACCATGAACGCATGAGCAAGGATCCTTCGGCTGGGGCCGGACGCGGCCGCCGCCCTCGATCGCACCGTGGAGACCGAGCACACCTCGGCCGACGCCGTGATCGAGCGCGCGGTCATCGAGTACGACAAGAAACGTCCGCGCGCGCGTCAGCGGAGAGCGCGTCTTGTGAGCCGAATCCCTGTGATCGGCCCGCGCCGACTTCTGTGTCAGAGCACCCAGCCGATGCGGCCTTCCATCGGGCCGCCGCACGCTTCCGAACCTCCGACGCGCGTCAGCTCGACGTTCTTCTCGGTCTCGGCGAGGACGCCTCCGGCTTCGTCGAGCGCGCGGAGCCCGACGGGGTTCGTCGGGTAGAAGAGCGTGAAGGTCCACGTGTCACCGTCCCGCGACATCGGGATCGCGGGCTCTGACGCGTCTGCACCCGTCGGCAGCGGCGGCTGCCAGACCTCGTCGTCGCCGTCGCGCACCTGGAGGTGCGCCACCTCGGCGGTGTCCCCCGTCAGCACCACCTCGAGAAGGCTGGAATAGCCGATCGCCGGGCAGTCTTGCGCACCGGTGGAGAACCGTGACACCAGAACCACGACGGCGACCAGCGCGCCGACGATGACGGCAGTCGTCCCGGCCCAGACCGGCACGCGCAGGCGCCGAGGCCGTTCGGGCCTGGGGTCTTCGACGACGTCTCGCTCTTCCATGGGCACCCCCTCGCTGACGGACCTGCCACGCATCATGCACGAGGCGAAGCCGGACTCCTCCAACGACGAACACGACCCGCTTCAGCTGCACTCGCCGACGCGAGGTCGGCCGTGAGATCTGCCGTTCGCCGCTCTCAGGGACGACCGAGCAGCCAGTCCACCTCGCGGCGCAACAGCTCGCGCCGGGACGGCGACGCGTAGGACTCGACGCCGTGGCCCAGCCCGTCGTACACGGCGCGCGCCCCGGCGCTCACCCAGGCCACGGGGTGGTCCACCCCGTCGTGGTGCGCGGTGAGCAGCACGCGCGAGGAGGCGGCGACGTCGAGGCGGCAGTAGCGCTCGTCGTCGGCGACCACCGGGCCGAGCCCGGCGACGACCAGGTGGTCGCCGACGGGCGTGAACGTCGCGACGTCCTGCGGCGGGTGCATCGACGCGCCCGGCACCCACCTGCCGCCGAGGATCCCGGCCCAGTGCGGACTGTCCGCGAACGAGTTGGCGGCCTGGTGCAGGCCGAGCAACGCGCCGCCGCCCGCCGCGAAGTCCCGGACGGCCTCGTGCGCGGGCGCCCACGCCGCGTCGTCGCCGTCGAACGCGGCGTCGGTGCGCCCGCGCCCCGCGTTCACGACGACGAGGCCGAACGACCCGAGGTCCGCGAACGCGTGCGGGAACGTGCTGCGGACCTCCGCGTCGACGCCCTGCTCGCCGAGCAGCGTCGCGACGACGTGCGACGTCCCGGCGTGGTCGTGCCACGGGTCCTCGTACCGGCCACGACCGGCGAGGACGAGCGCGCGCGGGCGCACGTCAGGAAGCGCCCTCGTGGCTCGTGGCGCCCCAGCCGTGCCAGCGCTCGACCTCGATCCACGCACTGACGCGCGGGGCCTCGCGGTTCGCGTACGGGTGGCCGGTGTAGTGCGTCGAGATGCGGTCGACGTCTGCGAGCCCCTCGTCGTCGCGCAGTTCGACGACGCGCCCGATGACGGTCACGTGCGTGTACCAGTCCTCGGCGAGCACCGTGAGCGACACGCGCGGGTCACGGCGCAGGTGGCCGAGGCGCACACGGGTCGCGTCGAGGTTGACGAGCACGCGCCCGTCGTCCTCCCACAGGTACCAGGTGGCGGCGGTGACCGGCGTCCCGTCCGACCGCAGGGTCGCCATCACGGCGGGGTTCGGGCGGCGCAGGAGCTTGACGGCGTCGGAGGGCAGCGGGGGTCGGGGCACGACGGTTCCTCTCGTGACGGGCTGGTGACCCGACCGTAGGCCACCGGGGCGCCCGCCACGAGAGGAGGGCCGTCACGCGTCGCGGTAGCGGAAGGCGTCCCACGCCCCGAGGAGGTACTGGATGCCGAGCGCGCGGTCGTACAGGCCGTAGCCCGGCCGGGGCTTGTTCGTCGTGTTCTCGTCCCACAGGTGGCGCCCGTGGTCCGGGCGCACGTACCCCTGGTACCCGGCCTCGGCGTACGCCTTCATGATCCCGGTCGTGTCGACGCTGCCCTCGCACGCCCGGTGCCCGACCTCGGTGAAGTCCCCGCCGCCGAGGTGCTTGATGTTGCGCACGTGCGTGAAGTGGATGCGGTCCACGAACGTGCGCACGGCATCGACGGCGTCCTGGCCCGGGTTCGCCGAGAAGCTGCCCAGGCACAGCGTCAGGCCGTGGTACGGGCTGTCGTTGAGCGAGAGGACCGTCGCGAGGTCCTCCTTCGTCGACACCACGCGGGGCCAGCCGAAGACGTCGAAGGGCGGGTCGTCGGGGTGCACGCCGATCTTGACGTCGACCTCCTCGCACACCGGGATCACCGCGTCGAGGAAGTACCGGTAGTTGCGGTACATGTCTTCGTGCGTCACACCCTCGTACGCGGCGTTGAGCTCGCTGAAGCTCGCGAGCCGCTCGGGCTCCCAGCCCGGGAGCGTGAGCCCGTGCGTGTTCGCCTCCATGTCGGCGATGAGGCTCTCGGGCGACATCCTGTCGACGACGGCCTGCTCGTAGAACAGCGCGGTCGAGCCGTCGGGCAGCGGGTGCCACAGGTCGGTGCGCAGCCAGTCGAAGACGGGCATGAAGTTGTAGCAGACCACCTTCACGCCGGCCCGGCCGAGGCGCCGGATCGTGGTCCGGTAGTTCTCGATCGCCTCGTCGCGGCCCATCCCGAGCACGGTCTTGCCGAGCTTGATCGACTCGTGGACGTTGACCGACTCGACCACCTCGGCGTCGAACGTCCGGGTGATCCCGCGCGCCCGCGCCTCGTCCGACAGCTCCGTGATCTTCCCGACCTCGGCGTCGATCTCGGCCTGCTCCCACACCTCGCCCGCCTGCTTGTGGTGCAGGCTCCACACGATCGTCTCCACGCCGGGGATCTGGCGCACGTGGTCGAGCGTGACGGTGTCGTTCCCCTCGCCGTACCAGCGGAAGCCCATCTTCACGGCGCGCTCACCTCCCCCGCGGCGTGGGCCTCGACGACGGCGTCGACCACCCGGTCGAGGTCGTCGTCACCGGCCGGGAGCCCGGGCAGGAGACCCGGCAGGCGCACGAGCGCGGCGACCGCGGCGGCGTCGTCGGACGCCTCCTCCACGAGCGAGCGCAGCTCCTCGGCGCGCGGGTCGTCGACGGTCCGGCCGGCGCGCGTCTCGGCGACGACGTACGTGGCCCAGGCCGCGAGCGCCCCCACGACGCCCGCGGGCACGACGCCGGCGGCGAGCCGGTCGGCGAGCGTGCCGCCCCAGCGGACCGGGATCTTCTGCGTGCCGTCCATCGCGACCTGGCGCGTCGTGTGGCCGGTCGCGGGGTTGGCGAAGCGCTCGAGGAGCTGCTCGGCGTAGGCGGCGAGGTCGACGCCGTCGGGCGCCTCGAGCGTCGCGATCGCGTCGGCCTGCAACGCGCGGGCACCCGCGGCGAGCGCCGGGTCGGCGACCGCCTCGGCGAGCGTGGCGTACCCCGCGAGGGAGCCGGCGTAGGCGAGGTAGGAGTGCGCGCCGTTGAGGAGGCGCAGCTTGGCGCGCTCGTAGGGCGCGACGTCGTCGGTAAACGTCGCCCCGCCGCGCTCCCAGGCGGGGCGCGGGCCGGCGAACCGGTCCTCGACCACCCACTGGAGGAACGGCTCGGCGACGACGAGGCCCTCGTCGCGCGCACCGAGCAGCGACTCGACCTCGTCGCGCTGGGCCGGCGTCGTCGCGGGGACGATCCGGTCGACCATGCTCGACGGGAACGTCACCGACGTAGCGAGCCACGTGCGCAGCGCGTCACCCTCGGCACCGGGCAGGGCCGCGTCGACGGCCTCGGTGACGAGCGCCGCGAGGACCCGGCCGTTGTCGGCCAGGTTGTCGCAGCTGAGCACGGTGAGCGGCGCTCCCCCGGCCCGGCGCCGTGCGGCGAGGCCGCGCACGAGCAGCCCGACGGCGCTCGCCGCGGCGACGGCGTCGGCAGGCGGCGTGCCGTCGCGCTCCTCGGCCGCGAGGGCGTCGAGGTCCGCGCGCACCGTGTCGAGGTCGAGGTGCCCGTCCGCCTGCCGCGCGTAGCCCTTCTCCGTGACGGTGAGCGTCACGACGTGCGTCGTCGCCGCGGCGAGCGCGTCGAGGACCCGCGGCGTCTCCTCGGCGGGCCACGCGACGTCGGTCACGGACCCGACGAGGCGCGGCGACGCGCCGTCGGGCCCGACGGTGAGGACCGTGTACGCGCCGCCCTGCGGGCGCAGCTGGTCGCGCACGGACGCGGACCGCTGCGTCACGCCGAGGATGCCCCAGCGGGTGTCGCCCGTGGCGAGCGCGGCCTCCTCCGTCACGACGGCCTGGTGCGCGCGGTGGAACGCGCCGATGCCGAGGTGGACGATGCCCACCTGCGTCGGGCGGACGGGCTCAGCGAGCCCCGGCGGGGGCGTGTCGCGGTGCAGGCGCGCGTCGCGCGCCTCGCGTGCAGCGCCGGTCGGGTCGGTGGTGGGGGCGGTCACACGGCCTCCTGCGGTTCGGTGGTGCTCGGACGATCTGCCCGCGGCGCCGCGACGGACGCGGGCTGGGCGGACGGCGGGACGGTGGCGGGCGGCGGGACGGTGGTGGACCCGCGCACGACGAGCTCGACGGGGAGCACGTCCGCGGGATCCTCGGAGGCGCTGCCCGCGGCGTCGGCGACGCCCTGGTCATCACCATCGGCGGCGGCTCGGGCAGCACGGCGCGCCTCGAGCGAGGCCACGAGCCGGTCGACGCCGCGCGCGCCGAGCTCCGCGAGGTCGGTGCGGACGGTCGTCAGGGGCGGTGCGGCGAGCGTCGCGACGAAGGTGTCGTCGAACCCGACGACGCTGAGGTCGTGCGGCACGGACACGCCGCGCTCGCGCATGCGCGCGACGAGGCCGAGCGCCACGAGGTCGTTGTACGCGAGCACGGCCGTCGCTCCGGACGCCACCACGAGGTCTGCGGCCGAGCGGCCGCCCTCCACGCGGGGCCGGAACGCGCCGACGACGACCGTCTCGACGTCCGGGTAGCGTTCGCCGGCGGCCTCGAGCCCCGCACGACGGCGGGCGTCGGACCACGACCGGTCGGGCCCGCCGACGTAGGCGATGCGGCGGTGGCCGAGCGCGCGCAGGTGCTCGACGGCGAGCAGGACGCCGTGCGCGTCGTCGGAGGAGACCGCCGGGACGCCGTCGATGCGCAGGTTCACGAGGACGACGGGCGCGTCGCCCGCCGCCGCGAGGTCGGCCTCGACGGCGCGCGGCGAGCACAGCACGAGGCCGTCGGTCTGGGGCCGCAGCCCCTCGACGAGCTCGGTCTCGAGCGCCGGGTCCTCCCCCGCGTCGACGACGAACACCGCGTACCCGGTGCGGCGGGCCCGCGCCTGGACGCCCTTGGTGACCGAGGCGAAGTACGGGTTCTCGAGGTCCGGGACGACGAGCCCGAGCGCGTGCGTGCGACCGGCCCGCAGCCCGCTCGCCGCCCGGTTCGGGCGGTAGCCGAGCCGTGTCGCCGCGGCGACGACGCGGTCGCGCGTCTCCGGAGCGACACGCCCCGGCTCCGACAGCGCCCGGGACACGGTGGAGATGGACACGCCGCTCTCGCGGGCGACATCACGCACGGTGACCATGGTCCCCTCCTCGGTTCCGGAGCACCCCGGTGGAGCGCGTGCGAACGATTGTAGACGCGCGGACGCTGACCGCCGCACGCCTGGAGAGGCACGTGACGGCAAACGTTCTCATGCCCGGGCGCGGGTGCCCCGCCGGGCCGCCCGGCTCAGGCCACCGGCGTACGGACCGCGCCGAGGTCCGCCGGCCGGACCACGGCCCCGGTCGCGGCGGCCTCGTGGATCGCGCACAGGAGGCGGACCGTCTCCACGGCCTCGTCGACGCCGACCGGCACCGGCGACGACGTCTCCAGCGCCGCGACGATCCGCGACCACTGGGCGAGGTGACCCGCGTGCCCGATGGCGAGCGGGTCCGCCGCCCCGCTCGCGATGGCTCCGGAGGCGGGCGCCGGGACGCCGGGGACGTCCCAGCGGCGGACCTCGCCCTGGCCCAGCTCGACCGAGCCGCGCGAGCCGTACACCGCGATCGTCGCGGGGAACCCTGGGGGCGTCGCGGTCGTCGTCGTGACGACGCCGAGCGCCCCGGAGGCGAAGCGCACCGTCGCGACCGTCGTGTCCTCCGTGTCGATCCGGTGCGCGAGCGTCCCGGACTGCGCGGTCACCGACTCCACCGGGCCGCAGAGCCACTGCAGGAGGTCGACGTTGTGCACGCCCTGGTTCATGAGCGACCCACCGCCCTGCTCCGACGTGGAGCGCCACCCCGCCGCGCGGTAGTAGTCGTCGTCGCGGAACCAGTGCACGTGCGTCGTCGCCAGCCGGACCTCCCCCAGGGCGCCGTCCGCGAGCGCCCGCGCGAGCGCGGCGTGCTCGGCCTCGAACCGCCGCTGCGAGATCGTCGACACGCTCAGGCCCCGCTCGCGCGCGGCGCGCTCGACGCTCAGCGCGTCGGCGACGTCCAGCGCGAGGGGTTTCTCGACGACGACGTGCCGGCCGGCCTCGAGCGCCGCGAGCGCGAGGCCGGCGTGGGTCCCGCTCGGCGAGCAGATCGCGACGACGTCGACGTCGGGGTGGTCGATCACGTCGTCCGGCTCCAGGTGCGCCGCGGGCCAGCCCGCGAGCTCCTTGCCGGTCGCGGGGCGAGCGCCGCTGTACGCGACGAGCCGCACCCGCCCCTCCAGCTCGCGCAGCGCGCGGGCGTGCATCGTGCTGATTCCGCCCATCCCGACGATCCCCACCCCGAGGCGGTCCGTGCTCATGGTCGTCCTTCCTGCTGGTCGGTCGGCGGTCACTCGGCGACGTGGCTCGCGCCGAGCAGGTCGCGCAGGCGCTCCGCGGCCGTCGTGAAGCGGGGGTCGGCAAGGGTCGTGCCGTACTCGCGCCGGGCCGGCAGGCCGGGCTCGAGGATCTCGACGATCCGGCCGGGCCGCGGGCTCATCACGACGATGCGGCTGCCGAGGTACACCGCCTCGGGCACGGAGTGCGTGACGAGCACGATGGTCGTGCCGGTCTCGCGCCAGATCCGGTTCATCTCGATGTTCATCTGCTCGCGGGTCAGCGCGTCGAGCGCGCCGAACGGCTCGTCCATGAGGAGGACGCGCGGCTCGTGCAGGAGCGCCCGGCACAGGGCGACGCGCTGCTGCATGCCGCCGGAGAGCTCGTGCGGGAGCGCCTTCTCGAACCCCGTGAGCCCGGTGAGCTCGATGAGGTGGTCGGCGCGCTCCTCGGCGCGCCGCCGGTCCATGCCGCGCATCTCGGCCTGGAGCAGGATGTTCTTGCGCACGCCGCGCCACTCGAGCAGCGCGGAGCGCTGGAACGCGAACCCGATCTCGCGCTGGGGCCGGGTGACGCGCTCGCCGTAGAGGCGCACCTCGCCGTCGGACACGGACGTGAGCCCCGCGACGATCTTGAGCAGCGTGGACTTGCCGCAGCCCGACGGTCCGGCGATCGTCACGAACTCGCCCGGCATCACGGCGAGGGACACGTCGTCGAGCGCGACGGTCTCGGACCGCTTCGACCGGAAGCGCATCGTCAGGTGCGAGACCTCGATGATGGGGGCGGTGCCGACCGACGGGGCGGATGCCTCGAGCTCGGTGGCGGCCATCAGAGGTCCTCCCCGAAGGTGCCGTCCCAGTAGTCCGCCGGGGCGACGTCGCCCTCGAAGTCGGTGTTCTCCGACAGGAACGTCAGCGTGTCGGTCCACTGCTGCTCCGTGTTGGCGCCGGGAGCGGGGGCCTCGTCGAGGCCGAGGAGGCCGATCGTCGCCTCGAGCTGCGCCGCGAGCACGGCCTCGTCGGGGGCCTGCTCCGCGCCCGCCGCCATCGCGGCGACCGCGGCCTCGGGGTCCTCCGACGCCGCGAGGAACGCCTCCGACGTCGCGCGCACCATCGCCTGCACCAGCTCGGGGTCGGCGTCGATGGTCGCCTCGTGCGCCACGAGGCCCGTACCGAGCAGGTTCATCCCGAAGTCGGAGAAGGGCAGCGCGGAGACCTCCTTGCCCGTCTGGTTCTCGATCGTGGGCGCCTGGTCGTGGTGGAAGCCCTGGATCGCGTCGACCTTGCCCTCGATGAGCGCGGCGATCTTGCCGGCCGCGTCGACGTTGACCACCGTCACGTCCGCGGGGTCGACCCCGTTGAGCTCGAGCCACGCCGGGAACGTCCCGTACATCGCGTCGCCGGGCGTCCCGCCGACCGTCTTGCCCACGAGGTCGGCGGGCTCGGTGATCCCCTGGTCATCGAAGAACTCGACCGAGCTCGGCCCGGTCTGCAGGAAGACGCCGACGCTGCGCACCGGCATCCCCGACGCGATCGCGTTCGCGAGCGGCGGGGTGTCCGCCCAGCCGAAGTCGGTGTTGCGCTGGGCGACCTGCTGGACGGTGTTCCCCGAGCCGTTGCCGGGCTGGATCGTCAGGTCGATGCCCGCGTCCTCGAAGATGCCCTGCTCGACGCCGTAGTAGAACGGCGCGTGCTCGCCGTACGGGACCCAGTTGAGGGTCACCGTCACCTCGGTCAGGCCGCCCTCGCCCTCCCCGCCGGGGCCACCGGCCTCAGTGCCGCCACCGCAGGCCGACACCGCCACCACGACGCCGGCCGCGACCAGCGATGCTCCGAACTTGCCACCACGCATGGGGAGAGCCCTTCTTGTCGTGCCGTCCGCGGACGGCGGGGAGATGCAGGAGAGTTTCGTGCGGACCGCTCAGGCCGCCGCGAGGGCGAGGTTGCCGCGCCGGGACGCGTGCCACGGGATGAGGAGACGCTCGAGCAGCTCGACCAGGAGGAAGAGCACGACGCCGATGAGCGACATGAGGATGAGGTCGGCGAACAGCAGCGGGGCGTCGAGATTGCCGCTCGCCAGCAGGAGCACGTACCCGAGGCCCCGGTCGGCGCCGACGAACTCGCCGACGACCGCACCGACGACCGCGAGCGTCACCGCGACCTTGAGGCCGGACATGAGCTGCGGCAGCGACCCGGGGAAGCGGATCTTGCGGAACGTCTTCCAGCGCGACGCGCCCATCGTGGCCGAGAGCTCGAGCAGCTCGGGGTCGATCGAGCGCAGGCCCGCGACGGCCGACACCACGACTGGGAAGAACGCGATGAGGACGGCAAGGACGATCTTCGGCGTCAGCCCGAACCCGAACCAGACCACGAGGATCGGTGCGATCGCGATCTTCGGGATGACCTGGGCGAAGAGGATCAGCGGGTACAGCGCCTTCTCGGCGGTCCGGGAGTAGACGAGGAGCACCGCCGTCGCGACGCCGATCACGGCCGCGAGCACGAAGCCGATGATCGTCTCCATCGTCGTGACCCACGTGTGCTCGAGCAGCAGAGCCCAGTCGGCGACCATCGTCTCGAGCACGGCGCCCGGGGACGGGACGAGGTAGGCCGGGACGAGCTCGCGCCACGCGACGAACCACCACACGCCGAACAGCACGAGCAGCACGAGCAGCGGGCGCCACGACGCGGACGCGAGCGCGAGCGCGCGGCTCCCGAGCGACGGCCCGACCGGCGCGCCCGCCCTCGACGGGGCGTCCTGCGCGGTCCGCGGTGCGGTCGGCGACGCGGTCCGCGCTCCCTGGGTGGTCGTCATCGAGGGCTCCTCCATGGTGGTCGTGGTCGCGCCCCGGGCCGCGCCCGTGACGTCGGAGTCGGAGTCGGGGTCGGGGACGGGGAGAGGGACGGTCATGCGTAGGCCACCTGCTCGGCGTCGAGGATGTCGGTGAAGGCCTCCCAGGCTTCCGTGAACAGCTCGGGCCCCGAGAAGCCGCCGAACGCGTGCGCCGCGCCGAGGTGCGGCTCGAGCGAGAAGAACCCGTCGAAGCCGTCGGCCCGCAGGGCGCGGACCGTCTCGACGACCTCGCCGTCGCCCCGCCCGGCCGGCACGACGTCGCCCGTCGCGGCCGTCGCGTCCTTGATCTGCACGTACTCCAGGTGGGGACGCAGCATCCGGTAGCCGTCGGTGAAGGGCCGCACGCCGACCTGCACGAAGTTGGCGGCGTCCCACGCGAGCCGCAGGTGCGCCGAGCCGACCGACTCCACGACGTCGAGGCAGCGCTGGGGCGTGTCGCCGTAGACGTCCTTCTCGTTCTCGTGGAGCAGGACGACGCCGGCCTCCGCGGCCACCTCGGCGAGCGCGGACATGCGCCGCAGCACGACGTCGCGGCACGCGGCCGGGTCCTGCCCGGGGCGCACGAAGAACGAGAACACCCTGATGTACGGGGCGCCGAGCAACCGCGCGACGTCCGCCGCGTGGCGCATCCGCGCGAGGTGCGGGGCGAAGTCGTCGTCGACGGAGATCTTCCCGATCGGCGAGCCGATGCTCGACACCCGCAGGCCGTGCTGGTCGAGGAGCCGCGCGGCCTGCCCGAGCTGGTCCTCGTCGAGGTCGAGCACGTTGGTCCCCCACGCGCTGCGGAACTCGACGTACCGCAGGCCGAGGCCCGCGGCGACCTCGCACTGCGTCGCGAGGTCGGGCGAGATCTCGTCCGCGAAGCCGGACAGCGTCCAGACCACCGGTCGTCCCCTTTCGTGGGTGTCAGCGGGAAGGCCGTCCGCGAGGTCGCGGACGCCGGGCGCGGACGACGCCGTCCGGCCGGGTACCGCGGATGCTCGCTGCATCGGACTGCCTCTCCGTCGAGGTCGGTCGTCACCCCGGTTCGTTCCGGGGCGGTGGTGCGTCGCGTTGGACACTAGGCGGGCGTCGTGGACGGGGACAACGAGTTGCCACTTGTTGCCCCCGGTCGCCCGCTCGCGCCCGGCTCCTCCCGGACCGGCGTCGTGGCGGGACCGGGACGACGCGCACCGCGAGGTCAGGCGCGGGTTGCCACCCGTTGCCGCGCCACGCGCGGGCAGGCCGACGTCGGGACAGGACGGCGTCAGGCCTCGGTCGGCCCCGGCACGCGGCCGAGGTCCAGCGCGACGGCCCGGAAGCCGGCGGAGCGCACGGCGCGCAGCACCTCGCCGCGCAGGGGCTCCGACGCCACGCTGGCGAGGTCGGACCGCGGTGCCTCGAGCCGTGCCAGGTCGCCGTGGTGCCGCACCCGCAGCTCCTCCAGGCCGAGGCGCCGCAGCTCGCTCTCCGCGGCCTCGACCTGGACGGCGTCCTCCGCCGTCGCCGCGGCGGCCGGCAGCTCGAGGTGCTGCGCGAGCCGGACGACCGCGTCCCGGTCGAGACCGGCGTCGACGAACGGCGCGGTCGCGCCCGGCACGGACCGCCCGGCGACGGGACCGTCCAGGTCGTCCGCCACGACGACCGCGGACAGCTCGAGGGCCCGGGCCGCGTCGTCGGCCGCGGCGCCGCACAGGTCGAACGCGGCGACCCCGGCCGC
>NZ_LWGL01000044.1 GCF_001722485.1 Cellulosimicrobium cellulans | reverse complement strand
GCGCCCTCGCCGGCCGCCCGGCCGTCGTCCAGCGCCTGCTGCGCCGCCGGCTCGAGGAGCGCGCACGCGAGGTCGCCGACGACGCCGCCACCGACCTCTACCCGCAGCTGCGGCGACGCCTCGCGCGCGTCGCCGTGGCGATCGCCGAGAACCGGCGCGCCCATCCGCCCGACGGCGCCGTGCCCGTGCTCGACGTCGCGCTCCTCGTCCCGCGCGAGGGCGTCGCCGACGTCGGCCGGGCGCTCGCGGACCTGCAGGAGCAGCAACCGGCCGCGCGCGTGCGCTACCTCGGCCCGTGGCCGCCGTACTCGTTCGCCGACCTCGCGGACGCGGGCCTCACGGAGGCCTGAGCCGGCCGGGTCAGTCGTCGAGCACGCGGCCCCGTGCGGCGAGCAGCGCGCCGGCGACGGTGGCGCCGACCAGGCCCGCCGCGAGGTCGGTCACGGTGTCGGCGTACCCGACCCCGATGCGGTCGTCGAGGTACGCGTAGCCCGCCCACTCGCCGACCTCCCACAGCACCGCGCCGACCGCGCCCAGCCCCGCCGTCACCACGACGACGGCGACCCGGTCGCGCCAGGACGCCGGCGTGCCGAGGTCGGGCACGACGCGCCAGCGCACGAGCGCGACGGTGGCGACGGCCGAGATCAGCCCCGTGCAGACGAGATGCACGGCCAGGTCGAGGCCGGGGACGGCGTCGTACCAGTCGAGCTGCGCGGCCCAGGCGGCGACGAGCAACGAGGCTCCGTAGGCGACGTCGAGGAGCGTCGGCGCGCCGACGGTGCGCGGCAGCATGACGCCGCCGAGCACGAGCAGGAACAGCGGACCGGCGAGGCCGCCGAGGGCGACCGTGCCGACGAGGAGGCTGAGCAACGCCGCCGCGCGCACGGCGTCGCCGGGGACGAGGACGAGCCGGGTGTCGGTGCGCAGCGCGGTCATCCCGCCACCCGGTGGACCACGGCCTCGGCGACCTCGTCCGGCGTCGTCTCCGGCAGCCAGTGACCGGCGTCGAGCTCGACGAACCGGTACGGGGCGCGCACGAACCGCTCGGTGTCCTCCGCGGCGCGACGCCCGAGCGCCTGGTCGCCGTTGCCCCACACGTACGTCGTGGGGACGGCGACGTCCGCGACGGGTGTGCGGGCGAGAGGCAGGGCGCGGTACCAGTTCAGGGCCGCGCGCAGGGCGTCGGGCTCCCGCATGCGCGCGGCGTACCGGTCGGCGTCGTCCGCGGGCAGTCCCGAGCGGCGCAGGACCGACGGCAGCGACCGCGCGAGCGCCGCCTCCGGCAGCGCGGGGAGCTGGAAGAAGCCGGCGTAGAGCGAGCGCAGCGCCTGCGCGGAGCGCACGAGCGAGCGTGACAGCGCGCCGGGGTGGGGCGTCGACAGCACGGTGAGGCTGCGCACCTGGGCGGGCGCCCATGCGGCGAGGCCCCAGGCGACGTTGCCGCCCCAGTCGTGCCCGACGACGTGCGCGGGCCCGGTCCGGTCGACGAGCGCGAGGACGTCCTGGACGAGGAACTCCGGACGGTAGGCCGCGCGCGGCCGCGGGCGGGCACCGGGGGAGTAGCCGCGCTGGTCGAGCGCGACGGTGCGCAGCCCCGCGTCGTGCAGGAGGGGTGCGACGCGCGACCAGCTGGTCGAGTCCTCCGGGAAGCCGTGGAGCAGGACCACCGGCTCGCCGTCCGGCGGGCCGTCGTCGTGCACGTCGAAGGTGAGGCTGCCGCGGCGCAGGGCGGTGACGCGGGAGTCGGTCATCGCCCCAGCCTGCGGGCATCGACGGCCACCGGCAATCGGTCGGGCCTGTCGGTCGGGGCTCGTCCGTCAGGGCCTGCCGGGCAGGCCCGGGCGGTCAGGCGCCGACGACGCGCACGTAGTCCGCGAGCCCGGCCGTGTCACCGGCCGGGCCGACGTAGCCGACGTAGCCGTCGGGCCGCACCATCACCACGCCGCCGTGGCGCAGCCCCGTCGCCTCCGCGAGCTGGGCGGCGTCGCGCGCGGAGACGTCCAGCTCGGCGGCACCGGCGGGCAGCGCGGGCGCCGCCCCGTCGTCGGGCAGCAGGACGGCGAGGTGGCCGGGGGTGCGGGCGAGCGCCGCGCCGACGTCGGTGTCGGGCAGGTAGAGGAAGTCGCCGGGACGCAGCGACCTGCCGGCTCCGCGGACGACGGGGCTGTCCCGGTAGCGCACGCGCTGCTGCTCGACCGTCGCGGACAGGCGCCCGGAGACCGCCGACGACTCGAGGCCGAGGTGCATGACGACGTTGCGCACGTGCTGGGCGACCGGGCTGCTCAGGGTGCCCACGCGCGTGAGGCGTGTCGCGAACGCGATGACGTCCGCGCCGACGGGGTGCCGCTCGGCGTGGTAGCTGTCGAGCAGCGCGTCCGCGGACCGGTCCCCGGGCGGGGCGGCGACCGCGCGGGCGAGCTTCCAGCCGAGGTTGGCGGCGTCGTGCAGCCCGGTGTTCATGCCGAGCCCGCCGGCGGGGCTGTGGATGTGCGCGGCGTCTCCCGCCACGAAGAGCCGGCCCGCGCGGTAGCGCGCGACCTGGCCGTGCTTGAGCTCGAACCGCGTGAGCCAGTGCGCGGTGCGGATGCGCAGCGCGACACCGCGCTCGTCGAGGGCCTGCTGCAGCCACTCCTGCGTGGCCGGCCGGTCCCGGTCCGTCCCGGCGGGCAGCTGCGCGAAGACGCGCACGCGGTCGCCGGGGAGCGGGAAGATCAGGCCGGTGGTGTCGCCGGGGGACAGGAACGTGTGGAAGCTGGACCGGTCGTAGTCGTGCTCACCGTCGACGTCGCCGATCAGGAAGTCCTCGCCGACGAACGAGCCCCGCAGGCGCTCGCCCATGACGTGGCGCACGGTGCTGCGCGCGCCGTCGGTGCCGACGACGTAGCGGGCGTGCACGGTCGCGGCCGACCCGTCGCCGCGCGTCACCTCGGCGACGACGTGGTCGTCGTGCTCCGTCGCGCCGGTGAGCGTGGTCGACCGCTCCACCGTGACGCCCAGCTCCGCGAGCCGGGCCGTGAGCACGGCCTCGGTGTCCGTCTGCAGCAGCGACACCGAGTACGCGCGCACCGCGGTGATCGTGTCGAAGGGGATGCGCCCGACGTCGCGCCCGCGGGTGTGCAGGACCATGCCGGTGATGACGCGAGCACGCGCCTCGATGTCGTCGAGCGCGCCCAGCGCCTGCAGGTGGTCGAGCGTGCGGGAGTGGACCACGATCGCGCGCGACTCGGTCGTCGGCGCGGCGAGCGTGTCGATGACGCGGACCGTCACGCCGCGTCGCGCGAGGTCGGCGGAGAGCGCCAGACCCACCGGGCCCGCGCCGACGACGAGCACGTCCACGGGCGGTACGTCGAGGTCCTCGGGAGGCGACTGACGTGTCACGGGAACCGTCTCCTTCGTCGGGCTGCCGGCGCTGCCGCCGTGGTCAGGATGGGGGTCCCCGGACCCGGGCGTCAACAGGACGCGGCCCTCGTGCCGCGCGCGCGGACCAGCCCTCCGGGAGGATCGGGACATGGACACGACGTCGGCCCGTGCCGGGCTCGCGCGCCTCGAGGCCGGCACGACGACGGCTGCGGCGCTCGCGTTCTACGACGCGCTGCCTGCGGCGAGCCCGGAGGCGGTGCCTGGGACGTGGCGCGGGTCCGGCCTGCCGACGGGCCACCCGCTCGACGGCGTGCTCGAGGCGCTCGGCTGGTACGGCAAGCGGTTCGACGGTGATGACGACGGCGACGGCGACGCGGACCCGCTGTTGTTCGCCGACGGCCGCGGCGGGACCTTCGCCGTGAACCCGGCGTTCGCCCCGCTCGCGCTCGTCCTGCGGTGCACGCCGGTCCTGCGTCGTCCCGCGGTCGCGCGGCTCGTGCGCGCGGCGCTGCCCCTGACGCGGACCCGGCGGCCCCGGGCGCGCGTGCGCGCCACGGCGTTCCGCGGCGTCGTGACGGCGACCATGACGTACGACGAGCAGCCGATCGACGACCACTTCCGCGCCGTCGACGACGACACGCTGCTCGGACTCATGGACGCGCGCGGCATGGCGCGCCCGTTCTTCTTCGTGCTGCGGCGCGCCTAGCGCCGGGCGAGGCGGAGGCCGCCCGCCACGCCGGCCGTCGCGCCCGCGGTGACGAGGAGGACGACGGCGATCCTGTCGGCCGGCGGGCTGAGGAGGTACGACTCCACCTCGGGCGCGGTCTCGGACGGCCGCTGCCACGTGCAGACCAGGCGCGACGGCGCGATGCCGTACTCGGCGTCGACGAACGACTCCTCGCTGACGACTCCGTGCGGCCACGACCGGAGCAGGCAGTCGAGGTCGCGATCACCGGAGTGCTGCCACAGCGCGAGCAGCACGGGGGACGCGGCGACGGCGAGCGCGGCGACGAGCAGCAGCGCCGTCGCCAGCCAGTACGGGCGGGTCGGACGCACGGTCAGGACGGAGTCCTCGACCGGCCGCACGCGCACGTCGTCAGCCGCAGCTGTCGCACACGCCGGTGGCCGGGAGCGTCATGAAGCACGTCGGGCACACCGCGGCCGGCTTCTCCGGTTCGGACGCGCGGCGCGGCGTCGCCGTCCGCGTGCGCGGCGTGGTGGTCGCACGGCGCGACGGGGCGGCGGGCGCGGGCGCGGCGGACACGGGACCGCTCGCCTCGAAGCCGCGCTTGCGCAGGATCGTCACGGCGTCGACCTTGCCGCCGGCGAGCTCCTCGGCGGTGGCCACGCGGCCGGTCGCGTGCCGGTGCGCGACGCCGAGGATCGCCTTCGCGTCGTAGGTGCGGCCCTCGTGGTCGAGCGTCTCGCGGACGGACGGCGTGAACCCGTAGACGCCGAGGAAGTTGTCGGCCCCGCGGTCGTCGTGCTCCGCGATCGCGGCGAGGATGTGCTGACGGGTCACGGCGGAGAAGGTAGCCACCCGTCGAGCCTAGTTCGCCGCGGGCGCTGCTGGGGTCCACTCGTCGGCCAGCAGGGCGTACGTCACGCCGTCGATCCACCCGAGCTCGCGGTGGAGCGAGTCGCGCACGCCGACCGCCTCGCGCCGCATGCCGACGCGCTCCATGAGCCGCCACGACGGGGCGTTGTCCGCGAACGCGCTGGCCGTCACGCGGCGCAGGCCGAGGTGGGCGAAGCACACGCGCAGCAGCGCGTGGACGGCCTCGGTCGCGAACCCGCGCCCTTGGTGCGCCGGGTCGAGCACCCAGCCGATCTCGGCCTCCGCGCCCGCCGCCCGGTCGGCGACGTCGTTCTGCGCCCAGCCGTCGCGCACCGCGAGGTACAGGTCGCCGACGACGGCGCCCGCGTGCTCGACGACGAGCGTCGTCGCCGCGCGCCCGGGCTCGCCGAGGTGGGCGCGCCAGGCGTCGAGGTCGCGCGGGCGCACGGCGAGCCAGCGGTCGACGTCCTCGAGGCGCCGGTAGGCCCACAGCGTCTCGGCGTCCGCCGGGTCGAGGCGCCGGATCGTCAGCCGGTCGGTCCTCACGGGCCAGGTCACGCGCGCGAGCGGGTCGGTCGTCGTCGGGACTCCGGTCATGGAGGCACTGTGCCACGGCGACGCTCGGCGCGACGACCGCTTTGCGGGCTCGGGCCCGGCGTCAGGAGACCTTGCCCTGGATCAGCCGGCGCCAGTAGATCGACGGCTGCAGGTACCGGTCGAAGAGCAGGAGCGCGCGGCTCGGCCGCGCGAGGTTCACGACGGGGAACCCGGGGTCGGGGCGTCCCTCGCGGTCGTACTCCGCGAGCAGCAGCTCGCGCCCCGACGTCGTGACCGGGGCGACGGTGTACCCGTCGTACTCCTGCATCGGCGTGCCCTTGCGGCGCGCCTGGATGTTGCGCGCGACGACGGGGACCTGGCGCCGCAGCGCGCCGCCCGACGGCATCGCGTCGACGGCGGCGGCGTCCCCGAGGCCCCAGACGCGCGGATAGGTCACGTGCTGGAGCGTGCGGGGGTCGACGGCGACGAAACCGTCGCTCTCGGGCGTCGCGAGGCCGCTGTCGGCGACCCAGCCGGGTGCCCGGTGCGGCGGCGCGAGGTACAGGGCGTCGTAGTGGGTCGTGTCGGTGCCGTGCGGGCCCTGCAGGCGCACGGTGCGGTCGACGGGGTCCACGGACTCGACCCGGGTCCCGGTGCGCACGTGCACGCCGTAGCGGTCCGCCGCGGCGCGCAGGGCGGGCTCGGCGCGCGGGTCGTCCACGAGCCGGTGCGCCTCGACCACGAGCTGGACCTCGAGCGCGTCGAGCACGCCTGCGCGCTCCCAGTGGTCGGCGGCGACGAACAGCGGCTTGTACCCGACCGGGAAGCAGGGCACGTGCTGCGCCGAGACGGCGAACACGACGCGCCCGGACGTGAGCGAGGACAGCATCGACCACGTCTTCGGCGCGAGGTCGGTGACGTAGCTCGTCGCGGCGTGCGGGGTGCCGACGGCCTCCTGCGCGCCGGGCACCGCGTCCCAGTCGACCTCCGCGCCCGGGCACACGGCGAGGTCGCCGTAGCCGAGCTCGGTCCCGTCGGCGAGCCGCACGACGGAGCGCTCCGGGTCCACGGCGACGACGCGGCTCGGATACCGGTGCACCCCGTCGGGGACGACGTCGTCCTGGGGCCGGGTGAGGTCGTCGACCGTCGCCATGCCCGACGCCACGTAGGACAGCAGCGGCTGGTACTCGTGCACGTCCTTGGGCTCGACGACGGCGACGTCGCGGCACCCGTCGCGGCGCACGCGTCCCGCCAGGGACAGGCCCGCGTTGCCGCCGCCGAGGACCAGCACGTCGTGGTGCACGAGAGGGCTCATGCCGATCACGCTACGGCGGCGTGCGTCCCCACGCCGTCCGAGGACGGCGGCTGTGTCCATGTGGCGCTCCCGTGCGCTGCGCCCCACGCGCCACCGTGCCGCGGACCGGTGGTCCGCACCGGCCGGACCGGCGATGATGCGGCCGTGAGGCTGCGCAACGACGCGAGCGGCTACGGCGCGGTGACGAAGACCCTGCACTGGGTCACCGTCGCAGCGCTCGTCGCGCAGCTCGTGGTGGGGTACCTCCTCGACGAGGACGGCGGCCAGGGCCGCGGGCGTGGCCGCGGCGGTGAGCCCGGGCGAGGGCGCGGGCGCGGCGGCGACTCCGACGACGACGGCCTGTCCGGGCTCCTCGACGGCGACCTCGACGTGCTCCTCGCGGTGCACGTCGCGCTCGGCGTGACGATCCTCGTCATCACCCTGGCCCGCCTGGTGTGGCGGCGCCTCACCCCGCTGCCGCCGTGGGCGCCCGGCCTGTCCGCGGGCGAGCGCCGGCTGGCGCACGGCACCGAGCTCGCGCTGTACGCGTCGCTGCTGGTCATGCCGGCCACCGGGATCGTGCTGCTCCTGTCGGACGACGACGACCTGCTGTGGCTGCACGTGGCCAGCCACGTCGTCTTCTACGCCACGCTCGCGCTGCACGTCGGGCTCGTGCTCAAGCACCAGCTCGTCGACCGGGACCGACTTCTGGACCGGATGCTGTAGCGGCGGCGCTCACGCGCGGCGCGGGCGGGCGTCTCGCCGACGTCGAGACCCCCCAGGTGGGGGATGGTCGCGTTCCCGGCCGCGGGCGAGCCTGGGAGCGCCGGGGACCTCCCGGCCGTCGCGAAGGAGGCCGTCATGTCTGCACCACCCGTCCTCACCGCCCCGCGCGTCGTCGTCGTGGGCGCCGGGCCGTCGGGGCTCGCGACGGCCGCCGAGCTGACCGCGCGGGGCGTCCCGGCCGTCGTGCTCGACCGGGGCGACGTCGGCGCCGCGTGGGCCGGGCGCTACGACGCGCTGCGCTTCAACACGTCGCGCCGCCGGTCCGCGCTGCCGGGTGCGCCGTTCCCGCGCTCCTTCGGGCAGTTCCCCACCCGCGACCAGTACGTGGCCTACCTGCGCGCGTACGCGGCCGAGCGCGGGGTCGTCGTCGAGACGGGCACGGACGTGCGCACGATCCGGCGCGACGGTGACGAAGGGACAGGGCGGTGGGCCGTCGAGACGGACGACGGGCGTCGCCGTGCCGACCACGTCGTCATCGCGACGGGCGTCTACCAGGAGCCGGTCGTGCCGTCGTGGCCGGGGACGTTCGACGGCGAGCTCCTGCACGCGGCCCGGTACCGCAGCCCCCGGCCGTTCGTCGGCAGGCGGGTCGTGGTGGTGGGCGCCGGGTCGACGGGCATGGAGATCGCGCACGAGCTCGCGCGGGCCGGCGCGGCGACGGTGCACCTCGCCGTCCGGACGCCGCCGAACATCCTCCTGCGCGAGATGGGCGGTCTCCCCGGCGACCTGCCCGTGCCGCTCCTGCTGCGCCTGCCGGTGCGGCTCGTCGACCGCCTGCTCGCCGGCCTCCAGCGGGTGACCGTCGGCGACATGTCCCGCTACGGCCTGCCGCGGCCCACGCAGGGCGTGGTCTCCCAGCTGCTCGCCCGGGGCGCGGGGACCGCTGTCGTCGACACCGAGGTGCTCGACGCCGTCCGGTCCGGGGCGGTGCGCTGCGTCCCGGCCGTCGAGCGGCTGGAACGCGGCGGCGTCGTCGTCGCCGGGGGAGAGCTGGTGCCGGCGGACGTCGTCGTGGCGGCCACGGGCTACCGCACGGGACTGGAGCGGCTCGTGGGCGAGCTGGACGTCCTCGACGAGCGAGGCATGCCGCGCGCGCCCGACGGCGCCGAGTCCGCACCGGGGCTGCGGTTCGTCGGGTTCGTGTTCCGGCCTGGTCTCACGCGCTACGTCGGACGTGTCGCGCGCCGCGTCGCCCAGGAGATCGCGGCCGCGGGCACGCGAACCGTCACCGCGTCCCGGACATGACGACGCCCGTCGCGGGCTCGTCCGCGAGGAGCGCGGCGAGCTGGGGGCGGCTGTTCACGCCCAGCTTGGCGAAGATCGTCTTCACGTGCCCGCGCACCGTCTCGGGCGTGATCCACAGCTGGCGGGCCAGCGCCGCGGTCGACGTGCCGCGCAGGAGCAGCTGGGTGACCTCGCGCTCGCGGTCGGTGAGCTGGTGCAGGCGCAGCAGCACCGGCGCGACCTGCGCGCGGGTCGCGGTCTCGCACACCAGCGCGGCGCGGCCGTCGTCGAGGAGCGTGCCGCGCACCACGAGCCACTCGCCCGTGACCGAGCGCGCACGGGCGAGCGCAGGCGGGCCCGGTGCGCCGGCGGCGAGCGCCCGGGTCCGCTGCGCCACCTCGTGCAGCACGATCGTCGTCGCGAGGGAGGCGTCCTCGAGCGGGCCGAGCCGCTCGAGCGCGCGCGGGCTGACGGAGCGGACCGTGCCGTCGTCGTCGAGGACGACCAGGGCGGGAGCGTCCTCGTCGCGCGGCGACGGCGCGCTCGCCAGCAGCAGGGACGCGCGCAGCCCGCTCCCCACGTGCGGGCACGCCCGGGCGACGAGGGCGACCTCCGTCGGGGCGAAGGACGGCTCGTCGGCGCGGCGCGTCAGGCAGGCGTGACCCCACGTCGTCGACCCCGACCGGAACACCGTGCGCAGCTCGTCCCCGTACCCCGCCGGACCGTAGACGCGCGCCCAGCGCGCGCTGCGAGACAGGTCGCCGCCCGTGGCCGCGGAGAGCGACGCGGCGGCGACGTCCCGCTCGGCCAGCTCCCAGAACCGGTTCACGTCGTCCCCGGTGAGCTCGGCCTCGATGAGCTCCAGGTGCTGCGCGCGCGTCACGCCCTCGGCGTGCACGCCGGTGAGGAGCAGCGTGTCCGGGTCGACGAGCAGCCATCCCGCGGCGGCGTACGGGACGGCCCGGCGCACGACGGCCGCCACGTCCTGCAGGAGCCGCAGCGGGTCGTCCGCCCGCGCGCACCGCCGCGCCACCTGCTCGAGGAGCCGGTGACCGTCGACGTCACGGGTGCGCGGCATGGTCCTCCCATCGTCGTCCCGGGCGCGGCGGGTGTCGAGGCCCTGCCCGGGCGCCCGGGCCGTCCGCCGACGGCCGTGCCATGCTCGTCCCGACACCGTTCGCGCCGGGAGGGCGGGAGCCATGACGAAGCGCGCACGCCGGGCGGCCGCGGGGCCCCGCCGCAGCGCGCGCGTCCTCCTCGCGACGCTCGCCCTCGTCGCGGTCGGCGTCGTCGGGCTCGAGGCGGTGCGCGTCGCCGGCGACGCGGAGGAACGGGCCGGCCTGCTCGCGTTCTACGACCAGCCGCCGGGCGCCGCCGACGGCGACCCCGGCACGGTCGTGCGCAGCGAGGTGCTGCTCGGGACGCCGCCAGGTGCGCGGGCGTGGCGGGTCATGTACCGCTCGACGGACCTGCGCGGCGCGCCCGTCGTCGTGACGGGCGTCATCGTCACCCCGCTCGGACCGGCGCCGCCCGGCGGCCGCACCGTCCTCGCCTGGGGGCACCCCACCACGGGGACCGCCCCCTCGTGCGCCCCGTCGCGCGCGTTCGACCCCTTCCTCGGCATCGAGGGCCTGCGCCTCATGCTCGACCGCGGGTACACCGTCGTCGCGACGGACTACGCCGGGATGGGCACGGCCGGGCCCGACTCCTACCTCGTCGGCGGGACGGCTGCGCGCTCCGTGCTCGACGCCGTCCGCGCGGCGCGGCACGTCCCCGACGCCGGCGCGGGAGACCGCGTCGTGCTGTGGGGCCACTCCCAGGGCGGCCAGGCCGTGCTGTTCGCCGCCCAGGGCGCGGCGTCCTACGCGCCCGGGCTCGACGTCGTCGCCGTGGCCACCGCCGCGCCCGCCGCCGACCTCACCGCCCTCATGGGCTCGCACCGGGACGACGTCTCCGGGGTCACGATCGGCTCCTACGCCTTCCCCGCGTTCGCGTCCGTGTACGGCGCCACGGTCCCGGGAGCCCGGCTCGGCGACGTCCTGACCCCCGCAGCCGTGCGCGCGCTGCCGGCGATGAACCGCCTGTGCCTGCTCAGCCACCTCGACGAGCTGCACCGCCTGGCCCAGCCCCTCGTCGGGGACTTCTTCGCCCGCGACCCCACGGCCGTCGAGCCCTGGGCCACGCTCCTGACCGAGAACTCGGCCGGCGGCAGCCGCGTCGACGCCCCGCTGTTCGTCGCCCAGGGGACCGACGACGAGCTCGTCCTGCCCGCCGACACGCGCGAGCTCGTCCGCCTCGCCCGCAGCACCGGCACCGACGTCACCTACCGCACCGTCCCGGACGCCACCCACGCCACCGTCGCCTACCTCGCCCTGCCCGCGCTCGACGCCTGGCTCGACGATCACGTCGGCTGAGACCCCGACGGGCCCGCGGACGGCTCCGGGCTCGGCGCACCCCCGAGCAGCACGCGCAGCCGCTCCTGCCGTGCCCGGTACGCCGGCCCGAACCGGCGCTCGGCCCGGTCCATCCGCCGCGGCGCGTACCAGCGCCGCGCCCAGTACGACGCCGGCTTCGCGAGCCGCAGCGCGCCGACGAGCGCGACCACCGGCACCACGACCCCGATCAGCCCCGTCGCCAGCTTGCCCTTGAGCACGGTCACGAACGCCAGGACCAGGTGCACCACCACCGTGACGACGTACGCGACCCGCCCCTGCGCCGTCGCGTCGTCGGGCGACTCCCCGATCGGCGACGTCGACAGCAGCAGCGCCCCGCCCAGCGCCCCGCCGACGAGGATCGCCACGATCGACCGCTGCCCCTCCGGCGTCCAGTACACGTCGTCCACGTACAGCCACAGCGCGAACTCGTCGAGCGCGAGCGCCGCGCCCGCCCCGAACAACAGCGCCAGCACCTCCGACCACGGGCTGTCGGGGGAGTAGCGGAACTCCAGCATCCCCGTCAGCAGCACCAGCAGGATGCCCCACACCTGGTGGTGCACGTGCACCCCGCCGATCGTCACGTCCCCCACGAGCCGGCGGCGCTCGCGCCCGTCGGCCGGCTCGGCGTCGCCGGGCCCTGTCGTCGACGCCGCCGTGCTCGCTGTACCCGCTGTACTCGTCGTGCTCGCTGTGCCCCCTGTGCCCGCCGACGCGCCGCGCGCACGGATGCGCCGCGTGATCGCGCGCACCACGACGAACGTGACCACGAAGCCCACGAGGGCGAACAGGGCGGGCGCGCGCCCGGCCTCGACCACGTGCTCGGAGTACCAGCCCATGCGCGCGACCTCCCGTCCGCCACGCCCATCGTCGTCCCGGCGCCGCACCCCGTCGAGGCCAGGGCGCGGCTGGCGCCCGTCGCGTCGCGTGTGCCACACTCGTGGGTGGTGCGAGAAACCGGTTTCTCGCACCACCGACCACACGACGAAGGAGTTGGGTGATGTCACGACGGCGAGGACTCCCGCGACCGCTCGCGGCGGCGACGGCGATGACGACGATCACGGCGCTGGCGGTGACGGGGATGGTGGGGGTGGTGGGGGCCGGTGCGGCGGCCGCCGACGCGCCGCCCGGCGGCCCGGGAGCGGCGGACCTCGGCCGGCAGGTGCTCGGGCCGCAGGACGGCTGGGCGGCGGCGAACGGCGGCACCACGGGCGGCGCCGCCGCGGACGACGCGCACGTGGTCGTCGTCGACACGTGGGACGAGCTGCGCGCCGCGCTCGGTGGCGCGGACGCCCGCACGAGCACCACGCCGCGCATCGTCTACGTCGACGGCGAGATCGACGCGTTCGCCGGCACGAGCTGCGAGGCGATCGCGGCGACCGTGCCGGTCGAGGGCTCCGACGAGCCGTTCTCCATGGACGACTACGTGGCCGCCTACGACCCGGCGACCTACGGCTGGGGGACGCCCGCCGGCCCGCTGGAGGACGCGCGCGTCGCGGCGGCCGCCGCGCAGGCGCGGGTCACGCTGCAGCACGTCGGGTCGAACGTCACGCTCGTCGGTCTCGGTGACGACGCGCGGATCGTCGGCGCGAGCCTGCGCGTGCGCGACGCGCGCAACGTCGTCGTGCGGAACCTGACGCTCTCCGACGCGCGGGACTGCTTCCCCGAGTGGGACCCGGGCGACGGGGAGGCGGGGAACTGGAACTCGGCGTACGACAACCTGTCGGTCTGGACGTCGGAGAACGTGTGGGTGGACCACAGCACGTTCGACGACGGCGACCGCCCGCCGTCGTCGCTGCCGACGGTCTTCGGGCGCCCGTTCGAGATCCACGACGGCCTGCTCGACGTCACGCACGGGTCCGACCACGTGACCGTCTCCTGGAACCACTTCGTCGACCACGACAAGACCGCGATCCTCGGCTCGTCGGACGGGCGGACCCAGGACGCCGGCAAGCACAAGGTCACGTACCACCACAACCGCTGGACCGACGTCGGCCAGCGCGCCCCGCGCGTGCGGTTCGGCGACGTGCACGTCTACAACAACGTCTACGAGCAGACGCGCGAAGGGATCTTCCAGTACTACTGGGGCGCCGGGATCGACTCGAGCATCTACGCCGAGAACAACGCGTTCGAGCTCGCCGACGGCGTCGACCCGGCCCGTGTCGTCACCCGGTGGAAGGGCGAGCAGCTGTTCGAGACCGGCTCGACGGTCGACGGCGAGCCCGTCGACCTCGTCGGGCTCTACAACGCCTCGGTCGCCGAGGCGGACCGTCTCGAGGACGCCGCGCGCTGGACGCCCACGCTGCACGGGCGGATCGACCCGACGTGGGCCGTGCCGGCGATCGTGCGCTCGTCCGCGGGCGCGGGCGTGATCGGCCCGGTCGACGCCCCCGCGTACGACGCGGGCGCGACCTACGGGGCGGGCGACGTCGTCGTGCACGACGGCGCGCTGTACCGCGCGCAGTGGTACGCGCGCGGCACCACGCCCGGCGCCTCCCCGTGGGGGCCGTGGGAGGAGCTCGCCGTCGACGCGACCGGCACGCCCGTGTGGACGCCCACGCGGGTCTTCACCGCCGGCGACGCCGTCGTGCACGACGGCGCCGTGTGGGTCGCGCAGTGGTGGACCCGCGGGCAGGAACCCGGCGCCGACGCGTGGGGGCCGTTCCGCCGCGCGGGCTGAGCGCGCGGTTGCCGCGCCCGCGGGGTCTCGCTACGTCCCGAGGACCCGCGGGCGCGGCCGCGCCCGGCCCACCGGGCTTCGCGGCGTGGCGCGGCTCCGGGAACGGGGGTGGGCCGTGGACGCCCTGGACGCCGACTGGGACCCGCTGCTGTGCCTCGACCGGGCCGCCGGGCTCTACGTCGTCACGACCGGTGTGCTCGTCGTCTTCGTCGCGTCGATCGGCGACGCGTGGGTGCTGCTCGTCGAGGTCCTGCGCTGAGGCCCCGGGTAGATGTCGCGGAACGTCGGCTCGAACGGGGGCCGCAGCAGGCGCATGCCCGCCTCCTGAGGGGTGCGGCCGCCCTTGGTCGCGTTGCACGGCTCGCACGCCGCGACCGCGTTGAGCCACGTCGTCGTGCCGCCCTGGCAGCGGGGCACCACGTGGTCCATCGTCGTCGCCGTCGCGCCGCAGTAGGCGCAGCGGTGCGCGTCGCGGCGCATCAGGGCGGCGCGCGAGTACGGCACGCGGCCCTGGCGCTCGTACACCCACCGCGCGTGGACGTAGCGGACGAGCTCGACCGAGCGCGGGCGCTGGTAGGGCCCGAACGTCTCGCCCTCGACCGCCTCGAGGACCGCGGCGACGCGCCGGTGCAGCATGCGGATCGCATGGTGCAGCGAGACGCGGCCGATCACCTGGGTGCCGCCGAGGTTGTAGATGACCACCTCGCTCATCGTCCGCCTCCCTCCGTCGTTCCGGTCCTGGGACGACGAGAGCCGCCCCAGGACGATGGCCAGGACGGCTCGGCAGGCGGACGACGGGCGTCGTCTACCTGACGATCGCCCTTCCGGACGAGTCGGAGGACCGCTGGTGCTGCATCGGGTCCACCCGCCTCTCCTGGTCGTCGTCACGGTCGAGCGTCCGGACGGCATCACCCGGACGGGAGAAGGCTATGCCGGTGCGGGCTCCCCGTCCACGGTTTACGCGTGACGGACCAGGGACGGCCCCGCTAGCGTGGCGGCGCAGGCCGGCGCAGGTCGGCCCATGACGACGTGAGGGGGAGCGGGACGTGGAGCTCACGGAGCGGACGAGGTGGCGGGAGCGCGAGGTCGCGTGGACCCGGCTGGGCAGCGGCCCGCCGCTCGTGCTCTGCCACGGCACGCCGTGGTCGTCGGCGCTGTGGGCGCCGTACGCCGAGGCGCTCGCGGCCGAGCACACGGTGCACGTGTGGGACATGCCTGGCTTCGGGGCGTCGTCGAAGGAGGCCGGGCACGCGGTGGACCTGGCGACGCAGGGCGAGCTGCTCGCCGACCTCCTCGCCGGGTGGGGGCTGGACGCGCGCGCCGGTGGGACCCCGCCGCACGTCGTCGCCCACGACGTCGGCGGCGCGGTCGCCCTGCGTGCCCACCTCGTGCACGGCGTCCCGGTGAGGTCGCTGTGCCTGGTCGACGCCGTGGTGCGGCGGCCGTGGGGCTCGCCGTTCTTCCGGCTCGTGTCGGAGCACGCGGACGTCCTCGAACGCCTGCCGGCGGCCGTGCACCGCGGGGCGCTCGAGGCGTACGTGCGCGGCGCGAGCCACCGCGGGCTGCGTCCCGACGACCTGGCGACGCTCGTGGAGCCCTGGCTGGGCGAGGTGGGTCAGGCGGCGTTCTACCGGCAGATCGCGCACGCCGACGAGCGGCACACGGCGGAGATCGAGCCGCTGCTCGAC
This sequence comes from Cellulosimicrobium cellulans, assembly GCF_001722485.1. Taxonomy (GTDB): domain Bacteria; phylum Actinomycetota; class Actinomycetes; order Actinomycetales; family Cellulomonadaceae; genus Cellulosimicrobium; species Cellulosimicrobium cellulans_A. The sequence goes on along the minus strand of NZ_LWGL01000044.1, from coordinate 5,620 downwards.
CGCGTCGCCGTGCCGACGCACGTGGTGTGGGGCGAGGAGGACGCGTGGCTCCCCGTCGACCAGGCGCACCGGCTGCGCGACGCCGTCCCCGGAGCGTCGCTCGCCGTGATCGAGGACGCGGGGCACCTCGTGCAGCTCGACGCCCCGGCCGCGCTCGCGACCGAGCTGCACCGCTGGCTCGCGTCCGTGCGCTGACGCCGCGCGGGCGGTCTCAGTCCCCGGCAGCGGCGGACGAGGGCGTCAGGGGGAGGCGGACGACGAACCGGGTGTCGCCCGGGCGGGACGTCACGGCGAGGTCGCCGTGGTGCTTGTTGACGACGATGCGCCACGAGATGTCGAGGCCGAGACCGGTGCCCTGGCCGACGGGCTTGGTCGTGAAGAACGGCTCGAAGATGCGCTGGCGGATCTCCTCGGGGATGCCGGAGCCGGTGTCGGCGATCTCGACCTCGACCGCGTCGTCGGCGCGGCGCGTGGTGACGGTGAGCGTGCCGGACCCGGGCGTCCGGGTCGCCGGCTGCGCGCCCATCGCCTGCGCGGCGTTCTCCACGAGGTTGGTCCAGACCTGGTTGAGCTCTGCGGCGTACACCGGCACGGGCGGCAGGTCGGTGTCGTAGCGGCGCACGACCTCGATGCCCTCGAGCGAGTGCTCGAGCATCGTCAGCGTGGAGTCGAGCAGCTCGTGCACGTCGACGGGGCGGAACGGCGCGCGGTCGAGCTGGGAGTACTGGCGCGCCGCCCCGACGAGGGAGGAGATGCGCACGGTCGCGTCCTCGATCTCGGCCATGAGCTGCTCGGTCTCGATCGTGTACGCGAGCCAGCTCACCGCGCCGGTGAGGGCGCCGGCGTCCACCCGCTCGGCGGCGCGCTCGAGCCACGGCTCGTCGATGCCGGCCTGCACCAGCGCGGGCGCGACGCGCCAGCCCTCGGGCATGCCGTGGTCGTCGAGCCAGTCGGTGAGGCGGTCCTCGAGGTCGGACGTCGCGAGGGCGCCGACGGCGTCGGCGTCGCGCGCGTCGGCGTACCGCTCGAGCGCCTCCTCCTGCAGGCGGATGAGGACGGCGAGCGTGGCGCGGTCGTAGGGACCGTCGGCGATGAGCGCGAGCTTGTGCCGCATCTTGGCGACGCGCTCGCGCAGCGTGCCGGTGGCCCGCACGGCCGCGGCCGCGGGGTTGTTCAGCTCGTGCGTGAGCCCGGCCGACAGCGACCCGAGCGCGAGGAGCCGCTCGCGCTGGCCGACGAGCTGCTGCGCGTCGCGCGTGCCCCAGAACACGCCCTCGAGCAGGTGCACGGCCATGGGGAACCACTCGGTCATGAGCTTGGCGAAGTCGGGTGCGGCGAGCACGAACAGGCGCGACGGCTCGAGGACCCGCACGCTGTGCAGGTACGTCTGCGGCAGGCGGTCGCCGAGGTAGGCGTTCCACGCGCCCATGTAGACGCCGACCTGACGCGTGCGGCTGATCTCGACCTCGTCGGCGCCGACGCGCCGGTACAGCGCGACGCCGCCCGAGAGCATGACGTAGAAGCACTCGGCGGGCTCGCCCTCTCGGAGCAGCCAGCCCGGGTCGGCGTGCTCGACGTGCCCGGTGCGGCACAGCCACGCGAGCTGGTCGTCGGTGAGGTGCTCGAAGAGGAACGTGGACCGCAGCTCGTCGACGTCGCACGGCAGCCAGCCGCTCGTGCCGCGCCCGGTGTCGGTGTCGCTCATGGGTGTCGTCTCCGTCTAGAGCTGGTCGAGGTAGCGGTGGACGAGCATGACGGCCATGGCGCCCTCGCCGACGGCGGACGCGACGCGCTTGGCGGACTCGGCGCGCACGTCTCCGGCGGCGAACACGCCGGGCACGGACGTCTCGAGGTGGTACGGGACCCGGTCGAGGGGCCAGCCGACGGGCGGGACGCCGTCGCGCGTGAGGTCGGGGCCGGCGAGGACGTACCCGCGCGCGTCGCGCGCGACGAGGCCGTCGAGCCAGTCGGTGTGCGGCGCGGCGCCGATGAACACGAACGCCCAGCCGCACTCGACACGGGTGGTCGCGCCGGTGTCGAGGTCGCGCAGCTCGAGGTGCTCGAGGTGGTCCTCGCCCTCCGCGGAGGCGACCTCGGTGCGGGCGAGGACGCGCACGCGCGGGTGCGCCTCGACCTGCTCGACGAGGTAGGCGGACATGGAGCGGGACAGGGCGTCGCCGCGCACGACGAGCGTGACCTGCTTGGCCTCGCGCGCGAGGTACAGCGCGGCCTGCCCGGCGGAGTTCGCGCCGCCGACGACGTACACCTCCTGGTCCTGGCACGCGGCGGCCTCGGTGAGCGCGGAGCCGTAGTAGACGCCGCGCCCGACGAGGTCGGTGAGCCCCGGGCCGTCGAGCAGCCGGTACGTGACGCCGGACGCGAGGATCACGGCGTGGGCGTCGATCGACGAGCCGTCGGAGAAGCGCACGCCGCGCGCGGGGCCGTCGACGACGAGCTCGACGGCGTCGCGCGTCGTGACGATCTCGGCGCCGAACCGCACGGCCTGCCGGCGGGCACGCTCGGCGAGCTGGCCGCCGGAGATCCCGTCGGGGAACCCGAGGTAGTTGTCGATGCGCGAGCTCTGCCCGGCCTGCCCGCCGGTCGCGGTGCGCTCGACGAGCACCGTGCGCAGCCCCTCCGACGCCCCGTACAGGGCGGCGCTGAGCCCCGCGGGCCCGCCGCCGACGACGACGAGGTCGTAGAACTCCTCGGCGGGGGTGGTGGCGAGGCCGACCTTCTCGGCGAGGGTCGCGTCGTCGGGCGCGAGCAGCGCCTCGCCGCCGGGGGTGACGACGAGCGGGAGCGTGGTGCCGTCGATCTGCGCGGCGGCGAGCAGGCGCGCGCCCTTGTCGGACTCGGAGGCGTACCAGCGGTAGGGGACGCGGTTGCGGGCGAGGAACTCGCGCACCTGCGACGAGCGTGCCGACCAGCGGTGGCCCACGACGACGGTTTCCTCGGGCCGGCGCCGGTCGGTGGCGCGCCACGCCTCGAGCTGGGCGTCGACGACGGGGTAGAGCTTCTCCTCGGGCGGGTCCCACGGCTTGAGGAGGTAGTGGTCGAGGTCGACGACGTTGATCGCCTCGATCGCCGCGTCGGTGTCCGCGTAGGCCGTGAGGAGCACGCGGCGCGCGGCGGGGTAGAGGTCCATCGCCTGCTCGAGCAGCTCGACACCCGTCATGCCGGGCATGCGGTGGTCGGCGAGGATCGCCGCGACGTCCTCCCCGCGCAGCGCGAGCTCGCGCAGCGCGGCGAGCGTCTCCTCGCCTGACTCGGCGCGCACGACGCGGTACCGGTCGCCGTAGCGTCGGCGCAGGTCGCGTGCGACGGCCCGGGAGACGCCCGGGTCGTCGTCGACGGTGACGATCGCTGCTCGCGTCGGCGGTGCGGTGGTCTCCACGCGTCCTCCTCGGGGGCCCCGGGCGGGCCGGTGCCCATCCTTCACCCGGGACGGCGCCGCGTCCACGGGTCGGCGCGAGGTGGTGCGGACTCAGCGCCCGCCGGCCCGTGGCGGGTCGGCGACGGTGCGGCCGGCGGCGCGCAGCGCGTCCGTCGCGTCGTCGAGGCGCGGCTCGGGGACGAGGACGAGGTCGGCGTGGAACGTGGAGGCGACGAAGACGGGGACGCCGGCGTCGGCGAGGGGCCCGAGGACGGACGCGAGCACGCCGGGGACGTCGAGCCCGTGGGCGTCGGCGTAGAACCCGGCCCACCGCTCGCCGTCGCCGCCGAAGGGCGAGGCGTGCCGCAGGACGGTCAGGCCCTCGGGGGCGCGGACGAGGGCGACCCACTCGTCGTCCTCCGGGAACGTCGCGCCGGGGTCGTGGGCGAGGACGAAGCGGTCGGGCAGCACGCGCAGGGTCATGGGCGCACGCTAGCCGCCGCCTCCCACGGGCCCGGCCGCGGGAGGCGGCGCCGCGGTGGGCGGTCAGTCGAGCAGGCCGACGGCGTAGCCGACGAAGAACAGCGCGGTGACGACCGCGACGCCGCCGATGACGGCGATCCAGACCCATGGCACGCCGCGCGCCGGCCCGTGCTCCTCGTGACCCTGCGGGGCGCTGACCTGGTCCTCGGCGGGCGGGGTCTCGCCGGGCTGGACGTCGCCGCTCGCGGAGAAGTCCGCGGCGGGGGAGCGGCGCGTGGAGTCGGTGGGGTCGGGGTCGGGCGAGGTGGGCTGGGTCATCGTGATCTCCAGGGGGTCGGGGCGTCGGACGGGTGGGGGCGCGGAGCGTCCGGTCGTGCCGGACGCTCGGGGCGACGGCTCGGGGAGGCTCACGGGCGTCGCCAGTCGTCGGAGGTCAGGTGGGAGCCGGCCATCGGGCCCATGCCGAGCATGCCGCCGTCGACGGCCCAGGACGCGCCGGTCACGTACGTCGCGTCGGGACCGCACAGGAACGCGACGACGGCCGCGACCTCGCGCGCGTCGCCCGGTCGTGCGAGCGGGACGCCGGGGCGGTGCGCGACGTGCGGGTCCTCGTCCTCCTGCCCGGTCATCGGGGTCGCGATCTCGCCGGGCGCGACGGCGTTGACGGTGATGCCGTGCTCGGCGAGCTCGAGCGCGGCCACCTTCGTGAGGAGCCCGAGCCCGCCCTTGGCGGCGCAGTACGGCCCGGCGCCGACGCGCGGGGCGTGCTCGTGGACGCTCGTGACGTTGACGACGCGTCCGCCGCGCCCGCCGGCGATCATGCGCCGTGCGGCGGCCTGGAGGAGGACGAACGGGCCGTCGAGGTCGGTGGCGATCACCTCGCGCCACCGGTCGAGGTCGAGGTCGAGGAGCAGGGTCGAGGTGCCGGTGCCGGCGACGTTGACGAGCGCGTCGAGCCGGCCGAGCTCGTCGGCCAGCTCGTCGACGGCGGGCCCGAGCGCGGCGACGTCGGTGACGTCGAGCCGGCGCAGGGCCGTGCGCGCCCCGGCGGCGCGGACCTCGCCCTCGGTGTGCTCGGGGTCGTGGTCGGGGTCGTACCACGTGAGGGCGAGGTCGAAGCCGGCCTCGGCGAGCGCGACGGCGGTGGCCCGGCCGATGCCGGACTCCGAGCCGGTGACGAGGGCGACGGGGCGCGAGAGCGCGTCGTCGGACGTGCCGGCGGGCGGGCCGGTGCGCGGGTCCAGGTCGGGGGTCGTCATGCCCTCAGCCTGGGAGGGGACCCGGTTCCACGCACGCGGACCGTGCGCGCGGCGCCGGGAGCGGCGCCCGAGCGGCGTGCAGGGCGGGCCGTGCCTACGGTGGCCGCTCACCGCGAACGAAGGAGGGGCGATGACGAACGACGCGACGCACGGCACCGGACCCGGCGGGGCAGCCCGCGAGGAGCTCCCCGTGCCGGACTACGACCACCTGCCGGTCGCGGCGCTCGGGCACCGCGTCCGGTCGCTCGACGCGGCCGGCCTGGAGACGCTGCTCGCGTACGAGCGGGCGCACGGCGACCGGCTGCCCGTCGTGCAGGTGCTCGAGCGGCGGCTCGAGGAGGTGCGCTCCGGTGCCGAGCTGTCCGGCGGGGACCCGGCGGGCGTCGCGCCGGAGCAGGCGCCGCCGCCGACGGGCGAGGGCTCGGCGAGCCCGCAGACGCAGGGCCCGCCGCAGAACCCGCCGTCGCAGGGCGTGCCGACGAACCCGGCGCAGCCGCGCCGC
>NZ_LWGL01000043.1 GCF_001722485.1 Cellulosimicrobium cellulans | reverse complement strand
GGCCGCGGCCGGCGGTTCCGGCGAGTTCGGCCGGGACGTCGGCGCGTCGCCGTCGGGAGCCGCGGCGGCGGCGGTCCCGAGCGGGAGGTCGAGCGTGAAGGTGGAGCCGACCCCGGGCGTCGACGCCACGAGGGCCCGGCCGCCGTGGCCCTCGGCGATCGCGCTGACGATCGCGAGACCGAGCCCGGCGCCCTCGGGGCGCTCGCGGCCGTGCGGGGCCGGGGCCTGGGCGAACCGCTCGAAGATCTTCCCGACGTGGTCGGGCGCGATGCCGACACCCTCGTCGCGCACCCACAGGCGCACGCGCGTGCCGTCGTCCGACACCGCCGACCCGAGCGCGACGACCGACCCGGGAGCCGAGAACTTCACGGCGTTGGCCGCGAGCTGCAGCAGGGCCTGGGTGACGCGCTGCGCGTCGACGTCGGCCACGACGTCCGCGCGGGCGTCGATCCGCCACCTCCGGTCGCCGAGCGTCCGGACCTTGTCGTGCACGTCGTCGGTCAGCCGGCCGACGTCCGTCGGCGCCGGGCGCACGAAGTCCGGCCGCCCGACCGTCGCGAGCGTGACGAGGTCGTCCACGAGGCGGTGCATCCGGTCGAGCTCGTCGAGCGCGAGGTCGCGCGTCTCGCGGGCGTCGGACGCGTCGCCCGGGTCCATGAGCTCCAGGTGCCCACGGACCACGGTGAGCGGGGTGCGCAGCTCGTGCCCGACGTCGTCGAGCAGGCGGCGCTGCGACTCGAACGACCCCTCGAGCCGGTCGAGCATGCCGTTGACCGTGCGCGACAGGTGCGACAGGTCGTCGTTGCCCGTCACGGGGATGCGCGCGGACAGGTCCGTGTCGGTGATGCGCTGCGCCGTCCGCGCGAGCACCCGGATGGGCCGCAGCAGCCGGCCTGCGACGACCCACCCGACCACGCCGATGAGCACGAGCGCACCGAGCGCGACGATCGCGTACGTGCGGAACACCTGCGCGAACTCGGCGTGCTCGGCCGAGCGGTCGTACGCGAGCACGAGTGCCGCGGGCTCGACCGCGGGCGCCGCCGCGGCGTCCGGGGCGCCGGTCGCGCCCGCGACGGCGACCGGGGCGACGAGCACCCGGTAGTCCGCCGTGGCCGTCGTCACGGAACGCAGGACGGTCCTCTCGCCGTCGATGAAGGGCGCGACCGCGGCGAGCAGCTCGGCGTCGTCCTCGAGGTGCACCTGCACGTCCTGCTGGGACACGAGCGGCGCCTGACCCGCGCGCAGGCCGAGGATCCCCTCGTTGCGCGCCGGGACGACGAGCTGGATCGCTGCGACGACGACGTCCTCCGACGACGTGAACGGCTCGCCCGTCGCCGGGTTGACGCCCGACTCGCCGAGGGTCTGCAGCTCGACCGCGCTGCGCCGCAGGCTCTCCTCGATGCGGGCGTCGACCTGCCCGCGCTGGAGGAACCACGCCGCGCCGCCCGCGATGAGGAGCGCGAGCGCGGACAGCCCCAGGAACGCGGCCAGCATGCGCGTGCGGACGGTGCGGCCGAAGAGGTGGCGCTCGGCGCCCGGCTCGTCGGTGGGCGTGACGTCCCGAGGAGCGCGGGCCATCAGTCGTCCCCGTCGCCGTCGAGGTCGTCGTCCCCGTCGTCGTCCGTGTCGTCGTCGTCGTCATCGTCGTCGTCGACGGACGGCGGCGGGGGCGGCACCGGCTGGACGCCGCCCGCCGGAGGCGTCGTCGCGTCGGGGACGGGCTCGGACCCGCCTGGTGCGGGGGAGGGGTCGGGCGCCTGGTCGGGCGCCGTGGTGGACGGCGACGGCGCCGGCGTGACGACGACCGCGTCGCCGACCTCGCGGTCGTCGGGGCGGGACGTGACCGCGACCGCGGTGGCGGTCCCGGCGAGGACGAGCAGGAGTGCGCCCACGATCCAGGCGACGGTCCGTCGAGTCATGCGGCCAGTATCCGAGAGCCGGATGAGACGCACATGAGAACCGCCGGACCGCGCCGAGCGGGCTCACCCGCCGGCGAGCCAGTCGTCCACGCCGGCCAGGAGGCGCTTGCGCGTGGCCGTCGACGCACGGCTCGCGCGGATCGACGACCGCGCCAGCTCCGCCAGCTCCTGGTCGGAGAACCCGTGCTCGTGCCGCGCCGTCTCGTACTGCGCGACGAGCCGCGACCCGAACAGCAGGGGGTCGTCCGCCCCGAGCGCCACGCGCGCCCCCGCGTCGACGAGCGCGCCGAGCGGCACCTGCCCCGCGCGCTCGTACACCCCGAGCGAGACGTTCGACGCCGGGCACACCTCGAGCGCGACGCCCCGCTCCACGAGGTCGTGCAGCACGCGGTGGTCCTCCGCGGACCGCACGCCGTGACCGAGCCGGTCCGGCACGAGCTCGCGCACGACCTCGTGCACGTGCGCCGGGCCCAGCAGCTCGCCGCCGTGCGGCACGGACGCGAGGCCCGCGCGCCGCGCGATCGCGAACGCGCGCGCGAACTCCGCCGTGTCGCCGCGCCGCTCGTCGTTGCTCAGCCCGAAGCCCACGACCTCCCCGGGGCCCTCGCCCGCGTACTGCGCCGCGAGCCGCGCGAGCGCCCGCGCGTCGAGGGGGTGCCGCATGCGCGAGGCCGCCACGACGACCGCCACCTCCGTCCCCGTCATCGCGCTCGCGGACCGGGCGGCGTCGAGCACGATCTCGACCGCGGGCGTGATCCCGCCGACGAACGGCGCGTAGGACGTCGGGTCGACCTGGATCTCGAGCCGGCCCGAGCCCTCCGCCGCGTCGTCCTGCGCCGCCTCGAGCACGATGCGCCGCATGTCCGCCTCGGAGCGCACGCACGCGCGCGCCGCGTCGTACAGGCGCTGGAAGCGGAACCACCCGCGCTCGGTCGGGGGCAGCCGCAGCGGGTCGCCGTCCAGGAGCGCGTGCGGGAGGCGGACGCCGTACTGCTCCGCCAGGTCCCGCAACGTCTCCACGCGCATCGACCCCGTGAAGTGCAGGTGCAGGTGGGCCTTGGGGAGCGTCGCCAGGTCTCGCACACCGGGAGTCTGGCACGGGCCGCGGCGACAGGCCCCGCGGGCGCTCACGCCCCCGTCAGGTAGCCCCGTTCCATCGCGACGGTGACGGCGGCCGTGCGGTCGTCCACGCCGAGCTTCCCGAATGCTCGGAGGAGGTGGGTCTTGACCGTCGCCTCGGCGATGTACAGCTCGCGCCCCACCGCGGCGTTGGAGAACCCGCGCGCGACGAGCCGCAGCACCTCGACCTCGCGGTCCGTGAGCCGCTCGCCGCGCACCGACGTGACGAGGCGCGTCGCGACGCTCGGCGCGAGGACCGTCTGCCCGCGCGCGGCGGCGCGCACGCCCGCGACCAGCTCGTCGCGCGGCGTGTCCTTGAGCAGGTAGCCGGTCGCGCCGGCCTCGACCGCGCGCAGGATGTCGGCGTCCGTCTCGTACGTCGTGAGCACGACGACGCGCGGCGTCGCGCCGACCGTCGTACCGACCGTCGTTCCCCGCGCGCCGCCGCCCGCGCCGAGGATCGCGCTCGTCGCGCCGACGCCGTCGAGCACGGGCATGCGCAGGTCCATGAGCACGACGTCGGGCGCGAGCTCGGCCGCGAGCGCGACCGCCTGCTCGCCGTCGCCGGCCTCGCCGACGACCACGAGGTCGGGCTCGGCCGTGAGCATGCCGACGAGGCCCGACCGCACGACGGGGTGGTCGTCGACGACGAGCACGCGCACCGGCCCGCTCATGCGACACCTCCCCTCGTCCGGGCGGCGGCCGCGGTCCCGGCCGGGACCTGCACGACGACGCTGGTCCCGCCGCCCGGACCGGACGCTACCCGCACCGTCCCTCCGCCCGCCGCGACCCGCTCGCGCATCCCGCGCAGCCCGTAGCCCTCGGTGACGTCCGCGGCCAGCCCGCGGCCGTCGTCGTGCACCTCGAGGCGCGTTCCCGCGCGGTCCTGGGTGAGCTCGACGACCACCGACCGGGCGGCGGCGTGGCGGCGCACGTTCGTCAGCGACTCCTGCGCCGAGCGCAGCAGCACGACCTCGTCCGCGCTCGAGAGCCCGGCGACGTCGTCGAGACGGGTGGTGACGGCGACCCCGGTCTCCGCGCGGAAGCGCTCCGCGAGCCGCCCGATCGCGTCGACCAGCGTCCCCCCGCCCTGGAGCGGCGCCGGCCCGGTCGCGGCGACCAGGGCGCGCGCCTCGGCGAGGTTCTCCCGCGCCGTCGACTCCACCTGCGCGAGCCGCTCGCGCGCGGCGTCGGGCGCGCCGCGGTCGAGGTCGGCGCCCGCGGCCTGCGCGAGCATGACGACGCTCGTGAAGCCCTGGGCGAGGGTGTCGTGGATCTCCTGCGCGACGCGCTCGCGCTCCGCCGCGACGCCCGCCGCGTGGTTGGAGCGGGCGAGCTCGGCCTGCGTCGCGCGCAGCTCGTCGACGAGCCGGGCGTGCCGCTCGGCCTGCCGCATCGTGTGGGCGACCCACAGGCCGAGGCCGAGCGAGAAGCCGAGCGCGACCCCCATCTGCGGGGCGCTGCTGGCGAGCTCCGCCGGCACCACCCGGCCCGTGGCGGGGTCCCACGCGAGGGCGACCGCCGTCCCGGCGGCGAGCACCACGGACAACGAGACCTGCACCCACAGGAACTCCGACAGCATCCAGACCTGGGTGAACGCCACGAACAGCAGGAGCGTGCCCAGGGTGTCCTGCGCGACGACGACGACCGTCCCGAGCACGAGCAGGACGAGGTAGAGGTGCGCGATGCCCTGCTCGCGGGTGCGCGCCGCCCGTCGCCCCCACAGCGTGAAGGCGACGAGGATGACGCCCAGGGCGACGAGCGAGACGGCGAGCCGCGTGCCGCGCAGCGACGCCGTGACCAGGGCGAGGCCGCTCAGCACGACGATCACGTAGAACGCGACGTCCCACCAGCGCACGTCGCGCTCCCACGTGTCCTCGAGGCCGGCGGCGGCCGCGCCGACGGTGACGTCGGCGCGGCCTGCGGCGCTCGGCACGTGCGGGGCGTCAGCCGTCGTCACGCCGCCGCCACCGGAACGTGCGCACCCCGACGACGAGTCCGACCACCAACCATGCGACCAGTACAGCAGCGGTCGCGCCGTGCTGCCAGGACCCGGACGGCTCGAGCACGACCGCCTGCTCGGGGAGGAACACCGAGCGCATGCCCTGCGCCATCCACTTGAGCGGGAGGACCGACGCGACGGTCTGCATCCACGACGGCAGCGCGAAGAACGCGAAGAACACGCCGGAGATGAACTGCAGCACCAGCACGACCGGCGTCACGATGGCCGTCACGGACTTCCCGGACCGCGGCAGCGACGAGAACCCGACGCCGCACACCGCCCCGGTCGCGCAGCCGAGCACGAAGACCCACGCGAACGTCGCGACGCGCTCCGCGCCGTCGGCCATCTCCCACGGCATGGGGACGTCGAACGCCAGCGCCGCGAGGGCGAGGAGCAGCGCCGTCTGCACGAGCGCCGTGACGAGCACGAGGCCGACCTTGCCGAGGAAGTACGCGACCGCCGGCAGGGGAGTGGCGCGCAGGCGCTTGAGCGTGCCGTCGTCGCGCTCGACCGCGATCGACACGGCGAGCGACTGGAACCCGGTGAGCATGATGCCCGTCGCGAGCATGCCGGGCAGGAAGTACTGCGCGAACGGGACGCCGTAGCCGGCGTTCGCCTGCTCCTGGCCGTCGAACACGGTCGAGAAGATCGCGAGCATGATCACGGGGTAGGTGAAGACGAAGATCACCGCGTCGCGCTCGCGGAAGAACCCGCGCAGCTCGGCGCCGGTGCGGGCGAGACCCAGGCGGGCGACGCCCGGGAGCGCGGACGCGCGTGGTGCCGCCGTGCGGGTCGTCGGGGCGGTCGTGGTGGTCACGGTCGTGCCTCCTGGTCGGTCGTGCCGGCGGGTGCGCCGGCGAGGGCGCCCGTGCGGGCGCCGGTGCGGGCGCGGGCGTGCGCGTCGAGGTCGGGGTGCGCGGCCGCGGGGGCGGCGCCGATGAGCTCGAGGTAGACGTCCTCGAGGCTCGGGTGCACGACCTCGAGGCCGGGCACCTCGCCGTCCGGGTAACGGGTGGCGAGCTCGGTGACGAGGGCGGTCGGCCGGGTCGTGCGCTCGGCGTGGTGCAGGCCGCCGTCGACCCACCGGACGACGGGGCGACGCGCCTCCGGACCGCCCAGGCGCTCGGGGGAGTCGAGCGCCACGACCGTCCCGTCCCGCAGGACGGCGACGCGGTCGGCGAGCTGGGCCGCCTCGTCGAGGTAGTGGGTCGTCAGCAGGATGGTCGTGCCGTCGTTGCGGAGCGTGCGCACGAGCTCCCAGAACGCGCGGCGCGCCTGCGGGTCGAAGCCCGTGGTCGGCTCGTCGAGGAACACGAGCTCGGGCCGCCCGACGATGCCGAGCGCCACGTCGAGCCGGCGCCGCTGCCCGCCGGACAGCTGCCGGCTGCGCGTGCCGCGCTTCTCGGACAGCCCGACGGCCTCGATCACCTGCTCCGGCTCGCGCGGGTCGGCGTAGAACCCGGCGAAGTGCGTGACGATCTCGGTGACCGTGAACTCGGTGAGGTCCCGCGAGTCCTGCAGCACGACGCCGATGCGGTCGCGCCACGCGCGGCCCGCCGTCTGCGGGTCGGCACCGAGCACGCGCACCTCGCCGGCGTCGCGCGAGCGGAAGCCCTCGAGGATCTCGACGGTCGTCGTCTTGCCCGCCCCGTTGGGCCCGAGGAGGGCGAAGATCTCGCCGCGCTCGACCCGCAGGTCGACGCCGGCGACGGCCTGCTTGTCGCCGTACCGCTTGCGCAGCCCGCGGACCTCGACCGCGGGGGCGGACGACGGCAGCGTCCGCGGCGCAGCGGCGGCCGTCGCGCCGCGGGGTGCGCCCGTTCCTTCACGTGTGGTGTCCATGCCGACAAGCGTCGTCCCCGCGGGCTCCGCCCCGCGACGACCGATCGTCCGGACCTGGCGTCCACCGGACGGTGGACGCGGTTCGACCCCGGGGCCGGTGTCGCGTACAGTGGTCCCTCGGTGGTTGACGCCCACCATGCTGGGCCGCGCCTCGACGGGCTTCCCGGCGGGTGTGCACGGCTCGGTCGTCGAGGGCGTCGGTCGCGAAGGGTAGTGGCGCAATTGGTAGCGCAGCGGTCTCCAAAACCGCAGGTTGCAGGTTCGAGTCCTGTCTACCCTGCTCAGCACGTCTCCCACGGGCGGCGTGCGTGGTCCGACAACGGATTGCAGCGAGAGGTTCCAGTCCGGGGCACGTCCCGTACGTCAGCGATGGGGTAGATCAGTGAGCGAATCGCCGTCAGAGGCCGTGGGTGCGGACGGCGCACGCGCCGACGAGGTGAAGAAGGGCCGTCCCGCCGGGGACAAGAAGCCCAACCTCTTCGCGCGCATCGCCCTGTTCGTGCGCCAGGTGGTCGCCGAGCTGCGCAAGGTCGTCACGCCGACGCGCTCCGAGCTCATCACCTACACGACGGTCGTCCTGGTCTTCGTGCTGGTCGTCATGGCCTTCGTGACGGTGCTCGACCTCGGGATCGGCAAGGCCGTCCTCTGGGTCTTCGGGGACTAGTCCGCCACGTCCGACCCGCAGCGGCGGGTCGTCGGCACCCGGCGCCCCTCGGGGCGCCGTCGGCGCTTCCAGCAGCAGTCCTTCCAGCAGTCATCTCAGCAGGTCAGCAGAAAGCAGGTTCGTTCGTGTCCCAGGAGTCGCTGGACCAGACGGAGAACGTCGACCCGACGCAGCCCGAGGGTGCCCAGGACGAGGTCGACGAGACCACGGACGTTCCCGAGGTCGCCGAGGGCGACGACGTCGCCCTCGAGGACGACGCGGCCGACGCGGCCGCGCAGGACGTCGACGACGAGGCCGGCACGGACGAGGCGCGCCCGGTCGACGAGGACGGCGACGTCATCGAAGACCCGGTCGCGGAGTTCAAGCGCACGCTGCGGACCCAGCCGGGCGACTGGTACGTCATCCACTCGTACGCCGGCTACGAGAACCGTGTGAAGGCCAACCTGGAGAACCGCATCCAGAGCCTGAACATGGAGGACTACATCTTCCAGATCGAGGTCCCCATGGAGGAGGTGGCCGAGATCAAGAACGCGCAGAAGAAGATCGTCCGACGCGTGCGCATCCCCGGCTACGTCCTCGTGCGCATGGACCTCACCGACGAGTCGTGGGGCGCCGTGCGTCACACGCCCGGTGTCACGGGCTTCGTCGGCCACACCCACCAGCCCGTGCCGCTGACGCTCGACGAGGTCTTCTCGATGCTCGCGCCGACGCTGGCCCCCGCCCCGGAGCCCGGCAAGCCGGCCCCGGCGCAGGCGAAGGCCCCGGTGCAGGTCGACTTCACGGTCGGCGAGTCGGTCACCGTCACCGACGGCCCGTTCGACACGCTGCCCGCCACGATCTCCGAGATCAACGTCGAGAACCAGAAGCTCAAGGTCCTCGTCTCCATCTTCGGCCGGGAGACCCCGGTCGAGCTGTCGTTCAACCAGGTCGCCAAGATCTGACACCCAGGCCCGCAGCCTGGCGCGGCACGCACGTGCCGCGTGGACGCAGTACTGCAACCGGGTCATCGCCCACGGCGTCGGCCCACGAGAAGAAAGCCAGGGAAGAGTCATGCCTCCCAAGAAGAAGGTCTCCGGCCTCATCAAGCTCCAGATCCAGGCCGGCGCCGCGACGCCCGCCCCGCCGATCGGCCCCGCGCTCGGTCAGCACGGCGTGAACATCATGGAGTTCTGCAAGGCCTACAACGCGGCCACCGAGTCGCAGCGCGGCAACGTGATCCCGGTGGAGATCACGGTCTACGAGGACCGTTCCTTCACCTTCGTCACGAAGACGCCGCCGGCCGCGGAGCTCATCAAGAAGGCCGCGGGCATCCAGAAGGGCTCGGCCACCCCGCACACCGTCAAGGTCGCGAAGATCACGGCGGACCAGGTGCGCGAGATCGCCCAGTCCAAGCTCGAGGACCTCAACGCGAACGACGTCGAGGCCGCCTCGAAGATCATCGCGGGCACGGCCCGTTCGATGGGCATCACCGTCGAGGGCTGACGCCCCCGACGGCCTTCCCCGCCCCGGAGCCCGGGTGCGGAGGAGGCCACCCCGCCCACGATCGTGGGCGGCGGCAGTGGCAGGGTCCGCGCGGACCCGCTGACCACGACTGCGAAGGAGAAGCAGCATGGCAACGCGCAGCAAGGCGTACCGCAACGCCGAGGAGAAGATTGACCGCGAGCGTCTCTACGCTCCGCTCGAGGCCGTCCGTCTCGCCAAGGAGACGTCGACGGTCAAGTACGACGCGACCGTCGAGGTCGTGTTCCGCCTGGGTGTTGACCCGCGCAAGGCGGACCAGATGGTCCGCGGCACGGTGAACCTCCCGAACGGCACGGGCAAGACGGCCCGCGTCATCGTCTTCGCGAACGCGGCGAAGGCGGAGGAGGCCCGCGCGGCCGGCGCCGACGAGGTCGGCGGCGACGACCTCATCGAGAAGGTCGCCGGCGGCTACACGGACTTCGACGCCGCGGTCGCGACGCCGGACCTCATGGGCAAGGTCGGCCGCCTGGGCAAGGTGCTCGGTCCCCGTGGCCTCATGCCGAACCCGAAGACCGGCACCGTGACGATGGACGTGGCGAAGGCCGTGTCCGACATCAAGGGCGGCAAGATCGAGTTCCGCGTCGACAAGCACGCGAACCTGCACTTCATCATCGGCAAGGTCTCGTTCGACGAGAAGCAGCTGGTGGAGAACTACGCGGCCGCGATCGAGGAGGTCCTGCGCCTCAAGCCGTCGTCCTCGAAGGGCCGGTACATCACCAAGGCCACGATGACGACGACGATGGGCCCCGGCATCCCGCTGGACCAGTCCAAGACGACGAAGCTCCTCGAGGACGACGCCGCCTGACGCCACGCGCGTCGCGGTCCGTCCGCTCGCAGCACCACGCCGACGGCGCGGTTCCCCGGTCCGGGGAGCCGCGCCGTCGGCGTTCGTGCACCCGGGGACAGGGCCCGGGTGTCCGTGCCGCCGGGGTGGCCGGGCGGAGAGCGGCGGGTGGGGAGCGGGCGTGACGTTCCCCGAGGAAAAACTGGACGTCCGTGGATGTATCAGGCGCGCCGCGGCGCCCTCCCGTCCTGGTGCGGAGGTGCGCGACGCGCCGCTCGCGCACCCGATCCACGACACGTCGAGGGAGAACGATGGTCCTGAGCCGGCACGAGCCAGGAGGGTCGTGACCAGTGATGATGGTTGTCGAGCCGGACGGCGACGCCCTAGACTCGGGCGCCCCTGCGGAGCTTCCGCTGGTGCCCGAGCAGACGAGCGTGCCAAGGACGGTGCCGCTGATGACGAGGACGACCGACGAGCTCGCGGACACCGGCCAGCCCGAGTCCAGCCTCGGTGACCGGGGCGCGTTCGCGCTCCTGGAGTACCGGGACGGGCGCAACGCGGCGCTGGCCGAGTTCGTCCGCGAGGCCACCCCGCTCCTGTGGCACACGGTACGCGCCCAGGGCGTGGACCGCGAGCAGGCGGACGACGTCGTGCAGACCGTGTGGGTCGCGCTCGTGCGCAACGCGATGACGATCAAGGAGCCGCACGCCGTCCTCAAGTGGTTGCTCATCACCGCGAAGCGCGCCGCCTGGGAGACCGTGCGCAAGCAGCGCGACGAGGCGCGGCGCCGTACCGAGCTTCCCGACGACACGGAGGAGGGCGTCCCGACGCTCCCGTCGACCGACCCCACCCCCGACGTCGAGGTGCTGACCAACGAGCGCGACCGCGGCCTGTGGCGCGCGCTGGGCCGCCTGCCCGAGCGATGTCAGAAGCTGCTCCGGCTCGTCTCGCTCGCGGACCGGCCCGACTACAAGGCCATCTCCGCCGCCACGGGCATGCCCGTGGGCAGCATCGGTTCCACGCGCGGCCGCTGCCTCGCCAAGCTGCGCGACATCATCGACGTCCAGGGGGAATCGTGGGAAGCATCATGAGCACCGAGTCCAGGCACAGTCCCGACGAGCCTCTGGACGAGGTCGACGTCGCACTGCTGGCCGACCTGGCACGGATCGCCGAGACCCTCGACCCCGTGCCGGCCGGTCTCGTCGAGCGGTCGCTGTTCGCCGTCACGCTCGCCGGCCTCGAGGCCGAGGTCATGGAGCTCGAGTACGTGCGCGTGCCCGAGATGTCGGTGCGCGGGGAGGCGCCACCCGTCGAGGCGCGGACCATCACGTTCACGTCCGAGTCCGTGACGGTGATGATCTCCTTGTCGCCCGTCGACGCCGGCCGCGTCCGCATCGACGGGTGGGCCGCGCCGGCGACGTCGCTGCGGGTCGAGCTGCACCGTCCCGGCTCCGTGACCGAGACGACGAGCGACGAGGACGGCCGGTTCGTCTTCGACCACGTCGACCGCGGCCCGGCGAGCCTCGTCGTGCGCCGGACCGACGACGGCGGCGCCGCCGTGAGCACGCCCGTCGTCGAGCTCTAGCGACCGACCGACGTCGCGGGCGGGCCACGGCCTGCCCGCGACGCCCGTGCGACCACCCGACCGTCCGCGTGGCGACGTCCGCCGCGCCCGGCCGTGCATCGGCGTGCCTCGGCGTGCCCCGGCGTGCCCTGATCCACCCGCGACGCGGCCGACCACCCATCCCTGAGGAGTGCACGTGAGCGAGACCCCCGAGATCCCCCCTGCCGGTTCCGTGCGCGACGCCGCAGGCGGGCGCCGCCCCGTCCGCCGTCTCGACCCGGAACGGGTCCGTCGCAGTCCTGGCGCATCGCGCGTCGAGCCGACCGCGTACGTGGCGGACCGTCTCATCGTCCGAGGAGCTCCTCCGGCCGAGCTGGCCGAGCTCGTGACGACCGAGGCCGCGGCGACGGCGACCGGTGGCTCGGGCACCGAGGTCGCGCTGCCGGCGTGGTCGCCCGGGGACGAGCCCACCACCTGGCTCGACGGCGTCCGACGGATCGCGGCGGACATGGGCTACCGCGTCGCGTTCGACGCACGGCTCGGTGCCCTCGGGGCGGACGAGGACGAGTCGTTCGGCTACGCGCTCCGGTTCACCCCCGCCCGGTCGGACGACGTCGTCGTGGACACGTGGGAGGTGCTCGAGCGCATCGGGTCCGAGCTCCGGGACCTGGCCGAGGACGACGGGATCGACGCGCCGCGGGCCGGCCTCGACCACGTGCTGCGCGCTCAGCGGGCGCGCACGACGCCTCTGCCGTTCGTCCCGGTCTCGCGTCCGCGGTCGACGCCGCTGCCGGTGAGCGCGGTCGACGAGTACGGGACGCCGGGGTCCGGTGGGCTGGCCCCCGTGCGACTCGTCGCGCCGCCGCCCGCCCGTCGGTTCCGCAACGGGGGCAGTCCCTGGACCACCGCAGAGGGGGTTCGGCGCCCCGTGGTCGCCCTCGTCGACACCGGGGTGGGCACGCACCCGTGGTTCGGCGACTACACGCCGGGCGAGCCGAGCGACGGGCCGGACTCCGTCGTCGTGCGCGACGCCACGCTCGACGGTGCGCCGATCGGCACCTTCCCCGTCCCCGCGCTCGACTCCGAGGACGCCGAGTACGGGGGGATGAGCAAGGACCCGCTCACCGGGCCGCTCGACCCGGTCGCGGGGCACGGCACGTTCATGGCCGGGATCGTCCACCAGCTCTGCCCGGACGCGACGATCCTCTCCGTCCGCGCCTTCGGCGGTTCGGGTGACGTCCCCGAGTGGGAGGTCCTCCACACGCTGTGGCGGCTGCTGCGCTTCCACCGACGTGGGCTGCAGGGCGAGGACGGGTACCACCCCGTGGACGTGGTCGTCCTCGCCATGGGGTACTACCACGAGCAGCCCGAGGACTACGGTTACGACGGTCCGCTCCGACGCGTGCTGCGCGCGCTCCGCAGGGCGGGTGTCGTGGTCGTCGTCGCAGCGGGGAACGACGGGACGACGCGACCGATGTTCCCCGCCGCATGGACGCCGCGGGTGAACCGGACGGAGGCCGGCGCCGTGCCGCGGGAACCGGAGGACCTCAAGCCGGACTACACGCCGATCCTCGCCGTCGGGGCGACGAACCCGGACTCGAGCGTCGCCGTCTTCAGCAACGACGGACCGTGGGTCACGGCCGTCAGGCCCGGCGCTGCCGTGGTGAGCACGATGCCGACGACGCTCGACGGTCCGGTCACGCCCTCGGTGCGGCTCCCCGAGCGGCTGGGACCGGGAGTCCGTTCCTCCGTCGACCCGGACGACTTCGGCGGTGGGTTCGCGACCTGGAGCGGGACGTCGTTCTCGGCGCCGTACCTCGCCGCGGAGATCGCCGAGCAGATCCTGCGCTCGCGCACGGGGGAGCCGTCGGCGGACCCCGCCCGGCCCGACGACGTCGTCGTCCGTCGGACCGCGGTCGCGTGGGATGCTGTTCGACGTGTGCCCAGACTGTACGCACCGGGAGTCGCCGCCGACTGATCCCTGTGAGGAGACGGTCGGGTGAGCGACGACGTCCGTCGTGCGTTCGCCGACCGTCTCCGACGCGCGCAGGAGCTCAACGCCCTCGCGAAGGTGCGGGCCGCCTCGACGGAGTTCCGTCGCCTGACCGCCGACGTCGAGCGGTGGGAGCGACGCGGCGGCCCGACCGAGTGGTCCGTCGAGCTGCGCGTCCGTGCCCTGGTGGGTCGAGCCGCGTGCGTCTACGCCCTGACCGGGAGCATGGACGAAGGCAACCGGCTGCTCGACGAGGCCGCCGCGGTCGCCGACTCGGTCGGGCGGGCACATCTTCGAGCGATCGTGAGCGGCCAGCGTGGGGTGCTGCTGCTGCGGTCGGGCGACAGCCAGGCCGCGGTGCGGCCCCTCACGGCGGCGCTCGAGCAGGGCGATCCCGAGGACCACCGGGACGTCGCGGTGCTGCACCTCAACCGCGGCTCGGCCCTGGTCGACCTCGGTTCGCTCGACTCCGCGCTCCACGACTTCGAGATCGCGGTGCAGCACGCGCGACAGCTCGGCAACGACTACTACGTGTCGTTCGCGATGCACAACATCGGCTTCGTCCACCAGCTCCAGGGCGACATCCCGGCGGCACTGAGGCGCATGGAGGAGTCCGTGCGGCTCCTCCCGGACGGCCCGGACGGACTGGCTCTCGCCGGACGGGCTCGGGTCCTCCTCGACGTCGGCCTCCTGTCGGAGGCGGAGCGGATCCTGCAGGACGCCGAGGCCCTGCTCGTCGACGAGGGGCTGGAGCAGGAACGTGCCGAGGCGGTGCTGGACCGCGCACGCTGCATGGTCGGGCTCCGGCGGTTCACGGAGGCGGGTGCGCTCGCCCGGAAGGCACGGCGCCTCTACACGCGTTCGGGCAACCCGACGTGGGCCCTGTACGCGCGGGTCGTCGAGCTCGAGGCCATGCTCGGGACGGACCGGGCCGCCGACACGGGGAAGGGTGTGAGCCGCCGACGCGCGGCGCGCGGGCTCGAGACGGCGCTCGCGGTCGCGCGGGACGGAGACGCGCGCGGCGCCGTCGCGCGGTACGGGGTCGGCGTGCCGGCCCGGCTGTACGCGGCGGAGTGGGCCCTGCTCGGCGGCGCGCACGAGGAGGCGGACCGGATCCTGCGCGAGGTGCCACGCCTCCGGCCCTGGGCACCGTTCCCGGTGCGCGTGCAACGGGAAGCCGTCCGCGCCCAGCTCGCCTTCGTCCGAGGAGACCGCCGCGGCGGTGTCCGGGCGGTGCGCGGCGGCCAGCGCGCCATCGCGGAGTACCGGGCGCGGCTGGGCTCCGTCGATGCGGTGACGGCTGCAGCGGTCCACGCCGTGCGGCTGGGCAACGTCGACGTCGACTTCGCACGGCGGACCGGCCGTCCGGGCGCCGTCTTCGACGCGGTCGAGCGCGGACGGGCGGCCTTCGCGGGCTCGGGTCGTGTCCGCCCTCCGACGGATCCGGAGCTCGCCGGGCTGCTCACCGCTGCCCGCCGGGAGATCGAGGCGGCCCGGGACGTCGGCGCGAGCGGCGACCGGGAGCAGCTCCTGCGTCGCCAGCAGCACCTGCGCGAGGCGCGCCGCCTGCAGGACGAGGCGCGTCGTCGGTCGTGGCAGCACGGTGGAGAGGCGGCGACACCGTCGCCCGCCACGGAACGGTCCCTGCGGCGCGCTCTCGCCGAAGGAGCCCCGGGAGCCGTCGTCGCGAACCTCGTCGTGCACGGAGGCGAGGTGACGGCTGTACGCGTCTCGGCATCGGGGTCGCGGCTGCTCCGGCTGGCGCCGCTCGAGCGCGTCGCCGAGAACGTCCGACGCGCACGGGCCGACTTCTCCGTGCTGTCCAACGCTCTCATCCCCGTCCCGATGCGCGACGCGGCGGTCGCGTCGTTGCGACGGACGCTCGCGTGGTTCGACGACGCGCTCGTCCTGCCTCTCGGCGCGGGCGGCGACCTGCACGTCGCGGCCCGCGACCTCCTCCTCGCCGTGCCGTGGGCATCCCTCCCGTCGCGTGCGGGCAGGCGGACGTGGGCCAACTCGTGGGTCGACCTCCGGCGCGGGGAGCCGACGCGCCGCACCGACCACGCGCTGGTGGTGGCCGGGCCGGACCTGCGGTTCGCCGGCGCGGAGGCCAAGCTCGTCTCCTCGGTCTGGGACAGCGCCACCACGCTGACCGGGCTGGACGCGACGTGCGCGTCCGTCGTCGAGGGGTTCGAGGGGGCCGGTGTCGTCCACGTCGCGGCGCACGGCACGCACGAGACGGACAACCCGCTGTTCTCGTCGCTCCGGCTCGCCGACGGCCCGCTGTTCGCCCACGAGCTCGACGGCTTCGACCTGCGCGGCGTCGTCGTCGTCCTCTCCGCGTGCGAGGTCGGTCTCTCGACGCCGCGCTTCGGCGGCGAGTCGCTCGGGCTGACGAGCGTCCTCCTCCGCCTCGGGGCGCGGGCCGTCGTCGCGAGCGTCGCCCCGCTGCGCGACGACGTCGCCGCGCGGGTCATGCCCGCGCTCCACGCGGAGCTGCGCGCCGGGGCCATGCCGGGCGCCGCGCTCGCCCGCGCCGTCGCCGACGAGCCGGAGCCCGTGCCGCTCGTGTGCTTCGGCCCGCTCGTCGTCTGACGGGCCGGCCGGACGCCGCGCTCACAGGGCCCGACGGCGGACGGCCAGCAAGCGGTTTGGAGCACCCGCCGTCGTCCCGTACGATGGTCGGCGTACCCAAGACCGCCGGTCGTCCCGTGCTGCCCGCAGATCCTCTGCGTCACGCGCGAGACCGAAGTCCCGCCACGAGCGGGGGCCAGCGCAGGTAGCGATTCGACGGACGTGCGTCCGGCCCCGTGCCGCCTCACGACTGCGAGCCCCGCGCCTGCGCGGGGCTCTTTCTCGTTCCGGGGCCCACGCCGGTGGTACCACCACCGGAAGGATTGCCATGGCGAGGCCGGACAAGGCAGCCGCAGTCGCCGAGATCTCGGAGAAGTTCCGCGACTCGAACGCTGCCGTGCTGACCGAGTACCGCGGGCTCACCGTCGCGCAGCTCAAGCAGCTGCGTCGGTCGCTCAGCGGCAACGCAACCTACGCCGTGGTGAAGAACACGCTGACCGCCATCGCGGCCAAGGAGGCCGGTGTCGAGGGACTCGACGCCGACCTGCAGGGCCCGTCGGCGATCGCCTTCGTCACCGGGGACCCGGTCGAGGCGGCCAAGGGTCTGCGTGACTTCGCCAAGGCGAACCCCGCGCTGGTCATCAAGGGCGGTGTCCTCGACGGGCGCCCCCTGACCGCCGCGGAGGTCACGAAGCTCGCGGACCTCGAGTCCCGCGAGGTCCTGCTGGCCAAGGCTGCCGGCGCGATGAAGGCGAAGCTGTTCCAGGCTGCGTACGTCTTCACCGCGAAGCCCGCCGAGGCCGCCCGCGTCATCGATGCCCTGCGTCAGAAGCAGGAATCGGAGGGCGCTGCCGCCTGATCGCACGCTCCGGCACCTCGGTGCCGCCGCTCGTGATCACTGCAGCGCAAGCACACACCCCGCTTCTGGCAGGCCCGCACGGGCCGCTGCCGAGCACCGACTGAAAGGAACGCCATCATGGCGAAGCTCAGCACCGAAGAGCTCATCGAGCAGTTCAAGGGCCTCACCCTCATCGAGCTCAACGAGTTCGTGAAGGCCTTCGAGGAGACCTTCGAGGTCACCGCTGCCGCCCCCGCCGCCGTCGCGGTCGCCGCCCCCGCGGGTGGCGCCGGTGGCGACGCCCCGGCCGAGGAGGAGAAGGACGAGTTCGACGTCATCCTCGAGGCCGCCGGCGACAAGAAGATCCAGGTCATCAAGGAGGTGCGCGCGCTCACGTCCCTCGGCCTGAAGGAGGCCAAGGACCTCGTGGACGGTGCCCCGAAGCCGGTCCTGGAGGGCGCGAACAAGGAGACGGCCGAGAAGGCCAAGGCTGCCCTCGAGGGCGCCGGCGCCACGGTCACCCTCAAGTGATCTCGCCGGTCCCGTCCTGACGGGACCGGTCGTCACGCCGCACGAGGCCCGCACCCCGCCCGGGGTGCGGGCCTCGTCGTGTCGGGGGCGTGGAGGCGTCGTGGGGGCGACGTGCGCGCCCGGCTTCACGGATCGGCGTGGTGTGTGCCACCATGTGCGGGTCGGCGGTGCAGGACAGCGACGTCGACGACGCGGTCGGGGTGCGGCGCACCACGGCCGGACAGCTGGGTGACGAGGCCCCGCGCAGGAGTACCGGGTGGGCGTCTCGCGACGCCGGGGACCACGCCCGGGGAGGGGTGCACCGTCGGTGTGGACGGGGGCGCCCGGAGGGGGTATGCTAACGCTTTGCGCTGTCCTGTGCCCCCGATCTCAGATACCCCCGACCTCTCGACGACGTACGTGCGCGTCCGCGAGGTGTCGTGGCGGCGGTGATCGTGACCAGCCGGGCGGTGCAGCGTTCTTTCGATCTGCAGGGAAGGACCCCTCTTGGCTGCCTCGCGCACCCCTTCTGCTCCGTCCGCCGACGCCATCGCGAACCGCACCGCGTCGCGCCGCGTCTCCTTCGCCAAGATCCACGAGCCCCTCGAGGTCCCCGACCTGCTGGGCCTCCAGACCGAGAGCTTCGACTGGCTCCTCGGGAACGAGGCGTGGCAGGCGCGTGTCGCCGCGGCGACCGCCGCCGGCCGTGAGGACGTCCCCGCGACGTCCGGGCTCGAGGAGATCTTCGAGGAGATCTCGCCGATCGAGGACTTCGGGTCCTCCATGTCGCTGTCGTTCTCCAACCACCGCTTCGAGCCGCCGAAGTACACGGCGGACGAGTGCAAGGAGAAGGACTTCACCTACGCCGCGCCGCTCTTCGTCACCGCCGAGTTCGTCAACTACAACACCGGCGAGATCAAGAGCCAGACGGTCTTCATGGGCGACTTCCCGCTCATGACCGAGCGCGGCACCTTCATCATCAACGGCACCGAGCGCGTCGTCGTCTCGCAGCTCGTCCGCTCGCCGGGCGTGTACTTCGAGCGCGCGGCGGACAAGACGAGCGACAAGGACATCTTCTCGGCGAAGATCATCCCGTCGCGCGGCGCGTGGCTCGAGTTCGAGATCGACAAGCGCGACGCCGTCGGCGTGCGCGTCGACCGCAAGCGCAAGCAGTCCGTCACGGTCCTCCTCAAGGCCCTCGGCCTGACGGAGTCCGAGATCCGCGAGCAGTTCGCCGACTTCCCGTCCGTGCTTGACACGCTCGAGAAGGACCACGTCCACACGCAGGACGAGGCGCTCGTCGACCTGTACCGCAAGATCCGCCCGGGCGAGCCGCCGACCGTCGAGGCCGGCCGCGCGCTGCTCGAGAACTTCTACTTCAACCCGAAGCGCTACGACCTCGCGAAGGTCGGCCGCTACAAGGCGAACAAGAAGCTCGGCATCGACGCACCGCTGACCGACTCGACGCTGTCCGTCTCGGACATCGTCGCGACGATCAAGTACCTCGCCGCCCTGCACGCCGACCACGCGAGCATCCCCGGCACGCGCGCCGGCGAGGCCGTGGACGTGCGCGTCGAGACGGACGATATCGACCACTTCGGCAACCGTCGCATCCGCGCGGTGGGCGAGCTCATCCAGAACCAGGTCCGCACCGGCCTGTCCCGGATGGAGCGCGTCGTGCGCGAGCGCATGACGACGCAGGACGTCGAGGCGATCACGCCGCAGACGCTCATCAACATCCGCCCGGTCGTGGCGTCGATCCGCGAGTTCTTCGGCACGTCGCAGCTCTCGCAGTTCATGGACCAGAACAACCCGCTGGCCGGCCTGACGCACAAGCGTCGCCTGTCGGCGCTCGGCCCGGGCGGTCTGTCCCGCGACCGTGCGGGCATGGAGGTCCGTGACGTCCACCCGTCGCACTACGGCCGCATGTGCCCGATCGAGACCCCTGAGGGCCCGAACATCGGCCTCATCGGCTCGCTCGCGTCCTACGGCCGCATCAACCCGTTTGGGTTCATCGAGACGCCGTACCGCAAGGTCGACAACGGCCGCGTCACCGACGAGGTCGTGTACCTGACGGCCGACGACGAGGACCGCCACGTCATCGCCCAGGCGAACCAGACGCTCAACGCCGACGGGTCCTTCGCGGACGAGCGCGTGCTCGTGCGCACGAAGGGCGGCGAGGTCGAGATCGTCCCCGGCACGCAGGTCGACTACATGGACGTCTCGCCGCGCCAGATGGTGTCGGTCGCGACGGCGCTCATCCCGTTCCTCGAGCACGACGACGCGAACCGCGCCCTCATGGGTGCCAACATGCAGCGCCAGGCCGTGCCGCTGGTCCGTTCCGAGGCCCCGCTCGTCGGGACCGGCATGGAGTGGCGCGCCGCGGTGGACGCCGGTGACGTCATCGTCGCCACCAAGCCCGGCGTGGTCACGGAGGTCTCCGCGGACCTCGTCGTCGTCGCGAACGACGACGCGACCACGACGAGCTACCGCGCCGCGAAGTTCCGCCGCTCGAACCAGGGCACGAGCTACAACCAGCGCGTGCTCGTCGACGAGGGCCAGCGCGTCGAGGTCGGCTCCGTCCTCGCGGACGGCCCGGCGACGGACGAGGGCGAGCTCGCGCTCGGCCGCAACCTCCTCGTGGCGTTCATGTCGTGGGAGGGCCACAACTACGAGGACGCGATCATCCTCAGCCAGCGTCTCGTGCAGGACGACGTGCTGTCCTCGATCCACATCGAGGAGCACGAGGTCGACGCGCGCGACACCAAGCTCGGCCCCGAGGAGATCACGCGGGACATCCCGAACGTCTCCGAGGACGTCCTCGCGGACCTCGACGAGCGCGGCATCATCCGCATCGGTGCCGAGGTCGGCGCGGGCGACGTCCTGGTCGGCAAGGTCACCCCGAAGGGCGAGACCGAGCTGACCCCGGAGGAGCGACTGCTGCGCGCGATCTTCGGCGAGAAGGCGCGCGAGGTGCGCGACACCTCGCTCAAGGTGCCTCACGGCGAGTCCGGCACGGTCATCGGCGTGCGCGAGTTCAACCGCGAGGACGGCGACGAGCTGCCCGCGGGCGTGAACCAGCTCGTGCGCGTCTACATCGCGCAGCGCCGCAAGATCACGGACGGCGACAAGCTCGCCGGCCGTCACGGCAACAAGGGCGTCATCTCCAAGATCCTGCCCGTCGAGGACATGCCGTTCCTCGAGGACGGGACGCCGGTCGACGTCGTCCTCAACCCGCTCGGCGTGCCCGGGCGCATGAACGTGGGCCAGGTCCTCGAGACCCACCTCGGGTGGATCGCGAAGCAGGGCTGGGACATCACGCTCGCCGAGGGCGACGACCTGTCCTGGAAGGAGAACGTCCCCGAGATCGCGGCGTCCTCCGAGCCGGGCCGCCCGGTCGCGACGCCGGTCTTCGACGGCGTCCACGAGGACGCGCTGACGGGCCTGCTCTCGTCGACGATCCCGAACCGCGACGGCGACCGCATGGTCGGCACCGACGGCAAGGCGCGGCTGTTCGACGGCCGCTCCGGCGAGCCGTTCCCCGACCCGGTGTCGGTGGGCTACATGTACATCCTCAAGCTCCACCACCTGGTCGACGACAAGATCCACGCCCGCTCGACCGGCCCGTACTCGATGATCACGCAGCAGCCGCTGGGTGGTAAGGCGCAGTTCGGCGGTCAGCGTTTCGGCGAGATGGAGGTGTGGGCCCTCGAGGCGTACGGCGCGGCGTACACGCTGCAGGAGCTCCTCACGATCAAGTCGGACGACGTCCCCGGCCGCGTCAAGGTCTACGAGGCGATCGTCAAGGGGGAGAACATCCCCGACTCGGGCATCCCGGAGTCCTTCAAGGTCCTCCTCAAGGAGATGCAGTCGCTCTGCCTGAACGTCGAGGTGCTCTCGAGCGACGGCGTCCAGATCGAGATGCGCGAGTCCGACGACGACGTGTACCGCGCCGCGGAGGAGCTCGGCATCGACCTGTCGCGTCGTCCGAACGCCGCCGCGAGCGTCGACGAGATCTGATCTCGGGCCGGCGGGGGCGGTGCCCCGGTCCACGACCGCGCAC
>NZ_LWGL01000042.1 GCF_001722485.1 Cellulosimicrobium cellulans | reverse complement strand
GCCCGCGCGCCGCACGTCCGCCGGGGCGAGCACGCTCGCCCGCCTGCGGATCAGCGAGCAGGCGGCGCACGAGCTGTGCGACCAGGCGTCGCTGCGCGCGCAGGTCGTGACGCGCGAGGACCACGTGGCCGTGCGCTACGCGCTGCGGCCGCTGCGCCGCGGCCGCTGGCCCCTCGGCCCCCTGCTCGCGACGCGCGTCGACGCGTTCGGGCTCGTGAGCGCGACGCAGGAGCTCGGCGAGCCGACGTCCGTCGCCGTGTGGCCCCGGACGGTGCACCTGCCCGTGCGCGGCACGCGCGCGTTCGGGGAGCAGGAGCGCTCGACGACGGGCGCCCGCCTGTCCTCGAGCGACGACTCGGTCCTGCGCGACTACGTCACGGGCGACGACCCGCGCCGCGTGCACTGGGCGAGCGCCGCGCGCCACGGGCAGCTCATGGTCCGCGCCGACGAGAGCGCGAGCCTGCCGCCGGTCACCGTGCTCCTCGACCGCGGGCTGCTCCCCCACCCGGACGTCTCCCGCGGAGGGACCGCGCTGGCGGACGGCGAGTGGGCCGTCGAGTGCGCCGCGTCCGTCGGCGTCTCGCTCCTGCACGCCGGGCACCCGGTGCGGCTCGTCCCGACGTCCCTCGCGCCGGTGGTCGACACGTCCGGCTTCACGACCAACCGCGCGGGCGAGGGGCCCGCCGACATCCTCGACGCGACGGTCGACCTGCGCGGGCACCACGGGCTGTCCGACACCGACCGCGCGGCGGCCGCGACCGCCGAGGCGCTGCGTCCCGCGCGCCGACCCGGGGAGATCACCGTCGCGGTCGTCGGGCCGCTCGGCCCCGTCGCCCGGCACACCGTCGCCTCCCTCGCGGGCGACATGCTGCACTGGGCGCTCGTCGTCCGTCCGCGCACGTCGTCCTCGCAGCTCGCGGCGGCCCAGGAGACCGTGACCGCGCTGCGCGCGACCGGGTGGCACGTCGTCCTCGTGGAGGCCGGCACGCCGCTCGAGCGCGCGTGGGCGCTGCTCGTGGAGGGAGCACGATGACCGCGCCGCCTGCTCACGCCCGGGGACGCACCGGCCTGGGCGCACGCGTCCTGGCGACGACGGCGTGCGTGACCGTCGCCGTCGCCGCGTCGACCTTCGCGCTCGGCACGGTCATCGGGCCGGGCGAGTGGACCCGCACCGCGGTGCGGGTCCTCGTCGTCCTCGCGCTCGTCACGGGGCTGTCCCGGTACGCGCTCGAGCGCGCGTCGACGGGCCGCGGCGAGACGCTCGCGCCGCCCGCCGCGCTCCTGCCGTCGGCCGCGGGCCTCGTGGTCGGCGCGTGGGCGCTGCTCGGCCTGTACGGCGGGCCGACGGACCGCTTCTCCGCGCTCATCGGGCTGTCGAACGTGGAGCGTCTCGGCACACGCGTGCAGACGGCGCGCGAGCTGACGCTCGCCGAGGTCGCGCCCATCGACCCCAGCCTGCCCATCGAGCTGCTCGCCGTCGGCGGCGCGGTCGTCGTGTTCCTCGTCGCCGACCTGCTGGCAGGCGGGCTGCGCATGGGGGCCGGCGTCGGCGCTCCCCTCCTCGCCCTGTGGGTGCCCGGGCTGGTGCTCGTCGGCGACGTGCCGCCCGCGGCGTTCGTCCTCACGGTCACGGCCCTCGTGGTGCTCCTCGCGGTCGACAACCCCCACCGGGCGACGCGGCGAGCGCACGCGGCCGACGGCGCCGGTCGGCGCGCACCGGCGGGCGGGGCACGCGCGGCGACCGCGGTCGCCGCGGCGCTGGCCGTCGCGGTGGTCTCCCTCGGGGTCGGCTCGGCGAGCGCGACGCTGCCCGAGGTGGCGTCCTCGTCGTGGTCGCGCCTCTTCTCCTCGACGGGCAGCACCGTGCGGCTCTCGGACGACCTCGACATGCGCCGCGACCTCGCGGAGCGCTCCGACGAGGTCGTCCTGCGCTACCGCGTCGACGGCGCGGACGTCGGACCGCTGCGCGTCTTCACGCTCACCGGGTTCGACGGCACGAACTGGCGGCGCGGCACCGACCGCGACGGCGAGCCCGTCGAGGACGCCGAGCAGCTGCTGTGGCCGCAGGACGCGGGGCTCGACGAGCCCACCCGCATGGACCTCACGCTCGAGTCGCTGCGGGACACGAAGCTCCCCCTGCCCACCGAGCCGCGCACGCTCGACGCCGACGGCGACTGGCGGTACGACGCCGTGCGCGACGAGGTGGTGGGGAGCCGAGCGACCGGCGCCGGGACGTCGTACGCGGTGACGGTCTTCCCGCGGGCCCTCGACGCCGACGCGCTCCGCGCGGCGCAGGGCGAGGACCCCGACGACCCCAACTACGTGGACGTCCCCGCGTCGGAGCACGAGCAGGCGATCCGCGACCTCGCCGCGGAGGTGGTCCAGGGCGCGCAGTCGCGGTACGACCAGGCGCTGGCGCTCCAGACGTTCTTCCGCGACACGTCGACGTTCACCTACTCGACGCAGGTCCCGCCCGGGGACTCGGGCGACGCGGTGTGGGACTTCCTGCAGCACCGCACGGGCTACTGCGTGCAGTTCGCGACGTCGATGACCATGATGGCGCGCACGCTCGGCATCCCGGCACGGCTCGGCGTCGGCTTCCTGCCGGGCCAGCGCGGGGGCGACGGCGTCTACCAGGTGACCGGGCGCGACTCGCACGCGTGGCCCGAGCTCTACTTCCCGGGGCAGGGCTGGGTCCGGTTCGAGCCCACCCCCGCGCAGCAGACCGGGCCCGCTCCCCGCTGGGCGACGCCGACGGGCAGCACGGCCACCCCGGGCTTCCTCGCCCCGGACGACGCCCTGACCCCGGGCGCGGAGCCCACCCCGTCCGCCCCGGCCGTGCCCGCGCCGTCGGCCGAGGTCGACGGACCGGCGACGGGGACGACGGAGGGCTCAGGAAGCCCGTGGCTGCTCGTCGCGTCCCTGACGGTCCTGCTCGTGCTGGGCGGCGTCACGGCCTGGCTGCTGCTGCGCCGTCGGACGCGGGTCCACGCGCTCCGCGACGCCGAGGACGCCTGGCGCGAGCTGACGCGCCGACTCGCCGCGCTCGAGGTCGCGTGGCCGGCGTCGACGACACCGCGCGGGGTCCCGGCGCTCGTCGCGGCGACCGTACGCGCACGCTCCGGCGCGGACCTTCCCGACGAGACGGTCGAGGCGCTCGTCGCGCTCGCCACGGCGCTGGAGACGGAGCGCTACGCGCGCGCAGGACTGACGACGACCACGGAGTTCCGGGAGCTGGTCGACACCGCGGCGGCGGGGGTCGAGCGGTCGCTCAGCGGCCGCCCTGCTCGCGACGCCGATCCCACCGCTCTTCCAGTCGGCTGAGGAACGGCTTGCGCGCCGCCTGCTTCGCCGGCGCCGTCCGGACGCGGCCGTCGGCGCCGACGGTCCCGACCGGTCCCTTGCGCGACGGGCGCGGGGACTGGAAGACCAGCACCACGCCCGCGAACATGAGCACGAAGCCCACGACGCCGAGCCACGTCTGGGACGTGGCGGCGCCGAGGACGAGGAGCAGCAGGCCGCCGACCACGCCGACGCCTGCCAGGACGTAGCGCAGCACCGATCGCCGACGCGGTGCCTGGAACGTGTTCGCCAGCCGCGGGTCGTCCGAGGTGAGCGCTCGCTCCATCTGCTCCAATACCCGCTGCTCGTACTCAGACAGAGGCATGAGCACCCCGTTTCTTCGCGGTGGTCGAGTGTCTCCCTCAGGATAGTTCGACATCTGCGGGGGTGGTAGTCGAGCGCGACCGGCGCGGCCCCATCGCGATCGATCTCACCCCGAAGCGCCCCCGCACCGCGTCGACGGCCTGCTCGGCGCGACGGCGCGCCTCGCCGTGCTCGCCGACGGCCTCGTCGAGCGTGGGCTGCACGACCGCGCCCGCCCGGGGCTCCAGGCCCTCCGCGCGGACCCCGACGAGCCGCACCGCGAGGCCGTGCAGGTCCACGCCGGCCACGAGCTCCCGCGCCACGAGGTAGATCTCCCGGGCCACGTCCGTCGGCGCGCCGAGCGTGCGCGCCCGCGTCACGGTGCGGAAGTCGCTCGTGCGCACCTTGACGCTCACCGTCCGGGTGAGGACCCCCTGCTGCCGCAGCCGTGCGGCGCACCGGTCGGCGAGCTCGAGGACGCGCGCCTGCACGGCGTCGAGGTCGCGCAGGTCGTGCTCGAACGTCGTCTCCGCGCCGATCGAGCGCTCCGACCGCTCGGGCTGGACGGGCCGGGGGTCGCGCCCCCAGGCCAGGTCGTGCAGGTGCGCGCCGGCGACCTTGCCGACCGCCGCCTGGACGACGGCCACGTCGGTGTCCGCCAGCTCGGCCACCGTCCGGATGCCCCACCGCGCGAGGACCGCCTCCGTGCGCTCACCCACGCCCCACAGCGCGCCGACGGGGAGCGTCCGCAGGAACGCCACGGTCGAGGCGGCCGGGACGAGCAGCATGCCGTCGGGCTTGGCGTGCGTCGAGGCGAGCTTCGCGACGAACTTGGTCGTCGCGATCCCCACCGAGCACGTGATGCCGTGCTCGGCCTGGACGCGCCGGCGCAGGGCGGCGCCGATGGTGGTGGGCGGGCCGAGCCGGCGCCGCGCACCGCTCACGTCGAGGAACGCCTCGTCGACGCTCACCTGCTCGACGAGAGCCGTGATCTCGCCGAGGACCGCCATGACGGACCGCGACACCTCGTGGTAGCGCCGGTGGTCGGGCGGCACGACGATCGCCTGGGGGCACGCCCGCCGGGCGACCGCCATCGGCATCGCGGAGTGCACGCCGAAGGCGCGCGCCTCGTACGTGGCGGCGAGCACGACGCCGCGGTCCGCACCGCCCACGACGACCGGCCGTCCCCGCAGCTCCGGACGACGCGCCAGCTCGACCGACGCGAAGAACGCGTCCATGTCGACGTGGAGGATCGAGCAGCCCTCCTCGTCGCCGCCCCAGTCGCGACGGACGAGGGCCCGCGGCCCGCGGCTCATGGCCGGGACCGGGCGGGAGCCGGCGACGCCGCGCCGGTCACGAGGCGACCGTCCGCGGGCCCGGCACGCGGACGAACCCCGCGTCCGGGTCGACGAGCATCGCGACCTCGTCCCGGAAGTCCTCCGCGCACGCCATGAGCTCGTCGGCACGGCGCGGGTCGACGTCCGACCGGCCGGCGTCGACCGCCGCGCGCACGCGCGCGCCGCTCGCGAAGTACACCGACCAGGCCGCGAGGGACGGCTCGGCGTCGGCGAGCTGGTCCCAGACCGGGCGGGCGCGGCCCCGACGCTCCGTGCGCCCGCGCAGGGCGACGACCGCCGCCGCGGCGCGCAGCGCGCCGACGCGCCCCTCCGCGGTGTCGAGGTCGAACGAGTCCAGCGTCGTGCGGACGACGAACTCGAACAGGGGCTGGCGCCCGTCGACGAGCGCGCGCACCGCGTCCGGGCCGCGTGCCATGCGCAGCTCGCACGGGTCCATGCCGCTCGGCTCGACGGCGACGAACGTCTGCGCGTAGAAGCGCTGGTCCTCGCCGAACGCGCGCACCGCCGCCTTCTGCCCGGCGGCATCGCCGTCGAACGTGAAGATCACCTCGCCGCCGACCGTGGCCCCCGACGCGAGCTGCATGCCGCCGCCCGCGGTGGTGTCGCCGAGGAGGCGCCGGACGATGCGCGCGTGGTCGGTGCCGAACGCGGTGCCGCACGTCGCGACGGCGGTCGTCACGCCGGACAGGTGCGCCGCCATGACGTCGGTGTAGCCCTCGACGACCACGACCCGCTTCTGCTTGGCGATCTCGCGCTTCGCCTGGTCGATGCCGTACAGCACGTGGGACTTCTTGTAGAGCGACGTCTCGGGGGTGTTGAGGTACTTGGGCCCCTGGTCCTCCTCGTAGAGCCGCCGGGCGCCGAACCCGACGATCTCCCCCGTGACGTCGCGGATCGGCCACATGAGCCGGCCACGGAACCGGTCGTAGATCCCGCGCTGCCCCTGGCTCATGAGGCCCGACGCGACGAGCTCGGCCTGCGTGAAGCCGCGGCCCTGCAGGTGCCGCTGGAGGTTGTCCCACCCCGTGGGCGCGTACCCGACGCCGAAGCGCTCGGCGTCGGACCGGTCGAAGCTGCGCTCCGCGAGGAACGCGCGCGCCGCGGCCGCACCTGGGCCCATGAGCTGCTCGGCGTAGTACTGCGCGGCCACGCGGTGCGCCTCGAGCAGCCGCTGGCGCCGGCCGGGCTCCTCGCGCGGCCGTGGCGCGCCGCCCCCACGGCCGGACTCCTCGTAGCGCAGCTGGATGCCGACGCGGTCCGCGAGGTACTCGACGGCCTCCGTGAACGTCAGACCGTCGACCTTCTGCACGAACGAGATGACGTCGCCGCCCTCGCCGCAGCCGAAGCAGTGCCAGCGCCCGACCCCGGGCCGCACGTGGAACGACGGCGTGCGCTCGTCGTGGAACGGGCACAGGCCCTTCATCGACCCGACGCCCGCCGGCTTGAGGGTCACGTGCGCGGAGACGATCTCGTCGATCCGTGCGCGGTCGCGGACGGCGTCCACGTCCTCACGTCGGATCAGGCCTGCCACGAGGCGAGTCTAAGCGTCCGCGACCCCTCCGATGAGCGTGCTGCGCAACGCCTCACGCGAGGCGGCGCAGCGACGGGCGTAGGCCCCGGGCGTCGTCCGGGTCGCGCGGAGGAAGTCGGTGCCGAGGTGCGCCTGGTCGTAGTACCCGACCGCCGTGGCGAGCGCCGCGAGGTCCTGGTCGGGGTTGGCGGCGAGCAGGTCCGCGGCGAGGTGGACGCGGTGGCGCTGCAGCACCCACTTGGGGCTCACGCCGACGGTCGCGGCGAACAGCCGCTGCAGGGACCGCGGCGTCGAACCGGTCACCGCGGCGAGGTCGCCCACCCCGGCGCCCGGGGCGAGCTCGCCCGCCACGAGGGCGGCGAACGTGGCGCGCACGCGCTCGAGGTCGCGGACGGCCCGCGGAGTGCGGACGACGTCGGCGCGCGCCCGCAGCAGCTGCTCGACGACCGCGACCGCCGCGCGCTCGTCGCCACCGCCCGCGAGCGCCAGGGCGCGTCGTCCGACGTCGTCCGCGGCCGGCCCGAGGAACGACGACGCGGGGACCCGGACGCCCGGCTGCACCGCGTCCGCCGAGCCGAGCAGGACCCGGAACGCGCCCGGCCGGAGCTTCGTGCCGACGACGACGCCGGCGCCCGTGAGCGTGCGCTCGAACAGGCCCGGCGGGATCCCGTGGGCCGCGTAGCCCGACGCCTCGGCGACGACGTTCGCGACGGGGTGCGGCACGACGACCTGCGTGAAGCGTTCCTCGGGCGGCAGGTCCCAGCGCACGACCCAGTGCCGCTCGACGAGGTCGGCGAGGTCGGGCGCCGGGTCGAGGCGCTCGAGCGCGAACCCGCGCCGCGCGGCGGCGGGGTCGACGAGACCGCGCAGGGAGGTCGTGGCCCGGTCTTCGCCGCCCCGACCACCGCGCCCGTCCTCCGGATCGAACACCTGTCGCATTCCTCCAAGACTGGCACCGGGCGCCGACACGAGCATGGTGCCACCCGGGGCGGTCCCGGGAGCGGTGCGCCGCCGGACGGGCGGGCGCGCCGCAGCACGGAGGAGGACACCATGGAGATGTCGGCGCTGCACCCCAACGTCACGGTGAGCGGGGCGCGCGAGGCGATCGCGTTCTACGAGGCCGCGCTCGGCGCCGAGGTGATCGACACGATCACCGCCGGGGACGCCGTGATCCACTCCGACCTGCGCCTGCGATCCGCCGCGGGGACGTCGACGTTCACCGTCGCGGAGGCGTTCCCGCCAGACTCGGTCGCGCCGGAGCCGGGCGCCCCGACGCACGCGTCGTTCAGCGTCCCGGTCGAGGACACCGACGCCGCGTGGTCCCGAGCGGTGGAGGCAGGAGCGACGTCGCTCGCGGACCCCGCGGACTGGTTCGAGGGCTTCCGGCAGGCCGCGGTCCGCGACCCGTTCGGCCACCGCTGGTACTTCGTCACGGTCGCCGCGTCGGTGACGCCCGAGGACGTGCAGCGCGCGAGCGACGCCTGGACGGCCGAGCGCGCCGACGCCTGAGGCGTCAGGCGCGAGGCCGCACCAGGCGCGCGTGCAGCTGCATCGCCGACACGTCGGTGAGCGACGCGACCTGGTCGACGACCACGCGCAGACGCGCGGCGTCGTCGGCCGCGGCCTCCCAGTCCGCCGCGAACGACGGCTCGAGCGCGATCGGCGCGCGGTCGGCGAGGACGTGCACGAGGTCGGCGATCAGCTCGCGCTGGCGCTGGTACAGCGGCTCCTGCTCGCGCGGCGCCATGACGTACGCGACGGCGATGCCCTTGAGCACGAGGATCTCCGCGACCGTCTCGTCGGGCACGACGAGACGGGCGGCGTACCGCGTGAGCGGGCCGTCGCCGTAGACGGCGCGCGTGGCGTCCTGGGCGGCGCCCGTGAACCGGCCGATGAGCTGGCTCGTCGCGTCCTTGAGCGCCGACAGGGCGCGGCGCGACCCGTCGAAGCCGGTGAGGAGGTGGCCCGTCTTCTGCAGGCGGTCGATCGCGGCGTCGAGCGCGGCCTCGTCCTGCGCCGTGCCGTACCAGGCGTGCACGGCGCGCACGACGCGGTCGCGCTCGTCCGCGTCGTCGAGCACGGCCAGCTCGATGCGGCCGCCCACGACGGCGTCCTCCACGTCGTGCACCGAGTAGGAGACGTCGTCGGCGAGGTCCATGACCTGCGCCTCGAGGCACTTGACCTGGCTCGGCGCGCCGGCGCGGAGCCAGTCGAACGCCGGGCGGTCGTCCTCGTAGACGCCGAACTTGTGCGTCGCGCGACCGTCCGCGCGGGTCGGCCCCTCCCCCGCGCCCCACGGGTACTTGACGCTCGCGTCGAGGCTCGCGCGCGTGAGGTTGAGCCCGACGGCGCGGCCGTCGTCGGTCACGACCTTCGGCTCGAGCCGGGTCAGCAGGCGCAGCGTCTGCGCGTTGCCCTCGAAGCCGCCGATGTCCACGGCGAGGTCCGCGAGCGCCCGCTCGCCGTTGTGGCCGAACGGCGGGTGCCCGAGGTCGTGCGCGAGGCACGCGGTGTCGACGATGTCGGGGTCGCACCCGAGCGCCTTGCCGATCTCCCGGCCCACCTGGGCGACCTCGAGCGTGTGCGTGAGGCGCGTGCGCACGAAGTCGTCGCTGCCGGGCCCGAGCACCTGGGTCTTGGCGCCGAGCCGCCGGAGCGCGGACGAGTGGACGATGCGTGCGCGGTCGCGCTCGAACGGGCTGCGCGCGCGGGACTTGGGGGGCTCGACGTACCACCGCTCGGTGTCGGCGTCGGTGTACGACGCCGTCCCCTCCTCGCCCGGGGCCGGCCGCGGGACGGTCCCCACCACGGACGGGTCGAACGCGCCCTGCTCGAAGGTCTGCACGGGGTCAGCGTAGCGAGGCGGGAGGCGGCGTCGGTCCTGCCGCGCAGGGCTGTGGACCGCCGACGGGTACGGGAGCGTCGGCGCGCGTACCCTCACGGCATGAGCGCCACGCACGCGCTGGAGCTGCGGGTCGTCACCGTCGACGGCGTCGTCGAGGTCGTGCCGTACGTCGACGGGCGGTCCCTCGTCGCGCTCGTCGGTGCCGTGGAGTCGGCCAAGGGGTACTCGCCGGCGGGTGGGTACGGAGGTCTCGTCCCGGCGCTCTTCCGGTTCGGGCCGGCCGAGCGGCAGTGGTACGGGCGCGGACGCTGGCCGTCGGGCGGGCGGGCGTGGGTGCTCTCGTGCGACTGCCACGAGGCGGGCTGCTGGCCGTTCGAGGTGGCGGTCCGCGCCGACGAGCGGACGGTCCGCTGGGAGGACCCGACGCAGCCGTACCGGCCGGACTGGGACTACTCGTCCCTCGGGACCTTGGTGTTCGACCGCGCCGAGTACGACGCGGCGGTCGCCCGGGTGGCGCACCTCTTCCTGTGACACCTCGTGCCCCGGCCGCGGGTCACGCCAGGCGCCACACCCCGACGGCGGGGCCGTCTCCCCCGAGCGCCCACGCGCCGTCGTGCACGGACAGGTCGAGGCCGCCGTGCAGGCGCTCGGCCTCGAGGGCGCCGCCCACGACCGCGGGGTGGAGCCGGACGCCCGGCCACGGGGCCCGGGCGACGGCGACGAGCACGCGCTCGTCCGGCGTCTCGCGCAGGTAGACGAGCGCGTCGTCGTCGACGTGGACCCAGCGCATGCCGCCGCGGCGCAGCGCCGGGGCGTCCCGGCGGACGCCGACGAGCGACCGGTACACGTCGAACGTCGCGGCGTCCCAGCGGTCCGGGAAGTCCCACGGCATCGTGGCGCGCGCGTGCTCGCCGTTGATCCCGGTGAGCCCGACCTCGTCGCCGGCGAAGACGACGGGCGTGCCCGGGTAGGTCATGAGGAGGGTCACGGCGACCTCGACGAGGTCGAGCGACCCGACGATCGAGCGCAGGCGCGGGGTGTCGTGCGAGCCGAGCATGTTCCACTGCGCCGCGGTGACGCGCCACGGGACGGCGGCGTCGAACTCGCGCATCGTCTCGACGACGGAGCGCCCTCCGCGTCGCGGCGTGCGCACCGGCAGCCCGAGGTACGGCACGGCCGAGTCCTCGGGCGACAACCACGTCCACACGGGCCGCGTGAACGCCGAGTAGTTCATGTTGGCGTGCCAGCCGTCGCCGGCGAGGTCGTCCGAGGCGTCGTGGAAGTGCTCGGCGACGAGACCGGCGTCGGGGTCGATCGCACGCATCGTCGCGCGTAGCGTGCGCGCGATCTCGTGCGTGCGGTCCTCGGCGCCGTACCGGCCCGTCATGTTCGCGACGTCGATGCGCCAGCCGTCGAGGCCGAACGGCTCGCGCAGGTAGCGTCCGACGACGGAGTCCGGCCCGGCGATCATGCGCGCGGCGAGCTCGCGCGAGCCGTACGACAGCTTGGGCAGCGACGCGTGCTCGAGCCAGCCGACGTAGCCGGGCTCGTCGTCGGTCCAGTAGTAGAAGTCGTGCTCCGGCGCGTGCTCGTCCGCCCGCGCCCGGGCGAACCACTCGTGACCGGACCCGGTGTGGTTCGTCGTGAGGTCGCCCATGACGCGCAGGCCGCGTGCGTGCGCGGCACGGATCAGGGACGCGTACGCCTCGTCCCCGCCGAGGAGCGGGTCGACGCGGTCGAACGTCGCGGCGTCGTACCGGTGGTTCGACCGGCCGGGGAACACGGGTGTCGTGTACAGCGTGGAGACGCCGAGGGCGACGAGGTGGTCCAGCCGCTCCTCGATCCCCGCGAGGTCACCGCCGTAGTACTGCACGCCGACGTCGGGGCCCGAGCCGTGCGGCTCGTCGTCCCACGCCGCCGGGACCGCCCACGACGGCAGCGGCCGGGCGCCCGCCGCCGCGGAGCGCGCGAACCGGTCCGGGAACACCTGGTACACGACGCCGTCGGACAGCCACGCGGGCGCCGGGTCGTGCACGGTGAGCCGGAAGTCCGCGGCGTCGGGCACGTCGCGGTCCCAGGTGCCGCGCCCGTTGAGCCAGCGGTAGCCGCTGCGCCCGTCCGGGCCGGGCACGTCGAGGAAGAACCGGTAGCGCGTCACCGGGTTGTGCACGAGCACGTCCGCGACGTACCAGTCCTCGTGCTCGTCCGACCGGTCGAGGCGCGCGGGCGCCATGCGGGGCTCGCCGTCGCGCACGGTGCGCAGCCACACGTCCCGCACGCCCGTCCCGCGCGGCACGCGCACACGGACCGGGACGGTGTCCCCGAGGGACGGCGTGCCCTCGGGGACGTACAGCGCTGAGCCGTCGTGGTGCGCCGGGGCGGCGGGCGCGGCGGCGTCGGGGCGACCGGGTGCGCGGTGGCGGGGCACCGGCTCAGCCCTTGACGGCGCCGGCGGTGAGCCCGCCGACGATGTACTTCTGCAGGTACAGGAACAGGGCGAGCACGGGCAGCGCCGAGATGACCGCGCCAGCCGTGAACAGGCCCCAGTTCGCCTCGCGCAGCGACGACACCCAGCCGTACAGGCCGACGGCGATCGTCCAGCTGCTCTCCGAGGACAGCACGATGCGCGCGATGATGAACTCCCCGAACGTGCTGATGAACGACAGCAGCGCGACGACCGCGAGGATCGGGGCCACGAGGCGCAGGATGATCGTCCAGTAGATCTGCGCGTGGGTGGCGCCGTCGAGCTTGGCCGCCTCGTCGAGCTCGCGCGGCACGGTGTTGAAGAACCCGTACATGAGGAACGTGTTCACGCCGAGCGCGCCGCCGAGGTACACGGCGATGAGCGCGAGCTTGCTGTTGAGCCCGAGCGCCGGGACGACGTCCCCCAGGCCGAGCAGGAGCAGGAATATCGCCACGAACGCGAGCATCTGCGGGAACATCTGCAGCACGAGCAGCGAGGTGAGCCCCGCGCGGCGCCCGGCGAACCGGAAGCGCGAGAACGCGTACGCGGCGGCCGCACCCATGAGCACGGTCCCGACGGACGTCGCGACGGCGATGACGAGCGTGTTGAGCACCCACGTCCAGAACATCGTCGTGCCGAGCTGGGCGTAGTTCGCCGTGCTGACGTCGGAGAACAGCTGGTTCGACCCCGTGAGCGTGCCGCCCTCCGAGAGC
The DNA here is from genome assembly GCF_001722485.1 of Cellulosimicrobium cellulans. Classification (GTDB taxonomy): domain Bacteria; phylum Actinomycetota; class Actinomycetes; order Actinomycetales; family Cellulomonadaceae; genus Cellulosimicrobium; species Cellulosimicrobium cellulans_A. Next base: position 9,124 of record NZ_LWGL01000042.1, on the reverse strand, counting down.
GACGCCGAGAGCACGTACACGAGCGGGAACGCGGCGTAGACGACCGCGACGACGCCGACGAGGTGGCGCCAGCCGAGCTCGGAGAACCAGCGGCCGGGGCGGCGGCGCCGCCGGTCCGGGATGCCGGCGGCGGGCCGGTCGGCCACGGCGGGAGGGGCTGCGGTGGTCGCCATGTCAGCTGATCTCCTCGAACTTGCGGGTGGCGCGGAACGCGAGGGCCGAGATGGTCCCGACGATGAGGAACACGACGATCGACAGCGCGCTGGCGAGACCGAAGTCCTTCGGCGCCGAGCCGTCCACGCCGGAGATCGAGTAGACCATCGAGATGAGGATGTCGGTGTGCCCGAGCGGCACCGAGGCGTCGGCGAAGCGCGGCCCGCCGCCGGTGAGCATGTAGATGAGCGTGAAGTTGTTGAAGTTGAAGGCGAACGACGAGATGAGCAGCGGCGCCGTCGCGACGAGGAGCAGCGGCAGCGTGACCGACCGCCACGTGCGCCAGCGCCCGGCGCCGTCGATCTTCGCCGCCTCCATGACGTCCGCCGGCAGCGACTGCAGCGCACCCGTGCAGATGAGGAACATGTAGGGGAAGCCCAGCCACAGGTTCACGCCCAGCACCGCCAGCTTGGCGAGCCACGGGTCGGTGAGCCACGGGATCTCGGCGCCGCCGAGCAGCACGGAGTTGACGAACCCGAACCGCGTGTTGAGCAGGCCGGACCACAGGAGCGCGGCGAGGAAGCCCGGGATCGCGTACGGCAGGATCATGAGCGTGCGGTAGAACCGGCGGCCGCGCATGCGCTGGTCGTTGAAGGTGATCGCGAGGAACAGGCCGAGCAGGAACGTCGTCGCGACCGAGCCGACCGCGAACACGAACGTCCACAGCAGGATCTTGAGGAACGGCTCCGCGTAGCGGCTGTCGCCGAACGCCGTCGCGAAGTTGTCGAACCCGACCGGCACGCGCCAGCCGACCGCGAGCGTCGAGCCGTCCTCGGCCTCGAACTGCCCCTGGTCGTTCGGCGTGTAGACGGTCCCGGTCGTCGTGTCCGTCATGGTGTCCGCGGCCTCGTCGTACTCGAGCACCGACGTGTACACGTAGCCCGTCCGTGCGTCGGTCGTGCGGATCGACCCGTCCTCCGGGTCGTCCGAGACCGGGACGCGCAGCTCGTTGACCTCGCCCTGGCGCTGGAGCACCTGGTCGCGCGGCAGCACCGTGTACCCGGGGACCTCGGTGACGCGGTCGCCGTCGACGGTCGCACCGTCGGCGACCGTGAGCGGGCTGTCGGCGGTGCCCACCTCGACGTCGCCGTCCTCCGTGACGACGGCGAACCCGAGCGCGTCGCCGTCCGCCACGACCGTCAGCGGCGACGACGGCGAGCCCTCGACGCGCCGCTCGTTCTGCACGAGGAGCGCGGAGACGGCCTGCTCCTTGGTCGTGTTGTGCCCGGTGCCGTAGTTGGTGAACGCGACGTACCCGGTGTAGGCGACGACGAAGATCTGGTAGACGAGGAGGAAGACCAGTCCCGGCAGGATGTACTTCATCGGCAGCGCGCGCCGCGAGAAGTACGCCCAGTTCGCCGCGACGAGGAGAGCGAGCGTCGCCGCGAGGACGCCGTACGAGTCCGCCTGCCAGGCGGACCACACGACGTAGACGCCGAACGCGTCGACGACGGCCATGAGCACGAGCTTCGCGACGAAGCCGGGGCCGTAGTCGCGGGCGTGGGACGCGTCCCGCGGGCGCTCGCGCCCGGGGCGCGGGTCCTCGGCGCCGGGGACGCCGACGCCCGTGGCGTCGGCCGTGGTCTGAGGGGCGGACATCGTCGGTGGCCTCCGTGGTCGTCCGACGCGGCGGCGGCGCCGCGTCACAGGGTCGTGCACCGCCCCGCGTCGGCGGGGCGGCGACCGCGAGGCGTCGTCGGGCGCGGGGTCCTCCGCGCGCCCGACGACGCCGCTGCCGGTCAGGAGTCGATCGCGCCCTGGATGTCGGCGATCATCTTGTCCCACGTCGCCACCGGGTCGGCCCCGCTGACGATCGCGGCCTCGGTCACGCCCCAGAAGCTCCACACGGACGCCATCTCCGGGATGGACGGCATCGGCAGCGCCTCGGCACCGACCGCGCGGAAGCCGGCCACGATCGGGTCCTCCGCCGCGGCGGCGTCGGCGGCCGCCGTCAGCGCGGGCAGGCGGTTGCCCGCCTCGTACAGCGCGAGCTGCGCGTCCTCGCTCGACAGGAAGTTGACGAGGAAGTCGTTCGCGACGATCGCGTTCTCGCTCTCGGCGCTCAGGTAGAAGCCCTGCACGCCCACGAACGGCTGCGCGGGCTGGCCGCCGGCCGACGGGATCGGATCGATCGACAGGTCCAGGCCCTCGAAGGACTCGATCATCCACGGGCCACCGACGATGAACGGCGACTGGCCGTTCTTGAACGCCTCGACGGCGATGTCGTACGTGGTGTCCTGGCTGAGGACGCCCGCGGCGCCCTGGGCGCCGAGCCACTGCGCGTAGGCCTGGCCCTCCGGGCCGCCCATCGCGAGCTCGGACGAGTAGCTGCCGTCCTCGTTCTGGGTGAAGACGGGCGCGCCGAACGACGTCTGGAGCGGGTAGTGCGTGTACGGGTCGCCCTTGTCGCCGTCCGACTGGACGAGGATCGGGAACTGCGTGCCGGCGGCCTGGCCGGCCGCGACCGCGTCGTCCCACGTGGCGGGCGCCTCGGCCGCGAGCGCCGTGTTGCGGATGAGGGCGATGTTCTCGATCGCGTACGGCAGGCCGTAGACCTGGCCGTCCTGCGTGAACGCCTCGATCGACACGGTCTCGAAGTCGCCGGCCTTGTCGCCGAGCTCGAGCGGCGCGACGACGCCGTTCGTCGTCAGCTCGCCGAGCCAGTCGTGCGCTCCGACGGTGATGTCGGGGCCCTCGCCCGTGGGGACCTGGGCGAGGAAGTCCGCGCGGATGTCCTCGAAGTTCTTCAGGACGACCTCGACGGACGTCCCGGTCTCCTCCTCGAACGATGCCGCGGCCGCGGTGACGGCGTCCTGGCGGGTCTCGTCGACCCACACGGTCAGCGAGCCGCTGGCCGACCCGCTCTCCTGCGGCTCCGTGGTGGTCTCCTCGCCGCTCTCGCCGGACGAGCAGGCCGCGAGGGCGAGCGTCGTGGTCAGCGCGGCGGCTAGAAGGATGCTCCGTCGCATCAGGGGCACTCCAAGCGTGTGAAATGGCGGCCCGCGCCGGTGCCGGGCCCTGGTGCGACGACCGTAGAGGGGCGGCTAGCGTTTTCGCAAGCCGTTGCGGTAACTTTCATGCAACACGTTCCAGGGCGTCCCTGACGCGCCCACCGCCTCCCCGGACGACGCCGGCGCGCGCAGCACAGGCACGCCGCCCACCGCCCGGAAGACCAGGACGAGGAGGTCCGGTGTCCCCTACGCTTCCCCACGTGCGCACCCGTCTCAGCGATCTCGCCGCGCAGGCCGGCGTCTCCACGGCGACGGTCTCGCGCGTCCTCAACGGGAAGCCGGGTGTCGCGAGCGAGACACGGCAGGCCGTCCTCGCCGCGCTCGACGTGCTGGGCTACGAGCGCCCCTCGACGCTGCGCACCCGGTCGGCCGGGCTCATCGGGCTCGTCGTGCCGGAGCTCACCAACCCCGTCTTCCCGGCGTTCGCCCAGACCATCGAGTCGCAGCTCTCCGAGCACGGGTACACGCCGTTGCTGTGCACGCAGTCACCGGGCGGCACGACGGAGGACGACTACGTCGAGATGCTCATGGACCACGCGGTCGACGGCATCGTCTTCGTGTCCGGTCTCCACGCCGACACCCAGGCGGGCCACGAGCGCTACGAGCGGCTGCGCAGCCGCGGCATCCCGATCGTGCTCGTCAACGGGTACGCGGCGGGCATCGACGCGCCGTTCGTCTCGCCGGACGACGTGGCGAGCGTCGAGCTCTCGGTGCGCCACCTCGTCTCGCTCGGGCACCGGCGCATCGGCCTGGCGATCGGCCCCCAGCGGTTCGTCCCGGCGCAGCGCAAGGTCGCGGGCTTCCTCGAGGCGCTCGTGCGCCACGGGCTGGCCGAGGACGCCGACGCCGCGCGCGAGCACCTCGTGACCACGCTCTACACGGTCGAGGGCGGCCAGGCGGCGGGCGGCGAGCTCATCGACACCGGCCACACCGCGATCGTGTGCGGCTCCGACCTCATGGCCCTCGGGGCGATCCGTGCCGCGCGCGCCCGCGGGCTCCGCGTGCCGGACGACGTGTCGGTGGTCGGCTACGACGACTCGCCGCTCATCGGCTTCACCGACCCGCCGCTGACGACCGTGCGCCAGCCCGTGGCCGCCATGGCGCACGCGGCGATCAGCGCGCTGCTCACCGAGATCCAGGGTGGCCGCGCACCGCGCACGGAGCTGCTCTTCCAGACCGAGCTGATCGTCCGGGACTCGACCGGGGCGGCCCCCGCACGCACGGTCGACGCCGAGGCCGGACCGGCCACCGCCTGACCCGCTCCGCCGCCGCGCGCCCGCGCGCGGCATCCTGGACGTGGGCCCCGCGTCCCCCACCCGCGCCGGCACCGGTCGTGGAGCCGGCGCTCCTGACCGCACCATCCCCGAAGAATCACGTGAGGACTCCAGACCCGATGTCTCGTACCGATTCGACCCTGCTCGCGACCACGGCCCCCGCGGACGCCGGCGCGCTCCTCGCCCCCGGCGAGCTCGTGCACGCCGGACCGGGCGAGGCGCCCGAGTGGTGGCGCGACGCGGTGATCTACCAGGTCTACCCGCGCTCGTTCGCCGACGGCGACGGCGACGGGATCGGCGACCTGCCGGGCATCACGTCGAAGCTCGACCACCTCGCCGAGCTCGGGGTCGACGCCGTGTGGCTCAGCCCGTTCTACCGCTCCCCCCAGAAGGACGCCGGCTACGACGTCGCCGACTACCGCGACGTCGACCCGCTGTTCGGCACGCTCGCCGACCTCGACGAGCTGCTCGCCAAGGCGCACGCCCGCGGCATCCGCGTGGTCGTCGACCTCGTGCCCAACCACACCTCCGACCAGCACGCGTGGTTCCAGGCCGCGCTGGCCGCCCCGGAGGGCTCGCCCGAGCGCGCCCGCTACATCTTCCGCGAGGGCAGGGGCGAGAACGGCGAGCTGCCGCCGAACAACTGGCAGTCGATCTTCGGCGGGCCGGCGTGGACGCGCGTGACGGCCGGTGCCGGCGCCCGCCCCGTGACCGGCGCGGCCGACGAGGTGCCCGGCCAGTGGTACCTGCACCTGTTCGACTCCTCGCAGCCCGACCTCGACTGGGAGAACCCCGAGGTGCGGTCCGAGTTCGAGGACGTCCTGCGCTTCTGGCTCGACAAGGGCGTGGACGGCTTCCGCATCGACGTCGCGCACGGCATGGTCAAGGCCCCGGGCCTGCCCGACTGGGACGGCACGGTCTCCATGGTCGAGGGCACGGAGACCACCGACAGCGCCGAGGACGCCGAGGACGTCGTCGACCCCGGTGCGCCCGAGGACGGTTCGACGGGCGCCGGCAACTCCGGGCCGATGTTCGACCAGGACGGCGTGCACGAGATCTACCGCGACTGGCACCAGGTCCTCGCGCAGTACGACGGCGACCGCGCCCTCGTCGCCGAGGCCTGGGTCGAGCCGCTGTCGCGCCTCGCCCGGTACGTCCGCCCGGACGAGATGCACCAGGCGTTCAACTTCTCGTTCCTCACGACCGCGTGGTCGGCCGCGCCGCTGCGCACCGTGATCGCCGCGTCGCTGCGCGCGAACGACGAGGTCGGGGCACCCACGACGTGGGTCCTGTCCAACCACGACGTCGTGCGCCACGCCTCGCGCCTGGGGCTCGAGAACCCGAGCCTGCGGCCCAACGGGATCTTCGCGCACGAGCCGCAGCCCGACGAGGAGCTCGGCCTGCGCCGCGCGCGTGCCGCGTCGCTCCTCATGCTCGGCCTGCCCGGGTCGTCGTACCTGTACCAGGGCGAGGAGCTCGGGCTGCCCGAGCACACCGCGCTGCCCGACGACGTCCGCGAGGACCCGGCGTTCTTCCGCACCCAGGGCGCCGAGGCCGGCCGCGACGGCTGCCGCGTGCCGCTCCCCTGGCACGCCGACGCCCCGGGCTACGGCTTCGGCCCGTCCGGGAAGACGTGGCTGCCGCAGCCGGAGTCGTACGCCCGCTACGCGGCGGACGCCCAGCGGGGCGTCGCGGGGTCGACGTACGAGACGTACCGGGCGGCGCTCGCCACGCGCCGGGCCGAGCGGCTCGGCAGCGGCACGCTCGCGTGGGTCGACGCCTTCGCCGACTCGCCCGACGTCGTCGCGTTCCGCAACCGCGACGTCGTCGTGCTCGCGAACCTCGGCACCGAGCCGGTCGTGCTCCCGCACGGCGTCGAGGTGCTGGCCGAGTCCGGCCCGGTCGTCACCGACCGCTCGGCCGACCCGCAGGTGCGCGTCCCGTCCGACACGACGGTCTGGCTCCGCGCGCTCTGACGCCGGCTCTCACGACGACGGCCGGGCACCCGCGGGGGTGCCCGGCCGTCCGTCGCGCAGCCGGTCAATGGCCGGCCGCGCGTCACGGCTGGATGCCGTAGTGCTCACGGACCTCGGACATCGCCGGCGTGCCGTTGAACCCCACCGTCGTGGGCCCCACCGCGATGCTCCCGTCCTGCGACTCGAAGGAGAGAACGGGACCTGACGCGTCATCGATCTCCGCCGACGCCGCATAGGTGCGCAGGACGTCCTCCATGACGGCCACGGTCTCAGCTTCCGTCGTCGCCGTGACCGTGACGCTGCCCTTCTCCCACGAGTTCCCGAAGCTCCGGCGGCACTCGAACTGGGCCGCACTCACCCCGTCGACCGACAGCGTGATCGCCTCCATCGTCTCCTCGCAGGCGCTCTCCGCACCGCCACCGGTCCCGCACCCTGCGAGCGTCGCCGCTGCTGCGAGCGCAACTGCGGCCAGCGACCACCCGCCGGCCGCCGCCTCCCTCGTCACCCCGGCGTCCCTCGTCCCTGAAAAGGCAGATGCGGGTGTCACGGCTGGATGCCGTAGTGCTCACGGACCTCGGACATCGCGGGCGTACCGTTGAACCCGAGGAGTCCGGGTCCGACCCTGATCTCGCCGTCCTCGCTGACGAAGACGAGCACAGGCCCCGACGCGTCGTCGACTTCGGCGGACGTCGCGAAGGCGCGCAGGGCGTCCTCCATGACCGCCACCGCCTGCTCCTGCGTGCTGGCGGTGACCGTGACCGTGCCCGACTCACCCGAGTCGCCGAAGCTGCGGCGGCACTCGAAGTCGACCGCGATCACACCGTCCACGGACGCCGACAGCGACTCCCACATCTCCTCGCAGTCACGCTCCGCACCGGCACCGATCCCGCACCCCGCGAGCATCGCTGCCGCTGCGAACGCCACCGCGGCCAGCGAACCGCCGGGCGGCGGCCGCTCCCCTCGTCACCCCGGTGTCGCTCGCTCCAGGAGACGCCGATGCGGGGGTCACGGCTGGATGCCGTAGTGCTCGCGGACCTCGTACATCGCGGGCGCGCCGTTGAACCCGAGCAGTCCGGGGCCGACGGTGACGCTGTCGTCCTCGGTGGCGACGACGAGATTGAGGACCGACGCGTCGTCGACGTCCGGTGACGCCGCGTACGCCCGAAGCGTGGCCTCCATCATCGCCACCGCCTCGTCCTGCGTCGTCGCGGCGACTGTGACCTTGCCCTTCTGCCCCGAGTCGCCGAAGCTGCGGCGGCACTCGAAGTCGGCCGCCGTCACGCCGTCCACGGACTCGGACAGCGACTCCCACATCTGCTCGCAGTCGCGCTCCGCACCGGCACCGGTCCCGCACCCTACGAGCGTCGCTGCGACGACGAGCACTGCTGCACCGACCCGGGCCCCGCCGACATCCCACCGCATCCGTGCCACGTCGTCAGTCCTCTCGTCCCACGGTGATGTCCACCGCGCTCGTGTTCTGAGCAGTGCCGCCGAGGAACCCGTCCCGCCGCAGCTGCTCCTCGTACGCGGCGAGGCCCGGGTCAGCACTCCGGCTGATCGACGCGCTGTACTGCTCGTGCGAGTGGTTCGTCACCGCGTCGTACCACGGCCCCGGGTTCGGCAGCGTCACCGTGGTGTGCTGCGGACCGGCCTGATCCGAGAAGCTCGGGAGCCCGGGAAGGATTGGGAGCGCCGGACTCGCAGGGTTCGGCACGTAGAGGCTGTCCTCCATGTCGAGTCGCGGGACGACATCCGTCGTGTGCTGCATCTCGAGCACCGAGACGCGCGGGTCGAGGTGCTCGCTGTCGATCGGCGAGCCGAACGTCATCGCGTTCGTCACGTTGTACCGCGAGACGAAGTCGGGGTCGGACGTGAGGTCCGCGACGGTCATGCCGCCCTGCGAGTGCCCGACGAGCATCACCTGGGCGCCGTCGGGGATGTCCGCATTGCGCATGGCGAGCTCGACGGCCTCCGTCATGGTCGACGTCCCGCCGCCCGCCGTGACGAGGTTGCCCGTGAGGTCCATGGGGTTCGACCCGGCGCTCGGGTTCCACGGCTGCGTCCCTGGGATGCTCACGACGACGCGCGGGCCCTCCGGCGTCTCCACCGTCGTGACACGCACGACGCCGTCGCCGGCGTTGTACGCGTCCGTGACGCTCGCCGTGAGGTCGTCGAGGCTGTCGGGCACCCGCAGCTCCCCGTCGCCGTCAGCGGTGGTTCCTGCGCCCGGTACGGTACGGGGCTGGCCGGCCACCGCGTCGCCGTCGTCGAAGAGATTCGCCTCGTCGCCGGTGACGGTCGTCCACAGCGCGCCGCCGAACGCGCCGACCGTGCGGATCTGCGACGCCACGACCTCCGTCGTGCGCGGCCACTCGCCGTCGAGGAGCGCGCCGCCCGTCGCGTCCCAGAACTGCCCGGCCGCGTCGCCGACGTTGAGCCAGTCGTCCGACGTCGCGTCCCACCAGTCCCCGACGCCGTCGAGCACGTCGCCGCCCGCGTCCCACAGGTCCTCGCCGCGGTCGCGCAGCCAGTCGACGTCCGGCAGCTCGCGGACCAGCCGGTCGATCGACGTGTTCTTGTGCTCCTGACCGCTGCGGAACCAGCCCGTGTTGGTCGGCCCCCAGTCGGTGAGGAGCAGCGGGCCCGGCGG
>NZ_LWGL01000041.1 GCF_001722485.1 Cellulosimicrobium cellulans | reverse complement strand
CGGGTGGAGTCAACGTTGAAATACCACTCTGGCCGCTTCGGATGTCTAACCTCGGTCCGTGATCCGGACCAGGGACAGTGCCTGGTGGGTAGTTTAACTGGGGCGGTTGCCTCCTAAAATGTAACGGAGGCGCTCAAAGGTTCCCTCAGCCTGGTTGGCAATCAGGTGTCGAGTGCAAGTGCACAAGGGAGCTTGACTGTGAGACTGACAGGTCGAGCAGGGACGAAAGTCGGAACTAGTGATCCGGCGGTGGCTTGTGGAAGCGCCGTCGCTCAACGGATAAAAGGTACCCCGGGGATAACAGGCTGATCTTGCCCAAGAGTCCATATCGACGGCATGGTTTGGCACCTCGATGTCGGCTCGTCGCATCCTGGGGCTGGAGTAGGTCCCAAGGGTTGGGCTGTTCGCCCATTAAAGCGGTACGCGAGCTGGGTTTAGAACGTCGTGAGACAGTTCGGTCCCTATCCGCTGCGCGCGCAGGAAACTTGAGAAGGGCTGTCCCTAGTACGAGAGGACCGGGACGGACGAACCTCTGGTGTGCCAGTTGTTCCGCCAGGAGCACCGCTGGTTGGCTACGTTCGGAAGGGATAACCGCTGAAAGCATCTAAGCGGGAAGCCTGCTTCAAGATGAGGTTTCCACACCCCTAGAGGGTGGGAGGCACCCAGCAGAACACTGGGTAGATAGGCCGGACGTGGAAACGGGGACCAACGACCCGTGCAGCTGACCGGTACTAATCAGCCGACAACTTCACCAACCTCTCAACAACTCAATGCTACGCGTCCACTGTGCGGTTCCCGAACCACCAACCCCACCACCACCCGGTGGTGCCCGGAGTTGACAAGGTTCCATACAGTTACGGCGGTCACAGCGAAGGGGAAACGCCCGGTCCCATACCGAACCCGGAAGCTAAGCCCTTCAGCGCCGATGGTACTGCCCTGGAGACGGGGTGGGAGAGTAGGACGCCGCCGGACAACCCTTCACCGAAGGCCCACCCCCCACGGGTGGGCCTTCGGCATTTCTCGGGCCAGTTCTCCGGTAGATCCTCGTCGCCGGCGCGGGACATCGCGCGGTCGGCTCACGACCAGCCGTAGCCGGCGACCCACCGCACGATCTCCGCGAAGTACCGTGCGCGCGGGCCGGGCGCGGACAGCGTCAGGTCGTGGATGCCGCCCGGGATGCGGACGAGCGTCATCACCGGGCCGAGGTGCGCGGCACGCCGAGCGAGCGGACCGACGTCGAGCACCGTGTCCGCGGACCGCATGTCCTCGCTCCACCTCGTCGCGAACAACGACCGTTCGGCGAGGAGCACCAGGACCGGGCAGTCGATGGCGAGCCCGGCGGCGACCTGCGCGTGCCCCGCGATGACGGCGCGCAACCAGCCGGCGCGGACGGGGAACGACGGCACCGGCCGCCAGGCGGCGTCGATCGTCCACGTCCCGTCCTCGCGGTCGCGCAGCGTCCTCGCGTAGTACCCCGGGTCGACGTTGGGGAGGGGAGCGCGGGGCTGGAACCGTGCGAGCTGGCGGATCGCCGGCCCGGACACGGTCCGGGCGACGGACGACCCCTGGAGCTCGAGCCACGGGCTGTTGAGCACGAGGCCACGGATCACGCCGGGATTCCGGTGCGCCCACAGCGCGGCGACCAGCCCCCCGGTCGAGTGCGCCATGAGCATGACGGCGGCGTGCGTGCCGTGCTCCGCGCGGATCGCGGCGAGCGCGGCCTCGATGTCCGCGTCGTACACCGTGAGGTCGTCGGTGTAGCCCGGCGTCTGGTGGGGACGCAGGCTGCGGCCGTACTTGCGCAGGTCCAGGGCGTAGAACGCGGCGCCCTGCGCGTGCCAGTGCTCGGCGAGCTCGGTCTGGAAGAAGTAGTCGCTCCAGCCGTGGATGTAGAGGACGGCGCGCGCCGGCCGCACGGCCTCCGGTGTCGGGGGCGCGTAGCGCACGAGCGTCGCGACCACCGGCCCCTCGTCGTCGTCGGGCAGCTCCAGCGTGCGCTGCTGGTACCCGTCACCGAGGACGTCGGGGCGCCAGCCATCCTGCGCCGTGTCCTGAGCCGTGTCCCGCGCCGTGTCCCGGGTCGTCTCCTGCGGCACGGTCGTCACAGGAGCGGCAGCATGCGGCCGAGGTCGGGCACTGCCTCGGACGTGTGGAGCGGTCCGAGCGCCTCGGCCAGGCGGTCGACGTCGTACGGCTCACGGCCGGTCGCCAGCCGTGCCCACAGCAGCGGGTCCCGCACCTCAAGGCTCCAGCCGCCGCGGGTCACGACGACCCGGAGCAGCTCCGCCGCCACGGCGTCGAGCGCTCCCGGGTCGACCGGGTCCGCGACGACCTCGGGCAGCGACCGTGCGAGGTCGTCGGCGTGCACGACGAGCTCGACGACCCGGGAGACGACCATGTCGCGCAGGGTGATGGGGCCGCGCCGGGCACGGACCACGGTCTCGTCGGTGAGCTCCAGCAGGCGGGCCGTGCCCGCCGTCGCGCGCTCCTCCACGCCCGCGAGGCGGTGCGGCGCGAGCTCGGCGTCGAGGGCGCGTGTGATCGCGGTGATCTCCTCGGCGCGGTCGGGGTAGGTCCCGAGGTACTCCGCGAGGCTCAGGGGGACGGTGCCCGGGGGGACGCGCTCACAGCCCGCGAGCGTGTCCCACACCTGGCCGAGGTGCGAGACGAGCTCGCCGACCGTCCAGCCCGCGAGCACGCTCGGTCGGCCTGCCGCCCGTCCGAGCTCGGGGCCCAGGTCGCGCAGCCACCGGTCGAGCGTCGTCCACTGGTCGCGCAGGTGGCGGGCGGCGTCCGCGGCGTCGGGGTGCATGCCCGCCATCTTGCCGTCCCGCGGGGGTCCGCGCGCGGACGCACGCCGACGGGTCGCGGCCTCAGCCGCGGGCGCGTGTCCGCTCGCCGAGGAAGTCGGCCATGATCGGGCCGAGCTGCTCGTGCTCGATGAGAAAGCCGTCGTGGCCGTAGTCGCTGCGGAGCGTGCGCAGCGGCTCCGCGCCGGGGATGCCGGCCGCGATGCGCGCGCAGTCGGCCGGGAGGAACAGGCGGTCGGAGTCGACCGCTACCACGAGGGCGTGCGCCGTGATCGTCGCCAGCGCGGCCTCGACCCCGCCGCGGTCGCGCCCGAGGTCGTGCGTGAGCATCGACTGGGTGAGCAGCAGGTAGGAGTTGGCGTCGAAGCGCCGGGCGAGCTTGTCGCCGTGGTGGTCGAGGTACGACTGGACCGCGTAGCGCCCGTCGGCGAACGGGTCCTCGCCGCCCTGCGGCAGGCGGCCGAACCGCGCGTCGAGCTCGTGGGCGGAGCGGTACGTCGCGTGCGCGATCTGCCGGGCGAGACCGAGCCCGCGGTGCGGGCCGTCGCCGTCGGCCGCGTCGTAGTAGTCGCCGCCGCGGAACGCCGGGTCCCCCTGGATGGCGCCGAGCTGCGGGTGCGCCCACGCGATCTGGTCGCCCGTCGTCTGCGCCGACGTCGCGACCGCCGCGATCGACTCGACCTCGATGCCGGCCTCCGGCCCGAGGATCGCCCACTCGAGCACGCGGTGGCCGCCCATCGACCCGCCGACGACGAGGGCCCAGGACCGGATGCCGAGCACGCGCGCGAGCTCGATCTCGACGGTGACCTGGTCGCGCGCGGTGACGCGCGGGAACCGGCTGCCCCACGGCGCGCCGTCGGGCGCGAGGGACGCCGGTCCCGTGGTGCCCTGGCAGCCGCCGAGGACGTTGGGCGCGACGACGAACCAGCGGTCCGTGTCGATCGGCGCGCCCGGCCCGACGAGCTGCTGCCACCAGCCGGCCGTCGCGTGGCCGGGACCGGCCGGACCGGTCACGTGCGAGTCGCCCGTGAGGGCGTGCAGCACGAGCACCGCGTTCGACCCGTCCGGCGCGAGCGTGCCCCACGTCTCGTACGCGACGCGCACGTCGGTGAGCCGGCCGCCGGCCTCGAGGTCGAACGTGCCGACGTCCGCGAAGCGCCGGTTCCCAGCGTCGTCCCCCTCGCGCCACGCGCCCGTGGCCGGGACCGCCGCACGGACGCGGGCGCGCGACGACCCCGCGCCCCGGGGGGACGCGGTGCTGGCCCGCCGCGGCTGCGGCGCGTCGGTCGCGAGGTTCACCGCCGGCCACGGTACGCCCAGGGCGCCGGCGGCGCCCTGGGCGTCCAGATCCGTCATCGCGCGTCCCGCCGCGGCCTCAGGCGTCCAGCGCCGACTTGGCGGCGGTGAAGCCGAGCTCCAGGTCCGCGAGGATGTCGTCCACGTGCTCGATGCCGACGGCGAGTCGCACCAGGCCCGGCGTCACGCCGGACAGCGCCTGCTCCGCGGGCGTGAGCTGGCTGTGCGTCGTCGACGCCGGGTGGATGACGAGCGAGCGGACGTCGCCGATGTTCGCGACGTTCGAGTGCAGCCGGAGCGCGGAGACGAACGCCTGGCCGGCCTCCGTGCCGCCGTCGAGCTCGAACGCGAGCACCGCGCCCGCGCCGCGCGGGAGGTACTTCTGCGCGTTCGCGTGCCACGGGCTCGAGGGCAGGCCCGCGTAGTGGACGGTGCGGACCTCGTCGCGCGCCTCGAGCCACTCGGCGACCTTCTGCGCGTTGGCGACGTGGCGCTCGACGCGCAGCGACAGCGTCTCGATGCCCTGCGCGATGAGGAACGCGTTGAACGGCGAGATGGCCGAGCCGAGGTCGCGCAGGAGCTGCACGCGCGCCTTGAGCACGTACGCGAGGTTGGCGCCGAGGATGCCGTTCACGCCGAGGTCGCGCGCGTAGACGAGCCTGTCGTACGTCGGGTCGGGCGTGTTGAAGCTCGCGAACCGCTCCGGGTCCGCGGCGAAGTCGAACGAGCCGCCGTCGACGATGACGCCGCCGATCGCCGAGCCGTGCCCGCCGAGGTACTTCGTCGCGGAGTGCACGACGACGTCCGCGCCGTGCTCGAGCGGACGCACGAGGTAGGGCGTCGCGACCGTGTTGTCGACGATGAGCGGCACGCCGCTGCCGTGCGCGACGCCCGCGACCTTCTCGATGTCGAGCACGTCGGCGCGCGGGTTGGGGATCGTCTCGGCGAAGAACGCCTTGGTGTTCGGGCGGACGGCGTCGCGCCAGGCCTGCGCGTCGTGCGGGTCGGTGACGAACGTCGTCTCGACCCCGAGCTTCGCGAGCGAGTGCTGCAGGAGGTTGTACGTGCCGCCGTACAGGCTCGGCGACGCGACGACGTGGTCGCCCGCCTCGGCGACGTTGAGGATGGCGAACGTCGTCGCGGCCTGCCCGGACGCCAGGAGGAGCGCGCCGACGCCGCCCTCGAGCGAGGCGATGCGGTTCTCGACGACCTCCTGCGTGGGGTTGCCGATGCGCGTGTAGATCGGGCCGAGGTCCTTGAGCGCGAAGCGGTCCGCCGCGACGGAGGCGTCGGGGAACACGAAGGACGTCGTCTGGTAGATCGGCAGCGCGCGGGCGCCGGTGCTGGGGTCGGCCTGCTGGCCGGCGTGGACCTGGCGGGTCTCGAAGGACCAGGCGGGGGACTGCTCCGTGCTCATCGGTTCGCTCCTGCGGGACGGTGGTGGGCGCTCGTGCGCCGGGACGGAGGCCGCGGTGGCAGGTGGCGGGAGACCCGGCCGCGGCGGGGGATCGCGCACGCGGGACGTGGTGCCCGGGTGGTGCCGCCGTCGTGGCAGCCCCGCCGTGCGGGCAGGCGAACGTGCGCTGAGGTCAGCAACACATTCGACGGGTCATGTGCCGACAGTAGGCAGCGACGGCAGCGCCCGGAAGGCGTGTCTCGCATCGCGAGACCACATGCTGAGAAGCAGGAGTCCCGATCGCGGACCGGGCACCGCTCGGGCACGCTCGACGGACGGGGCGACGGCACCAGGAGGAGGAGACGGATGCGCCAGACAGCGCGCGGAGCGGTTCGCGCACCACGTCGCCTCGTCGGGACGGGCGTCGTGGCGGCGCTCGTCCTGGGCCTCGGCGTCGGCGTCGCCCCGGGGGCTCCCGCCGCCCCCGCACCGACTCCCGGCACCGAGGAGGGCGCGAGAGCGACGCCCGGCGATGCGGGCACCCGCGACGTCGCGACGCTCGAGGCCGCGGCCCGGCTCGGCGACCACCTCGTCGTCCTGCTCAACGGCGACGCGTCCGTGCGCCGCCTCAAGGGGCCCGACCGCCCCGTCGTCACGCAGGCCGACCGCGCCCGCGTGCTCGCCGCGCTCGACTGCGTCAGCGAGGTCGTCGTCTTCGACGAGGACGACCCGCGCGACGCCCTCGACCGCCTGCGCCCCGACGTGTGGGCCAAGGGCGGCGACTACACCGAGGACACGCTGCCCGAGGCCGAGGTCGTGCGCCGCCACGGCGGGCGCGTCGTCGTCCTGCCGTTCGTCGCCGGACGGTCCACGACGTCGATCCTCGAGCGCTCCGGGCGCTACGCCCCCACGTCCTCCTCCCCCACCACCACGAAGGAGACCACCGCATGACCTCCCCCACCACGTTCCAGCAGCCCGCCGACTCCCCGGCGCCGGTGCCCCGCGAGGTCGGCACCGTGTACGTCACGGGCGGCGCGAGCGGCCTCGGGGCCGCGGTCGCCGAGGCGGTGACCGCGGCGGGCGGCAAGCCCGTCGTCCTCGATCGGGTCGCGCCCGCGAACGGCGGTCTGCACGCGATCGTGGACCTGTCCGACTCGGCGGCGGCCGCCGCCGCGGTCGAGCGCCTCGCGGTCGAGGTCGGCCCGCCCGACGCCGTCGTGACCGCTGCCGGCACCGACGCGTGCGGGCGCCTCGACGAGATCGACGTCGAGACGTGGGAGCGCGTCGTGCAGGTCAACCTCTTCGGCACGGTCTCGGTCGTGCGCGCCGCCCTGCCGTACCTCGCCGAGCGACGCGGGACGGTCGTCACCGTCGCGTCGACGCTCGGGCTCAAGGGCGTCTCCGACGCGACCGCGTACTGCGCGTCGAAGTTCGCCGTCCGCGGGTTCTCCCAGGCGCTCGCCGCGGAGACCGCCGGGACGGTCGGCGTGACGTGCCTCGTCCCCGGCGGCATGCGCACCGCGTTCTTCGACGGCCGCACCGAGCAGTACAAGCCGGGCCCCGACGCCGACCTCAACGACCCGCGCGCGACGGCCCAGGCGGTGATCACCGCGCTGCGCCAGCCCGTCGGGTGCGAGATCCGCGAGATGCTCGTCATGGCCTCCGGCGAGACGTCGTGGCCGTGAGCGACGCCGCGACGGGACCCGAGGACCTGACCGGCGACGGCGCGAGCGAGCTCGCCCCCGACCTGCCGTCCGTCGTCGAGGGCGAGGACGAGGGCACCGTGCTCGTGCTGCGCGCGCTCGGCCTCGGCGACGCCGTGACCGCGATCCCGGCGCTGCGCGGCGTCCGGCGCGCCTGGCCCGGCCGGCGCGTGCTGCTCGCGGCGCCCAGCGAGGTCGGTGGCTGGCTGCAGGGGCTGGGCCTGGTCGACGGCGTCGTGCCGACGACCGGCCTCGAGCCCCTGCGCTGGGGCGAGGAGGCCGAGGCGGTGACGGACGCGCCGCCCGCGGGGCACGTCGCCGTCAACCTCCACGGCAGCGGGCCGGAGAGCCACCGCGTCCTCCTCGAGACGAAGCCCGACCTCCTCGTGGCGTTCCGGTCCGACGAGGCCGTGGTGCCCGGCCCGGACTGGGACGAGGACGAGCACGAGGTGGACCGCTGGTGCCGCCTCGTGACCTGGGCGGGCGGGCGGTGCGCGCGCGAGGACCTGCGGCTCGAGCCGCCGGCGTCGCGCGGCACGCACGTCGTCGTGCACCCCGGCGCGGCGTCCGGGTCACGGCGCTGGCCCGCGGACCGGTTCGCCGCGGTGGTGCGCCGGCTCGCGGACGCCGGGCACGACGTCGTCGTGACGGGCGGCCCGGCCGAGCTCGAGCTGTGCGCCGAGGTCGTGGCGCAGGCGAGCGACGACCTGGCGCCCGGCGGCTCGGTGAACGACGCCTCGGGCACGCTCGACCTGGCCGCGCTCGCGGACGTCGTCGCGACGGCCCGGCTCGTCGTGTCCGGGGACACGGGCGTCGCGCACCTCGCGACGGCGTACGGGACGCCGTCGGTCGTGCTGTTCGGTCCGACGCCGCCCGCGCTGTGGGGGCCGGCGATCGACCCCGAGCGGCACGTCGTCGTGTGGCACGGCGAAGAGCTCGTGCCTGCGGGCGGCGACGTCACGTACCTCGGCGACCCGCACGGCGACGACGTCGACCCGGCGCTCGAGCGCGCGACGGTCGACGAGGTGGTCGCGGCGGCGGAAAACCTCCTGACGGAGGCTGACGCCGACGCCTAGGGTCGACGGCATGGCCCCGTCCGTGCCCTCCGACATGCCCCTCGACACCTCCTCGCCCCAGGCCTTCGACGCCCTCGACCGGCACCTCGCGGCGGCTGCCGCCGCGGACAGGTTCTCCGGCGTCGTGCGCGTCGAACGGCACGGGGAGGAGGTGTTCGAGCGGGCCTACGGGGTGGCCTCGCGGCGCTGGGGCGTGCCGGTCCGCACGACGACGCGCTTCGACGTCGCGTCCGTCACCAAGCTGTTCACGGCGGTCGCCGTGCTCCAGCAGGTCGGCGCGGGCACGCTCGGTCTCGACGACCGGGTCCACGACCACGTCGACCTCGCCGGCACCGCGATCCCCCACGAGGTGACGCTGCGGCACCTGCTCACGCACACGTCGGGCATCGCCGACGACGCCGACGAGGAGGCGGGCGAGTCCTACGAGGCCCTGTGGGTGGACCGGCCGAGCTACTCCGTGACGAGCACGGCCGACTTCCTCCCCGGGTTCGTCCACAAGGAGCCGAACTTCGCGCCCGGCGAGGGCTGCCGGTACTGCAACGTCGGGTACGTGCTCGCCGGGCTGGCCCTCGAGGCCGTCACCGGGCAGACGTACCGCGACTACGTCCACGAGCACGTCTTCGCGCGCGCCGGGATGGCGGCGTCCGGCTTCTTCCGCATGGACGAGGCCGCCCCCGACGTCGCCGAGGGCTGGGAGCCCGTCCGCGGCGACGTCCCGGACGGCGCCGACGAGGGCCCGGTCGTCGGGTGGCGGCAGAACATCTACTCCTACCCGCCCGTCGGCTCGCCCGACGGCGGCGCGCACGTCACGGCCTCGGACCTCGCCCGGTTCCTCGGTGCCGTGCGCGACGGCGTCCTCCTCCCGCCCGACCTGACGCGCGCGTTCTTCACGCCGCAGGTCAAGCACGACGACGGCGACACCGACGAGACGGACGCCAAGGACGCCGCGGACCTCGGCGACGAGGACCGCACCGCCGAGGTGCACTACGGGTTCGGGCTCGAGTTCGAGCTCCGCGCCGACGGGAGCGTGCGCTCGGCGTACAAGGAGGGCATCAACACCGGGTCGAGCGCGATCCTGCGCCACTACCCGGACCCGGCCGCGGAGGGCAGCGACCTGCCCGCCGCCGCCGCACCGGGGACGACGGTCGTCGTCGTGTCCAACGCCGAGGGCGGGGCCTGGGGCCCGGTGCGGCGGATCGACGAGCTGGTCACCGCGCGGGCCTGAGCTGGCCTCCCGACGATTGCGGTCTGCCCGCCGGACTCGTCGTGACGGACGGGTCAGGCAGTGAGGAACCGGTCGTAGAACGTGCGGGGGTCCTCGGCCAGCGAGGCCTTGACCATCGCGCTCCACTCGTCGACGACGACCTCGAGCTCGCCCGCCTCGACGGCGTCCAGCACCGTGCGGACGACGTCGGCTGGGTCGGTCTTCGGCCCCTGGAGCTTCTTGGACATGTCCGTGTCCGCCAGCCCCAGGTGCACGGAGGTGACCTGCGTGCCCTGAGTCGCCAGCTCGAGGCGCAAGGCGTTGCTCATGTTCCAGTTCGCAGCCTTGGACACCGCGTACGCGCCGGCGCCCGGGGCGGAGAACCAGGACAGCGCAGAGGCGACGTTGACGATCTTTCCGCCGCCGTTGGCCGCGAGGACGGGAGCGAACGCGCGGACCATCGACAGCGCGCCCCAGAAGTTGACGTCCATCTCGGCGCGCACGCCGTCCAGGTCCCCGAGGAGCTGCGCCCCGGTCGAGATGCCGGCGTTGTTGACCAGCAGGTCGACGTCCCCGGCCAGGTCGGCGGCTGCGGCGACCGCGGCGGAGTCGGTGACGTCCAGGACGACAGGCCGGACGCCGGGCAGGTCGATCGTGGCGGGCTCGCGAGCGGCGGCATAGACCGTCGCTCCCCTGGCGAGCAGCTCGGCAGCGAAGTGGTGGCCGAGGCCGCGGTTGGCGCCGGTGATGAGTGCAGTTGTCATGTCTGGCACGCTAGGACCTGACGTCGACGTCAGGGTCAAGTCCAGATCGAGCGGTCAGGGGGCGCATGCGTATCGGAGAGGTCGCCGCACTGGCGGGCGTGAGCGTACGGGCGTTGCGCTACTACGAGGAGCAGGGGCTGCTGGTGGCCGGGCGCAGCGCCAGCGGGCAGCGCCAGTACACGCCCGAGGCGGTCGACCGGGTCAAGTTCATCCAGAGCCTCTACGCCGCCGGGCTCGGCAGCAAGGCGGTCCTGCGGATCCTGCCCTGCATGGAGCACGGCGGCCTCACCGACGAGATGCATGAGCGGCTGCTGGCCGAGCGCGCTCGTGTCCAGGCTCAGCTGGAGGAGCTGACCGCGACGCGCGACAAGCTCGACGACGTCATACGGACAGGGCGCGAGAACTACGCGGCTCGGGCGCAGCGCGCTGGCCAGCAGGCATGTGCGACCCCTTCTTAGCGACGACACCAGCCCCGGGAGCCACGGGCGACCCCAGGCCGGAGCGAACGACGACCGCCGCGGCGTGCTGTCCGAACTGGCCGCCCAACCCTCTTGCTCGTCGCCAGGGTATTGCGCTCGAACCGAACCCCGACCGGAAACAGGGGCTGAGCTGCAGGACTCGAGCACGCTTGCGTGAGGACGGCTGAAGCGTGCTCGGTCCTCGCTGCCATCAGGTGCGAGCGCACCTGTTCTTGCTGCGGAGGTGAGACCCGACGCCGCCCAGCACCGCTACCGCAACGAGCGTCGCGACCAGGGCCGCGCCGACCGCTATCGATGGAAGCGCGGACCCGAGCAGCCCGACAGCCGCACAGCCGGCAATTCCTGCCACCCGGCTGTAGGCGACCCGCCCCGTGGCCCGCAGGTGCAAGGCGAGCTGCGCTATGAGGAAGAGGGTTGGACCGGCAGCCACCACGAGCAGTTGCGCTCCTTCGAGGGAATGCCATGGGTGGGCGATGACGATCTCATCGCCCACAGCGGTCAGGATGATTCCCCCGACTATCAGCACATGACCGTACGTATAGATGTCGCGGGCACGGCCTGTGCGAGTCGGTTCGGCTTCCAGCGACTGCTCTCCGATCCGGGCGGTCGATACGAAGTAGAGCCACCAGAGAGCGGCGGTGCCGGCGAACGCACTCGCAAGAGCGGCGATGGTGGCGATGTCCAGGTGATGTGCGCCTGTGGTCGCTCCGGTCAGCACGATCGTCTCGCCGAGAGCCGCGATGACGAACAGTCCGAACCGCTCGGTGAAGTGTCCGGAGGCAATACGCCAGGAGCCCGCCGCCAGCCGAGGTCGACGCGGAAGAGGGAACATGGCGAGCGGAGCAACATAGTCCAGGGCGAGCGCCAGGATCCAGAGCCATGTTCTTGGGCCACCCTCTGCAAGGCCACCGGCAACCCAGAACGATCCTGCTATCAAGAACCAGACGAGGATGCGCGCAGCGTGCTCTCGTTCGACCGTCCCCCGCCGGGCCGCCACCCAGGTGATGAACGCGTGGCGTCCGACCTGGATGGCGAGATATGCGGCGGCGAAGAGCAGTCCGCGGTCACCGAAGGCCTCAGGGATGGCGATCGCCAACAGCAAGGTCCCCGCCATCAGCGCGATCAGGAGGAAACGGACTGGATTGGTGTTCGGATCCAGCTCGTTCGTCGCCCAGGTGGTGTAGTTCCACGACCACCAGACGGCGAGCAGGACGATCGCCGCCTGACCTGCCCCGACCCATGTGAGGCGATCGAGCAAGAGGTGCGAGATCTGGGTGATCGCGAAGACGAAGACGAGGTCGTAGAACAGCTCCAGCGTCGCGGCGCGCTGGGTCTCAGCACCGCCGTGACGCCGGAGCTGTCCGGTCACCACGGCAGGATGCCCTCGCGGTCGGTGGCCGTTCCGGTGGGTGCGTCCGCACCGAGCATGGCCATCCGCACTGCCGCCTCAGCACCTTCCTCGATGCTCTGGCCGACATGGCCGGTGAAATCCGTCGCGGTCTGCCCGGGGTCGACAGCGTTGAAGCGGATGTCCGGGATCGTCTTGGCGTACTGCGTGGTGAGCATGGTGACGGCGCTCTTCGAGGATCCGTAGGCGGCGAGCGTGTACTGCGACTCGACGCGAGCCGGGTCCTGCGTCAACGTGAACGACCCCATGCCGCTCGTGATGTTGATCACCGACGGATCCGTCCCCCGCCGCAGCAGTGGGAGGAAGGCGTGGGTGACCCGCACGACCCCGAACACGTTGGTCTCATACACAGGCCGAAGCTGCTCCGCCGTCATCTCCTCCGGCGCTGCCACCTCGCCGAGGATGCCGGCGTTGTTGATGAGGACGTCCAGGCGACCTGCTTGCTCGCGCATCACGGCCGCGGCAGCCTCGACCGAGGCGTCGTCCGTGACGTCGAGCGGGATGTGGCGGGCACCGAGGCGATCAGCGGCTTCCTGACCGTCAGCAGGGTTGCGGGCGCCGATCCAGACGTCCTGCCCCGCCTCGACCAGTCGACGGGCGATCTCGTAGCCGAGCCCCCGGTTTCCCCCGGTGATGAGTGTCGTCGTCATCGCAGAGCTTCCTTTCGATGTTTGTCCGAGCCGCCGCGCTCGAGTTGCGGGTCGGATTGGAGGGAGCAGGCGAATGCCGTCCTCCACGGAACTTGAGTCAGTTCGAGCGCATTCGGCACGAGAGCCGCCATCCGCGGCGCCTGAAGGTGGGCCGCCAGAAGCACCCCGCCCTCCCCACGCTCGTCGACGACTTTCATTACAGACACCTCCTGTAACGAAATGCCCCCGGTGTGGACCGTAGTGGACGGCATCGTTACGGTCAATACCTGTAAACCAGGGCGAGCCGGGAGGCGGAGGAGTGATCGTGTCGAGCAAGGATCCGAGGGGCGAGGAGCCGGCGCCGACCACTGGGCGCCCCCGCGACCCAGCGATCGAAGAGGCGATCATCGCGTCGACCCGCAAGCTCCTCGCGACCAAGGGTTACTCGTCGATGACCATCCGGGACATCGTCACGGACGCCGGCGTCACGCGCCCGACGCTCTACCGACGCTGGTCCGACAAGTACGCGCTGGTCCTCGACGCCCTGCGCTACGGCCTGCGCAAGCAGCGCGAGGCGTATCCGCCCCTCGACCTCGAGCAGCTCAGCCCTCGAGATGCGATGGTCGAGGCGGTGCGTCGGCTCGACCCGCGCTACCACAACCCGCGCGCCATGACGCTGCACGGCAACTTCATGGCAGAAGCGGAACGCGCACCGGGTCTGCACACGCAGATGAGGGAGCTCGCCAATCAGCCGCGCTGCCAAGAGCTTGCGGACGTTCTGGCGAATCTCCAGGCCCGTGGCGCGGTCCGCTCAGACGTCGACGTCGACATGGTCGCGACGCTCTGCTTCGGTAGCTACTTCGCCGACTTCAACCGGTATGGACGCGACGTCCCGACCGACTTCGCCGAGCGAGTCGTCGCCTCGCTGTGGCCGGCTGTCGCCGCACAGGACGCGGCGGGTCAGGCGTAGCGGACGGCCGATCTCGGAGCCGGCCGAGTCGACGCCGGCGTCGGCCGCGCCGAGCACGCGCCCTCGTGCGTCGCAGTCATCGCTGCGCTCTCGCGTGACCTCGGCGCGATCGGTGGCTACGTCGCGTCGTCGTAGCGGGCGCGGTGCACGAGCACGTCGTCCATGTGCTGCTCCGCCCAGGCCTTGAGCTGACGGACCGTGCGGTGCAGGGACAGTCCGAGCTCGGTGATCTCGTAGGACACGGTCACGGGCACGGTCGGCTCCGCCGTCCGGGAGACCAGACCGTCGCGCTCGAGCGCCCGCAGGGTCTGCGACAGCATCTTCGGGCTGACCCCGGCGAGCGTCCGCGCGAGCTCGGAGTACCGCATCGGGCGCGGGTCCCCGGCGCAGTCCGGGCCGCTGCCGAGCGCGGACAGGATCAGCGTCACCCACTTGTCCGAGACACGGTCGAGCAGCTGCCGACTGGGGCACGCGGCGAGGAACGCGTCGTACTCCGCCTTCGCCTGCGCGCGCTTCTGCCCTGCGGTCATGGTCGCCACGACGCCTCCTCGACCCTGGTGGATACCTACGCACTTCTGGGTAACTCCTTCCCGGAAGGTAGCACCGGCTCGCAGGATGGCGGCGGGCGCCGACCGGCGCCGCCGACCTTCCTCGAAAGGGCCTGACACATGACCACCAGCACCACGACCGCGCTCCCCGGCAGCACCTGGCAGCTCGGCGACCTCACGGTCACCCGGTTCGGGTACGGCGCCATGCAGCTCGCGGGACCGGGCGTGATGGGGCCGCCCGCCGACCACGACGGCGCCCTGGCGGTGCTGCGTGAAGCCGCCGCGCTGGGCATCACCCACCTCGACACCGCCCACGCCTACGGTCCCGGGATCACGAACGAGCTGATCCGGGAGGCGCTGCACCCCTACCCGGCCGGTCTCCACGTCGCGACGAAGGTCGGCGCGGTCCGCGACGAGCACGGCGGGTGGCCGCCGGCCCGGCACCCGGACGAGCTGCGCCGGCAGGTCGACGACAACCTCGAGACGCTCGGCCTCGACGTGCTGGACCTGGTCCACCTGCGCCTGGGCGACGCGGCGGGTCCGGTCGACGAGCCCGTCGCCCGGGCCTTCGAGACCTTGGCGGACCTGCAGCAGCAGGGCGCGATCCGGCACCTCGGCGTCAGCAACGCCACCGCGGAGCAGGTCGCCGAGGCGCGGTCCGTCGCGCCCGTCGTGAGCGTCCAGAACATGTACAACCTGGCGTTCCGCCGCGACGACGACCTCGTCGACCGGCTCGCCGCCGGCGGCATCGCCTACGTGCCGTTCTTCCCCCTCGGCGGCTTCAGCCCGCTGCAGTCCGCGGCACTGTCGGCCGTGGCCGCCCGTCTGGGCTCCACGCCGATGTCCGTCGCCCTCGCGTGGCTCCTGCACCGCTCGCCGAACATCCTGCTCATCCCGGGGACCTCGTCGGTCGCGCACCTGCGGGAGAACGTCGCCGGCGCCGGCCTCCGGCTGTCCGAGGACGACCTCGCCGAGCTGGACCGCATCGGCGCCTGACCCGTCATCCTCCTGCCTTCAGCTCGACGACGACGTAGAGCAGCTGCTCGACGTGGAAGAACAGCAGGTCGACGAAGAACTCGTCGACGCGCTCGCTCAAGTCGTCCGGCACGCTCAGGCGCACCTGGCGTCCGACGAACGCCATACCGCGACCGAGCTCGAGCATCGAGTCCTGCAGGCGGTCCATCAGGGCCTGCTCGACGTCACGCTCGGCCACGCGCTCGACCAGGGCAAGGTGCTCGAACGCGTACGGGTCCTTGACCAGTTGCTGCGCGAGCTCGGAGTCCGGGGCCTTCAGCGCTGCGGTGAAGTCGGTCGGCGCCGCACCGACGGCGCGTCGCAGATCGGCCATGATCTGGTGCTCGAGCACCGCGCGGGATGAGCCGTCCTCCGCCTGCCCGTGCGGCGTACCAGTCGCGTTCGTCGCGGATGTCGAGCCGATCGAGCAGCACCGTCACGTGGCCCCACGGCAATCGTCCAACGGGCTGTTGGACGAGCTCGTCCTCGGTGGCCCAGGTCTCCCCGGCCGACGCGTGTACAGCAGGTTCGACCTCGACCAGCCACGCTGGTCGGGGAACTCGCGCTGCAGGTCCGCGGCCAGGCTCGTCACGACCTTGCTGCCCGGAACCGCACTCAGGGCCGCGTCGCGCACGCGGCGTCGACCTGCACGACGCCGACGCCCTCCTCGAAGCCGACGTGCGCGATCTCCACGGTGGTCCGGCCGTCCGGCGTCGGGCTCTGCCACCACTCGCCGTGCAGCGGCTCGGGCGTGCCGAGCCCGTCCTGCGACCACGCCTGGACGATGCGCTCGGCGACGTCCTCGTTGGCCTGGGTGATCGAGAGGAAGTCGAGGTTGTCGGTAGCGGTCGCGAGGTCGCGCGTGGTGAACCGGCCGGTGAGCGACGGCTGGGCACCGGCCGTCCCGTCGGCGGCGGTGCACGGGGCGTCGACGACAGCGAGCGGCTCCGGCCACAGCAGGTCCGGTCCGCCGGCGTCCTGGGCGGTGACCCGCAGCGCGTCGAGGTCGGCGCGTGCGGCGGCGCCGCTCACCGCCGGTGCCGGGGCCGACGGCGCAGGCTCGGGCGCCGCGGGGGACGGCCCCGCCCCGGACGACACGGGCGGCGGCGCCTGCTGGGCGTACTCCTGCGCGTCGGCCGCATCCCGCTGCCGGGCGAGCTCCTGCCAGTCCACGTCGGACGGGCCGGCGGTGGCCGCCGCCCACGCCCACACGGCACCCGCCCCGACCGCGACAGCGAGGACCGCGCCGGCCACGGCACGCCCCGCCCGCGAGCGCCAGGCACCGAGACGCCGCGCCAGCAGTACGACCGTCGCAACCCCCGCCGCGGTGAGGAGCACCGTCGCCAGCACCGCGTGCCACACCGGCTGGGTCGGCACGACCTCGGAGGTGCCGCCGAGGCACCAGCCCTGGAGCGGGAACCCACCGCTGGCGAACCCGATCTCGCCGGACGGGAAGCCCAGAAGGGGTCCGCACGTCTCGTCGACGTCCCAGAGGGGCTCGGCCTGCAGCGAGACCCACCCCGTCCACAGCCACGCGACGGCGGCCAGCACGGCCGTCCCTGCCGTGAGCGCGCCCCGGTGGCGCGGGCGTCCTCCCTGCGCCGCGCGACGTCCGCCACGGCGCTCGAGCGCCACGGCCACGGCACCGACGAGCGCTCCTGCGCCGACTACCGCGGCGACGGAGGTGGGGGTCAGCCCGACGTCGACCACGAACGTCCCGGCCCAGCCGACCGCGGCGCCGGCCACCGCGCCCACGAGCACCGGTGCCGCGGGGACGCTCACGAGGACGCGGGCGGTGAGCCGTGCCGCGAGGCCGCCCACGTACCCCGCGATGCAGCCCCACAACGCCGTGATCGGGACCCAGACGAGCCCGAGCCAGGCCGACAGGGCGACGGCGGTGGCGAGCCGCTCGCCCACGCCGGGGCCGGGACCGAGGAGCGCGCCCACCGCGGCGAGCACGGCCGCTCCGGTGAGCGCGCCGATCCACAGCCCGTGCACCGTGGCGAGGCCCGGGTCGACCCGCCGCACGCTCCGCTCGGCAGATCCGAGGTGCGCGCCGGGCTGCGGCTCGAGTCGGGAGACGTCGGCGTCGTCCGGGTTCGTGTCGTCCACGGCCGTATCGTCCCGACGCCCGGACCCCGGCGCCGCCTCCTCCGCCGTCCTCGCCCCGCGCCTGCCCGGCGTCCGCCCAGAACCTTCACCGGGCGCCGTCGGACGTGACGTCGTCCACGCCGCGGGATGCGTGCGCGCCCGCCGTTTCCCAGCATGGAGGCACGTCCGCCGCGCCGGTGACCGCCGTGCGCCCGTGCCGCGACCGCGCGGCGTCCCCTTCAGGAGGCACGATGACCGACGCGACCGAGAACCCGACCGTGGCCGACGGGCTGGTGCAGCGCCTCGTCGACTGGGACGTCGACCGCGTGTTCGGGTACGCCGGCGACGGCATCGACCCGATCCTCGCGGCGCTGCGCCGTCGCGCGGACGACGTCGAGCTCGTCACGGCCCGGCACGAGGAGATGGCCGCGTTCATGGCGACAGGCCACGCGAAGTACTCGGGCTCGGTCGGCGTGTGCCTCGCGACGCAGGGCCCGGGCGCCGTCCACCTCCTCAACGGCCTGTACGACGCCAAGCTGGACCGCAAGCCGGTCGTCGCGGTCGTCGGGCAGGTGGTGAGCACGGCGCTGGGCGCGGGCTACCTGCAGGAGGTCGACCTGCACACGCTGTTCAAGGACGTGTGCGCGCAGTACGTGCAGACGGTCATGGCGCCCGAGCAGCTCGAGCACGTGCTCGACGCCGCGTTCCGCACCGCGCTCGCGACGTCGAGCCCGGTGTGCGTGATCGTGCCGCACGACGTCCAGCAGGCACCCCTGCCGGACGCGCCGCACGCGCACGGGATCGTGCACTCGTCGGCCACGTTCGCGCGCAGCCGCGCCGTCCCCGACGCCGACGCGCTCGAGCAGGCGGCGCGCGTGCTCGGCGAGGGCGAGCGGGTCGCGGTGCTCGTGGGCCAGGGCGCCCAGGGCGCGGAGGAGCACGTGCGCGCGCTCGCCGAGAGGCTCGGCGCGGGCCTGGTGACGTCGCTGCTCGGCAAGCCCCTGCTCGACGAGTCGCTGCCGTACCACTGCGGCGTCATGGGCCACCTCGGCACGACGGCGTCCGCCGAGCTGATGTCCGGCTGCGACACCCTGCTGATCGTCGGGAGCAACGACCCGTGGACCGAGTTCTACCCCGAACCGGGCCAGGCGCGCGCCGTGCAGGTCGACGTCACCGCCCGGAACATCGGCGCGAAGTACCCCGTCGAGGTGCCGCTCGTCGGTGACGCGGCCGCGACGCTCGAGGCGCTCGTACCCCTGCTCCCCGAACGGGAGGGGTGGCGTGCCGACGTCGAGGGGTTCGTGCGTTCGTGGCACGACGTCGCGGAGCAGCGCGTGCTGCAGGAGACCGAGCGCCTCAACCCGCAGCGCGTCGTGCACGAGCTGTCGCGGCTCCTGCCCGACGACGCGCAGGTCGCGGTCGACGTCGGCTCGGCCGTCTACTGGTACGCACGGTTCCTGCGTCTCCCGCCGGGCGTCCCCGCCCACCTGTCCAGCACGCTCGCGTCGATGGGCTCGGCGATGCCGTACGGGATCGCGGCGAAGCTCCTGCACCCCGACCGGCCCGTCGTGGCACTCGCCGGGGACGGCGCGATGCAGATGAACGGGCTGCTCGAGCTCGTGACGGTCGCGCACCGCTGGCGCGACTGGGCCGACCCGCGGTTCGTCGTGCTCGTGCTGAGCAACGGCGACCTCGCGGAGGTCTCGTGGGAGCAGCGCGAGATGGAGGGTGACCCCCGGTTCCCGACGTCGCAGACCGTGCCCGACTTCCCGTACGCCGCCTACGCCGACCAGCTCGGCCTCGCCGGCCTGCGGGTCGAGGCCGGCGACGACCTGCGCGAAGCGTGGCAGGAGGCGCTCGACGCCGACCGGCCGGTCGTCGTCGAGGCGATCGTCGACCCGGACACGCCGCTCCTCGCGCCGCTGCAGCCCGAGGAGAAGGTCGAGCAGGCGCTGCGCGGCCTCGAGCAGGAGGACGCGGGCGACCAGGCGGCGCGGCTCCTGCGTGAGCAGCGCGAGCACGAGGGCTGACGACCGCGACCACGCGAGTCGCCCGCCAGCGCCTGTTCGACGTCTCGGACCTGACCGCGCCGCTGCGCCTGGACTACCACAGCGCCCGCCCCTACACCGACAAGGTCAGCGCAAGCCTGGCCCAGGAGGGCATCACGGGCGATGCCGTGGTGAGCGTCAGTGATCAGCTCGTGGTGCCTGACCACCCCCCGGGCCGTCACCGTGACCATCGAGCGCCGCGGCCTCAGGCTGTACCGGCTTCCATTCGTCTTCGCGAAGCCCACCAGGTCGTGCGCGAGCAGGTCGGCGCCCGGTTCGGAGTCGACGTCGACGCCCGCGCCCACCCCAACACGGCCGACCGCAAGAACGCGCTGTGGCACGCGCTCGACGACGCGGCCGCCGCCCAGCGCGAGGACGCCCAGGCCCGGGAGGACTTCGCCGAGGCCCACGACGACCGGGACCACCACGAGAGCGCCGCTCGTAGCCACCATGCTCGCCGTCGCCGCAGCAACGGCGGGCAACCGATCGGTGCCGCCAGGCCCATACGGACCGGGAACGAGCGCGCGAACCGCTCGTCAGGCGACAGCGACTCCTCAGCAGTTCGCGCACGGCCGCATCCCGCCGACACGCCGGCCGGGACGTCGGCAAGCGCGGGTCCGAACGTTCCTACGTGTGGCGATGTGGTGGAGTTCCGCTTCAAGGTGTGGCGGGTTCAGCCGAGAAGTTGCCTGTGCAGGTCGGCGAGGTCCTCGGCGTAGATGTCGAAATGGTCATCGATCTCCGGCGAATCGCCACCCGGCCGCGGCACGTAAGCGGTCTGCAGTCCGGCGTCGGCAGCTGCGCGGAGATCCCATGCGTGAGCGGCGACGAGATACGGCGGTTCTGATCCTGCCGGTGCGGCTGCCAGCGCGAGCTGGTAGATGGCTGAGTCGGGCTTGTAGGTCTTGGCGTCTTCGGCCGACAGCGTCAGGTGCCATCTCATATCGGAGGCCTTGATCAAGTCGGACAACACCTGGTGACTGGCGTTGGACAGCCCTCCGACGGTCATGTCCTCGGCCAGTCTTGCCAGACCTTCGACGGAGTCGGGCCACGGCTCGAGCTTTCTCGATGCGCTAGCGAGCGGAGCGCTCAGATCGGCAGGTAGCGCACCTTCCGCAACGAGGTGAGCCAGCGACGCGGCGTCCAAGTCCTGGCTCGGGGCGAACTCGGCGTCTCCGGCGATGATCTCGCGCTCTCGCGCGGCGACGTCGTCGAGCCACATGGTTACGAGATGGTCTGCATCTGCCTCGTTCCATCCCGTAGCGGCTGTGACGGACCTCCGCATGCTGCCGGCTTGGTCAACGAGCGTCCCCAGAACGTCGAACACGATGAACGGGCGGGCGTCATCGGGGGTTCCCATGTCGCGATGAACGCGTCCGACGCTGGACCCATTCCAGTTGTTCCGGGGGTGGGATCTCGTCGAGGGAGCTGAGTGACGGCTGTCAGTCGTCGTGCCCCGGAGGGCGCGGCCCCGGGTTCGTGCCGTCGTCGACCCACCGCAGCACGTCTCCCGGCTGGCAGTCGAGCACCTGACAGATCGCGTTCAGCGTCGAGAAGCGGACCGCCTTCGCGCGGCCGTTCTTCAGCACCGACACGTTGGCCGGACTCAGGCCGATCGCCTCGGCGAAGTCGCCGACCGACATCTTCCGCTTCGCCAGGAGCACATCGATCTCGACGACGATCGCCATCAGAGCACGCCGTCCAGCTCGGCCTGCGCTTCCGTCGCTCGCGCGACGAGCCGATGGGTCACGAGCACGACACCGAGCAGTGCGACGCCGATCAGGCATCCCAGGCCGCTCACCATCCACAGCCCCAGCTCCCCCATGTCCTCGTCGTCGGGCGTCGGGATCCCGAAGAAGGTCAGGTACAGGAAGAAGCCGCTGGTGAGCAGCGTCGCGACGCCGACCGCCGCGCCGGTCGTGACCACCCACCGCTGCGTGCCCGGCCGGAAGAAGGTGCCCGCCTGGGCGCGGAACACGAGCATCCAGAGGGCCGCGAGCGCCACCTGTGCGCAGGCGATGAAGGCGATCCCGGCGGCCAGGAGCGGGACGCGGTAGGGCTCGTACGGAGGGAAGTGCCTGACCTCGTCGGCGGCGATCCCGGGCAGGATCACGGCCTGGGCGAACAGGCCGATGGCGATCCCGCCGAAGATCAGCAGCGTGAGCACGGTGAAGACGATGCGACTCATGCAGCGATCATCGATGGCGATCGCTCGATATTCAAGATATTCGTCGCGTTGTTCGATCGATGAGTCGATCCCGAACCGTCGAAGCGCCTGCCCGACTCGCTCGCTGAGCGACGCGAGCGACGCGAGCGACGCGAGGGCCGCGCCGGGGCGACCCGGCGCGGCCCCGGCGCGTCAGCCCGTGACCATCTCCTCGCCGGGCCGCGACGGCGCGGACGCGGCGGCGGGCGCCGTC